>NZ_CP064781.1:747500-1121250 GCF_016858125.1 Azospira restricta
ATCATCTTCCAAGTCTTTCACTAGTCGCATTAGTGGAGCTCTGCCAAGCTGCCAACGCGCCCTGCTGGCATTAAATTCTCCGAGCGTTGTGGGCAGATCCCAGCCGGCCGAAATGTCGCCTCTTGAAGTTTACTTGAAAAACCCCGTTCGCATAACTGTAGGTATCCGTTGGATACAACATGTATTTCATGGCTATGCCTATTGATCGGAGTAAGGGGCAACCAGATTGATGACTCTCACACAATATGAGTCTCGCCAGTGAGCCGGCATAATGACGACTTCCTACTCCGCAGAGGCCATAGTTATGCCCAACATCGCTGCCGTTCTGAAGGAAGAAATCGCCCGCGTCTCGCGTCGGGAAGTGCGAGGTGAAACAGAGAAACTGAAGAAGGCGTCGGCGCAGTACCGAGCGCAAATCGCCGAGCTCAAGCGACAAGTGGCGGCACTGCAAAAGGAAGTCGCTAGCCTCGCGAAGATGAACAGGCAAGCGAAGCCGGTAGCGCCGGAAATCGATGGTGGAAAAATCCGTTGGAGTCCAAACAGATTGAAGGCACACCGAGAGCGGCTGGAGCTGTCAGCGGAGAAGTTCGGAAAGCTGTTCAATGTCTCTGGGCAGACAGTCTACAACTGGGAAGGTGGTACTCGTCCAGGCAAAGAGCACTTGGCCATGATCGCTCAGGTTCGAAAGCTGAGCAAGCGCCAGGCTCATGCCATAGTCGAAGCGAAGGCCTGACGACACACTCCGTATTAACGTTTCACACCTGCAGCCCCGCAAGCATCGGCTATTTTCTGATCATCGATCACGCCGGATAGGTAAAGAGCCATCAGGATCTTCACCGGTTTTGGAATTTCCCGATCGCCTTCGTACCTCGATCCTCCGCTCTGTGTAACTCCAAAGCGAAACCAGAAATCTGATTGATTCTCGCCCTTCAGTCGCCGGATATCCGCTGGCTTCGACAAATCGATCTTCGTACGACGAGACATTTCGGTACCTCGCAATAGACAAATGTCATTCGCATTTTGCCAGAGCGACCGAAATTTATGTCATCAGTCCGTATAGCCTTCTGGCAGTGGCCTGTCGATATCTCCTCCAGCGGCGATCCGTGCTACACCTCGATCACCAGGTCCGGCCGGAATCCGGTATCTCCGGCAACGGTTTCATACGGATAGCCGCGTTGGTTGCTGACGATCCGACAGCCGTTTTCAGCGACAAAATCATTGTTGGTGTGCGTATGCCCATGGCACCACACATCGATTCGATGTTTCTTCATCAGCCAGGCAAGATCGGATACGAAGTACGGCGACAGATCACTGCCTTGGTGCTGCGGAGCCACGCAACCGCGATGCGGGGCGAAGTGCGTCACAACCACGGTCTTGCCGTCGAACGGCTGCGCCAATTCGGAATCTAACCAACGCACTGCCTTTTGATGCAGCTTTCGCGTATCGCTTGGTTGAAGCGCCTTGCCACCGGCAGCGTGAATCAACCAGTAATCGTTGATGCCAAGCTTGGCGTACGACATATGCTCGGACAATCTGTCCATGCCATTAAGATCAAAACCACTCCAGAGCGTGCAGCCGAGGACGCGTAGCCCGGGAAGCAGCAGCGTATCGCATTCCAAAAAGCTAATGCCTGCTATTTTCCATTGCGGTCGACGCAACTCGGCAAGCATGCCAAGGTGGGCATCGTAGTATTCGTGGTTTCCCGCGACGTAGACGATTTGGGGCGGCATTGAGGCATGACGAAAGACGTTCGCGGCCCATGCCAAGCCATGTGTATGCTTCCCGATGTCGCCGGCGAGAATCACCATGTCGACGTCGAGCGGTGGCAGTTCCCACGGATCGTGCGAAAGTTCGAGGTGAAGGTCGGAGTAGAGCGCGAATCTCACACTTGGGCACGCCGCAGCGTTTCCATAAAGCCAGCGACGAAGGCATTGCGTTGCTCGCCCGGCACGAGGTATCCGAATTCGGCGGCGCGCGCCAGTGCGCTCGCAACGGCATCCCCGGGCCGAACGGCGGCTTCACCCTTCATGTACGCAAGATCGGAAGCGGTCATTTGCATTGCAGTTCTCCTTGACTGATCTTTCACCTTATCCAACACGCAAAAGCTTTTCGCGGCGGGTGAAAGCACGCCTCAGAGCCGGGGACGGTTGTGGCGGCGCCAACAGCGCCTGTGCGACGCACTCCTGATCGCCCAGAGGCAGACGAACAACCTCAGCCTGCGCGATGGCGTGCCACGCAGCTTCGTACAAGGCGGCAACCACGAAATCGCTCATAGTGCGCCCTTGCATTTCGGCGGCACGCTTGAGCATCGCATGTAGATCGCTGCTGATTCGGGCTTCGAGTCGAGCAGTAGAACGGGCTGTGGGCATAGTTTCATCCTCCTCAAAGGATCATGCGGCAATTAACCGTACGAGCCAACTACGGCTCTTGATATTTCTGAAGACAAAAATGACTGCGCAGAAATTTTGGCGATCGCTACTGCACTGATTATGGCAATCGGGTAACCTTCGCTCTGTAGTGCTCACACTATGGAGCGTAGGATTGCGTTGTGTCATTTCATTGCCATCGACCTGGGTTCGAGCCCATGACGTCGACGCTGCCTCTACGGGGGATATTGGCCCCCATTCACCAGACAGCCACGAGGTGAGATTTGATATTCCCGTAGGGTGTAAGGTCATGGTGGATGCTGGCGTGCGTTTACTGTCGCTGGCAAATCAGTTGGATTCGACAACTCGCCGCGTTACCCTCAATTTCCAGGAGGGTCTTCCCGGCACGATGGGATACCTGAATCGCCTGGGGTTTTTTGATCATCTGGCCCGGGGGATTGATGTACTGCCCGCTCGTCCACAAGAATCTGGTGCCAGTATTTTTCGCGGCCAGAACAGCGATTTGGTTGAGATTGCCCGCATCAACCCTAGCTGCTGCGATAGAACTTTGCCCGGTAGATTGGCCGACGTCATCGAGCATTCGGTCGGAGACCTTCAAGACAGTAAAACAATTGGTCATGTTGCGTTCACTGTATTCGGCGAGCTGATCGACAACATTTTCCAGCATAGCTCAACATTGCTCGATGGATTTGCAGCCCTACAGGTCTACGGTGGCCGTCGTCGCAAGGCTATTGTCGTCGTATCGGATAGTGGCCTCGGGCTGATGGAAACCCTTCGTCCGGCGCTTTGCACGGAATATCCAGCGCTCCAGCATCTGTCTGACGCACATCTGTTGCTTCGCGCATTTCGCGAAGGGCTTTCAAGGCACGGGCAGGGCCGCGGCTGCGGACTGAAGACATCTGCCGAGCAGGCCATCAAGTACAACGCCTCGGTTGAGGTGCGACTCCCCCAATCTAGAATTCAGCTCGCCGCAAACCACGGGCAATACGAACTCAATACAACGTTCTGCGTGGAGGGGCTGCCCTTAGTATGGGGTACTCACTATTGCTTCAGTTTTGGTCTTGACACGCACCGGTAATTCTGCTTCAATGAATTGAATGAACGAGATGACGAAAAACATCCGGCTTCTAGACCTCATGGAGAGCCCAAATGGTTGGGGACATGAGGAAGGACGTGAAGTTTTTTCAAAGTTGCTGCAGGTTGTTGAAAGCAACCCTGGAAAGCGGATTTTTCGGATTTCTCTGGACGGAGTCGCAAGGACAGATGCTTCCTTTCCGAGAGAAAGTGTCATGGAATTGGCCAGACGATACAGGGGAGACAAAGGATTTTGCCTTGTTGACTTGGAGAACATAGATCTCTTGGACAACTGGGAATCTGCTGCGGAAAAAAAGGAGCAACCCATAGTCTTGTGGCGACGGGACGGAAGCCACAAGATCATTGGCTTACAACCAAGTAAAGGGAACGCTGAAATTCTTGAGTTGGCTTTAAAGGTGCCCGTAATTAGAGCTGCTGATGCCGTGACGCAATTGGATCTTAAGCTTCCAAATGCGAGCACCAAGCTTAAACAACTGTGGGAACAAGGCTTTTTACTCCGCAGAGAAGATGTCGCAGAGTCTGGCGGGGTTGAGTTTTTGTATTTTCGAATTCAGTAGCTTTTTTTTAACATCTGGTTCAGTGGCTTCAATGAATCAGAATATCACAAGGGAGGTGAAACGATATAGGAACAGCGAAGGCAAGCAGCGTAGCAACCAATCAGCATTTAATTCATAGAGGACATCATGAGCAAATTCGAGCTTTTCAAAGGCACCAACGGCCAGTACTACTTCCGGCTCAAAGCCGAAAATGGCGAGATCATCGCCCATTCGGAGGGCTATACGTCGAAGCAAGGCGCACAGAATGGCATCGCAGCGGTTAAGCGCTGCGCTCCCATCGCGCCCGTTGTTGATCTTACCTAGGAGTACAACATGGCAAAAAATCCTCCGTCGGGCGACGGACGCCGCGTAGGTGCTGTCAAGCAACGGTCCCAGACTCAAACCCCAGCAGGCAATTGGGTCAAACGGGACTCTGGTTCGGGGCGTTTCATGGACCAGAAAGCCGATGGCAAACCGTTCAAGGGCGTCCGCAAGGAGAAGTAGCGCCTTGCGCCGCGCACAACTCGTCACAACGCCTCCGGGACCCATGAGTCCCGGAGCGAATTAAGGAAAACTCAGTCATGCAGCTGGACATGCACTACTACGGCACCTATGCGATGGCGCGAACTGCCGGATTACGCCAGGACGTTGCCCAAGCCATCGCGACAGCAGCGCAGTTCGTGGACGATTCGTCAGCAGTATCCGCCGAGCTGTTCGACGGCGCCTATCTGCATCATGAGGCCACCGCGCATCATCCCAGCGAACTGGCTCCGAATATTGATCCTGCCGATCAGCGCCGGGTATGGGTACCGTTTCATTTCCTTCCTGGGAACGAAGGAAGCACTCTGAAAGAGCGGCTGGTCTGCCAAAAAGATAGCGCTATCGCCCGCCAGATGGTCGATCACGCCTTGTCACTTGCCGCTGAGCCGTATAGCTGCGTCCTGATGGGAATCACAGCTCACGTCTATGCCGACACATTCTCGCATTACGGTTTCTCAGGCATTACGTCACCCTTGAACCAAATCGATGCTGAGTCGATCACCCCCAAGATCCAGAACGCGGAAATTCTGGCCTATGTGACTTCGAAATTTCATACATTCGTTGAGCAACGCGCGGCGGGTGCCGCCAACCTTCTCGGCCTCGGTCATGGAGGCGTGGCAACCTATCCGGACCGCCCCTATCTGACGTGGAGTTTTTCCTACAGCGACGGCCGTGAATCCGGCGAGCGGCGCAATCAGCAGACGTTTTTCGAGGCATGTACGCGGCTGCATGAAATGTTCTCCCGCTATGCCGCGCAGGCTCCGTTCTATGCGGACGTTGCTGCACAACGCGACTTCGATGCCATCGCCGAGCCAGTGGCCACCATCCTGTCGGTCGAAGGAAAGCTCGAAGAACGAACAGCTGCTTGGCAAAGCGCGTTTATGTCCGGGAAGATGCTTGGGCAACAGAAGGCAGAGGCAATCCCGGACTATGCGCCAGCGCATTTTGCCCAGGACATCGCAGCGCTCCAGCGATGCGAAATTGACGACGCCGAAAAATCACTGACGTTCCATTTCATGCAGGCTGCCGATGTTCACCGTCGGTTCGTTTTGCAGGAACTGTTGCCAGCGCATGGCCTGAAAGTCATTGCCCCGTAGCATGGGACATTCCATCTTCAACGGAGAAAACCAGAAATGATCGACAAAATTGCTGATTACTTCATCACCGAACCGCAGCGCATAAATGCGATCGGTGAGGTCTTTTTCAGGCTCGGGACCACACTTATTCTTGCAGGTCTTCTTGCACATTTGGCGACGACCGTAGTCAGTACTGTGACGATATCGGCGGCCCAGTCGACTCACATGCCACAGTCCTTGGCGGATTTGTTGCCGGGTATTCCGACTTGGTGGATCCCGGAGTCGATCGTTGGCGGGTTACCTGCCGTTGGCTTGTGCGGCTTTGGTCTGTGGTTAAAAGTTGTGGCAAAGAAGATTCGTCGATTCTTGGCGTGGTGACCTCGTAACGGAACTGATGGAGACGTAAATGAGTGAATGCATCAAAACCGACAATGCAACGATTATCTGTCCGGCTTGCGGCGTCGAATTTCCCGATGAGGGAAACTGTTTTTCTGCACCCGCACCGCAAGGGTCAGGTGGCTGTATTCGTAGGTGCTACTGCCCAAGTTGTCAGGAATCGTGCTGCGCAGAACGCGACAGCCCCCAGTTCACGCCGCCTGGTTTCTAGCTGAACGTGAGAAGAAATCCCACGAAATCTGGAGTTTTGGGAAAAATCTAGATAATCGTGGGATCCTACATGACCTTGATCTCTTCCTCATTCACCGTACTTCATCCCCTAGCGAAGAAGGCTAGCAGAAACGTCTCTCCGGATTCTGATGTCAATGCCGACTCGCACTCGGTTGTCGTCGTTGCGAACGGAAGTAGCGAGCCCGTGTTCCTCTGGCACTATCGACGCAGCAACGATGCGCTTATTCGAGAACCGCTCCAACTCGGTAGCCACCCACTTAGCCCGAGCGAAACGCAGCAGGTAGTTTCCTGAGACAGTCCCGATCCTAGCCTGATCGTTGCAGACAACTCTCTCGTCGATGACGATTTGGCCTGCCGCGTTCTTCATGCCTAGATGAACCTCGGGCTCAATAGCTTTCCGGAGATCTACCGGATTCACGAGAGGCTCTGCCTTGCTGCAAGGAAATGCTTTCGCCGAGGCCTCGCCATAAAAGGTCGCTTCTCCAGTGAGGCCGAGTTCATCGATTGACTTGCCAATAGCCGCAATCTCGCTGGCGATCTCTGCCGAAGAAGCCTTTCCGCCGGGAAAACTGGCTCGGTGGCTGACACGAATTCCTTGGTCGCCTGCCGGCGCACATGTCGCCCTACTGGTCTTGGCGAGGATCGCGTCGCACACTGATTCAGCAGCTATCGGCGGCTTCTGCTCTCCCTTCGCGCTAAAGTCAGACGTGCTCGTGCTTGTCTTCGCTTGCAGCAGTGGCACCGGCGTGGCTAGATAGCGAGGTTCACCTCCGTGTCTCTTGTACGTGATTTCGAGGGCTGCTGGCGTGGACGGAGCAGCCTTTGGTGGCTCCATGACGACCGTTTCTCCGTCACCCCTTGGATCGAACTGGAGCTCTCTATTCTTGCTGTCCAAGCAGTTCTTCTTTCCATCCTTTCGGTTCTCGAAGCAGACGGCTGGAACGTTTGCTACTGGGTCGAGAAGACGGACAGTGTCGCCAGGAAACAGACGAAGCTGAAGGTAAATGTCCTTCGAGGGATCTATCGTGGCCAGTTCAGTACGGGCCTTGCGGGGTCGGTTGGCGAATGCCGACTGCGAGCGAATAACTTGGTCGACGCGCTGCGAGACGTCGGTAATGGCTGCAAGGATTGCTTGCATCGCATCGGGCTTTGGTGGTCTTTGGGTTTCCAGGAACGCCTGAACGAGTGCCCTATATGACTTGTGGCCAGCGTCAGCCGGCTTGACGATACCAAAGTGGTCTTCGTTGATCGCCTCGATCGCGTGAGTGCAAAGTGAAGCGGCGCTACGCAACGGAACTACTAATGCGACCCCAAACACGGAATTTCTCTCGTATGCGCAATACGACGGAATCCAGAAGAGCCTGGAGTTGATCCATGCCGTCTCAAGATCGGCAAGGAAGTCATCGTTCTGCATCTCTTTAAGCTGATGCGCATGGGTGCTTATGCCCCCCGGTACTGCCTTGCCTGCCAAGGACAACAGGTCTGCAAGTTGGCTGCCGTTCGTTGGTGTCCCGAAGAAATAGAGTAGTTGGATGCGTTCCGCGTAGCTCGGCTGCCGCAGAATGAGCGCACGAGCAACAAGCCCGCCAAGGCTGTGCATGACGAACGTGATGCGCCTGCGTTGATCAATACCTTGGGCTCGCAATTCAAAATGGAGATCGTCCGCCAAGCTTGCGATTGACGTGCGCTTGCTGAGGATACTGGCATCGTACGTATAGACAAAGACGTCCGTCTTAGCGAACGCATTCTCGTTGTCGACGGGGATTAGCGCAGGCCAGTACGCACCCGAACGTTTGTTGAACCAAGTATCGGCGTCTCCGCCCAGTCCGTGGATGAAGACGATCACGGGCTGATCGACTGCCGATGCCTTGCTACCCGAAATGAAACCGGCCTTGTGATCACCGTTGGTGCTGTCACTGGTTCGCTCGCCCATTCCTGTGCAACCGCACAGCAGTGCAACCACGAACAAAATGATGAATCTGACACTTGTCATACGCTGAGCCATGTCTATCCCGTAGATCAAACTTCAAACGCCACGCTGCCACAATTCATCCGAACTTCTGCTTCATTATGCCATAAGGGTTGAGTCGCCCCGGCCCCCGTAGACACTCCGAAGCCTTAAACAGAGGGCCCTTGGAGGGGGTGTCATGAGCAGCAATCGTTACCCGGAAGAATTCAAGATTGGAGCGGTCAAGCAAATCACCGAACGAGGTTATCCGGTCGCCGAAGTTGCGGCCCGAATAGGGCCTCGCAGCACAGCCTGTATGAGTGGGTGAAGCGTTACAGCGTGCCGGAACCGGAACGACTCGAAACGCAGAGCCAGTCCGCTGAAATCCATAAATTGAAGGCCGAACTGCGCCGTATGACCGAGGAGCGCGACATTCTTAAAAAGGCCGCCGCGTACTTTGCCAAGGAGTCCCGGTAAGGTACCCGTTCATCCGTGCGCACGAAGGCAGCACCCTGTCCGCCGGCTGTACCAGATGATGGTCGTGCATCCCAGCGGCTACTACGTCTGGAAAGCCAATCCGACCTCGGCCCGAAAGAAGGAAGATCAACGTCTCTCGGGACTGATCAAGCAGTCCTGGCTGGAGAGCGGTGGTGTCTATGGCTACCGCAAGATCACCGAGGAACCGTGCGCAGCGCTGCTGACCTCGCCGCACAGCCGGACCGTGGCATCGTTCAGGACGATCTCGATCCGAGACGCCGTTACGCCCGGATCGGGCGGGTGCAACATCGGAGCGGCCTGCGCCGGGAGTAGTTTCACCGAAGCTTCCGGCGCCGTTCCAGCAACTGGAGCGGCAGTGCCAAGCGCACCAAACTTGCCAGCGCGATAGTGGCGGCGCCACTTGAATAGCAGATTGGCATTGACGCCGTGCGCCGTGCAAGCTTCGCCACCGAGACCCCGTCAACGCACGCCAATGTCGCCAGCCGGCGCTTGAAGTCGATCGGATGATCCGGGCAACCCTTGCGGCTCACCTTCGAGATGCCTGTCCTCAAAGTAGTCCCCACCAGTTTTTTGGTGGGCACCACTCTGGATCAATCTACTCACGCACGAAAGCCGGTGGCGGCCGGACGCTTACCGTTCAACAACTGATCAAAACGATCTTCGTTCATTTTCCTAGACGAGCACGCTGAACGTTATCTGCGTGCCGTCCCCTGTCGTCGCAGCCCACGTGGTCAGCGAGGTTTGGTAGACGCGAGAGAACGACACAAACGGTGCTTCGCTAGCTAACCAGCGTCCAAATATCTCAAAAACGTGTTCTCCCGGGCCGCCACGCATGCGTTTCAGCCCTGATGAAAAGTTGGTTTCAAAGACCAGATGGATAACCCTCAGATCAGAAGAGTTGTCCAGCTCGAATCTCGTCCTATTCATAGATTGATACCCGTGCCCTTCCTTTTCCTTGGCTAGCGCACTTTGTTGGCAGCGTGTCCCCACGCCTGCCGCTTCTCCGGAGCGCGATGCCTTTAAGACGGATTTTGCGTTGGCGCTTCACGCCGTCGAGCAACGTTAGCGTATCACCATCGGCTACCGCTGTGACTTCGCAAGATAGCGTGCCTGCCCATACAGCATGTGCAAAAAGGAAGTGCAGTGCCAACAGTAGCCCGCCGTTTATGGTGACTTCACCGGGGCGGCGTGGCTTGCACAAGCTGATGACCTTCCGAGTCATTTCATCTACTACAAACGGCTCGCCCGAATGCCCGGGGTAATCCCTGCCTTTTCTAATGCCTGCAACAGTGCCGCCTCCCCAAGGATGTATTCTCCGCGCGTTTTAGGGTGAGTGAACGTATCTGCCAAGCCAGGGCAATGGGGTATTAACTTGCTTACGATTCCTCGGATATACCGTACGTCGGACATAAATCGCCGTAGCCACTGTTCAAAGATTTTGCTGTCTTCAATTACTGCCATGACGCCTCGGTAGGCCTCTTCGCCCTCCTTCTCGACATCAGACTGGTTTGCCACCTTTCTAGGACGTCGCTCGATTTCCACGATGTAAATCGGTCGGCCTCTAGAGGTAATCCGCAGCACCATCAGCCCTCGTGGTCGTGCTGTTTTTACATCGAAATAGACCCAGTTTCGAGTAGTGGTCGGAATCTCCTCTTCGTCAATCGGCTCAAGCGCAATCAGCTTTGGATTTCCATCCGACCGATAGCCATCCGCAAAGGTAAACCACTCGGCGGTTTGTATTAGCTCAGGATGCTTTTTCTTCAGGCTGCTTGTCGCATTCCACATATCTAGTAGTGCGCCATGGGACTCAAGGTGTACAGGAGCGTGAATCGATGCATAGCCAATGCCACTTCCCGATCCGTGGCGTTCGCCTGAAGAATTGGTTGATTCATTACCGCCTTTACGTCGATTTTTAGAAGACGAACTAATCCGTTCGCCATGTCGATCTACGACAGCTCGGGGAATGCCAAGAACTACAAATTTCGGATCCAGAATTTCAACTGCACCTGTTCCATGATTTGGCTCGTCATCGCCTGTTAGATCAACTATATCTGGGGGACGAATTAAGCGCTTTTCTATGGCACCTTCCCAAGCGTTGTCGTTTTCCAGATCTGGGTTGCCCTCGATATTTTTGTTCGTATTTTCCCGGCCGCGCTCGATCAAAATTCCATCGGGATCCGAACCACCGATAACTCGAAGGGCTAGGAAGGATCGCTGATTGTCAAACCATATCCCTTGGCAACGAAGCTCAGCTGGACCCTGAAACCAAGGGGCAACCTTCAGGAAGGATGGCGCCTTGTTTCTTGGAACAAACTGGCTTTCCAGCTGACCATAGATTTCTCGAGCGACGCGCTGCGTGTATGGATCGTATTTCGCGTGTGCTAGGAACACGGTATCGCCGTTATGTAGCCGCTTCCGCAGCTTTACTTTCCACTTCCCGCTTTCCTCCGGTTCTTCTAACGGAGCATAGAAACGTTTGTTAACTTCATCCCACCCATACGTAGCAAGAATCCGGTTCAACTCTTCTGATCTCCCGTAACACCGCGAATAGAATTCTAGGCATGGAACCACTAGCTTTCCGCCATTCTGCAACTTAAATTCGATGTTCCAATTCTTGTCTTTTTGGTGCTTGAGCGGGTAGAGCTCCATCGGGTACGGCGTAGTTCTAGTACTTGGCGAGGCGTAAAAAAAGGAAGTGTGTTGCCAAGCGGCGCCTCTGAAATCTACTTCGAAATCGAATTCCTCAAATTTGGCTGACGTATGGCTCATGTTGTTTGCCCAAATCGTGCCAATTCGGACTTGCCCAAGGGCGGTCAGAGGAACGCGGCGGAGAATTAAATCGTCTGCAACGGAACCTTCAACTATCTGGCGGAAGCCGACCAAGGCTAATGGCTGTGATTTCGCCTGCAAATTCTTAACGACGCCGTTATAGGTCCAAGCGACATATGAGCCTGCAGGTAGTGCAAGGCCGGGGATTCTAGTGACACTTGGCGTCTTCAGAATCTCAAACTGGAACGGAATAGGCATACCACCTCACACGCAAAAACGCCCTGACGGCTTACACCGGCAGGGCGTCAGGGGGTTCAGAACTGCTGTTACAGTCTCAGCAAGTTGGTCGCAGCTATTTCTACAATGTCGCAATAATTTGTATAAGTCACAGCCGCCGCCGACCAGCGCCACTGCCGACGCCGAATGATGGGGATGGCGGAAATTTCTGCGGCCGTACTGCGCCGGGCGGAACTGTCCGGCGAGCGAGAGGACCGCCGCCGACTCCAGCGCCTCGCCGTCGGCGAGCGGCGGCAGCAGCCCGGGCAGGCGCGCCGCCAGCATCGACTTGCCGCTGCCCGGCGGGCCGGACAGCAGCAGCGAATGGCCGCCGCCGGCGGCGATTTCGAGCGCGCGCTTGGCCTGCGCCTGGCCGCGCACGTCGGCCAGGTCGGGGTAGCTGTCGGCGATCGCGGCCGGCGTCGCCGCGGCTGCCGGCAGCGGCGACTCGCCGCGCAGGTGGGCGCAGACGGCGAGCAGGCCGGTCGCGGCGAAGACGCCGGCGGGGCGTGCCAGCGCCGCTTCGGCGGCGCTCGCCGCCGGCAGCACGAAGCTGCGCTCGCCGGCGTCGGCGGCGAGCACCATCGCCAGCGCGCCGCGTACCGGGCGCAGTTCGCCCGACAGCGACAGTTCGCCGGCGAATTCGTGCGCGTCGAGGCGGTCGGCCGGCAGCTGGCCGGAGGCGGCGAGGATGCCGAGCGCGATCGGCAGGTCGAAGCGGCCGGACTCCTTGGGCAGGTCGGCCGGCGCCAGGTTGATCGTGATGCGGCGGGCGGGGAATTCGAAGCCGGAATTGACCAGCGCAGCGCGTACGCGGTCGCGCGCTTCCTTGACTTCGGTGTCGGGCAGGCCGACCAGCGTCACCGACGGCAGGCCGCCGGCGAGGTGCACCTCGACCGCCACCGCCGGCGCGGCGAGGCCGTCGAGACCCCGGCTGCGGACGATGGCCAGCGGCATGCGGCGCTTACTTCTGCGGTGCGGCCTTTTCCAGTTCGGCGACGCGCGCCTCCAGCGCCGTCAGCTTCTCGCGCGTGCGCGCCAGCAGCTGCGTCTGGATCTCGAATTCCTCGCGCGTGACCAGGTCCATCTTCTCGAAGACGCTGGCGAGCAGTGCCTTGACGTTCTTCTCGATGTCCCTGGCCGGGCTGGCGGCGATCAGCGCCGACAGGCGGCTGTTGAGTTCCTCGAAAAGCTTCGGGTCGAGCATCGTGATTTCCCCCGGGCGGGCAGGCGTTCTGGAGCGGCCGAGTTTAGCACAGCGGCTTGTCGTGGCCGGCCCGCACCGTGCTGGCGCACTGGCCGCCGATCGCGCACCGCAAAGGTGCGGATAATCGGGCGGCGATTTGGTGCGCCACGGTAAGTTATTGCTTTTGAATGCAAAAAAAACTGGCACGGCTGATGCTAAGAACGAACGCAAGCTATTTATTCAAGATTCAAGATCAACTACCAAGGAGTCGCTCCATGAAAAAGCTGCTGATTGCATCCGCTCTCGCCACCGCCTTCGCGCTGCCGGCCGCCGCGCAGACCGCCGCGCCGGCGGCCGAGGCCGCCCCGGCCAGCCCGCACACGCTGACCGCCAACATCGGCCTGTTCTCCAGCTACCGCTTCCGCGGCATCGACCAGACCTACGGCAAGCCGGCGCTGCAGGGCGGCTTCGACTACGCGCACGAGAGCGGCTTCTACGCCGGCAACTGGAACTCCAACGTCAGCTCCGGCGCCGGCTTCCCCGACGGCAACCTGGAAATGGACTTCTACGGCGGCTGGAAGAAGACCTGGGGCGACTGGGGCCTCGACCTCGGCGGCATCGTCTACTACTACCCGGGCTCGGAAGGCCGTGGCCTCGGCATCGGCGCCGACAAGGGCGCGGTGACCAACAAGGAACTGTACATCGGCGGTTCGTGGAAGACCGTGTCGCTGAAGTACTACCACTCGGTCGACGACTACTTCTCGCTGCGCGGCTGGGATTCGACCGGCGCCTCGACCGGCAAGAGCACCAAGGGTACGCACTACATCGACCTGTCGGCTTCCTACGACCTGGGCAACGGCTGGGGCGTCAACGGCCACGTCGGCCACCTCTCGGCGAAGCGCATGAGCAACGGCAGCTACACCGACTGGAAGGTCGGCGTGACCAAGGACTTCAGCGGCTGGGTGGTCGGCCTTTCCTACGTCGGCACCAACGCCGACGGCGACTGCTCGGGCGCGACGACCTACCAGCCGTACTGCTTCGCCAAGTCGATCCAGGACGACGACGGCGCGCTCGACCTGTCGAGCAGCAACAAGGACGCCGGCCGCGGCATCGCCGTGCTGTCCGTGTCGCGGACCTTCTGATCCATCTCCGATCCTGACAGAGGACCATCATGAAACTCGTAACCGCAATCATCAAGCCGTTCAAGCTCGACGAGGTGCGCGAGGCCTTGTCCGCCATCGGCGTGCAGGGCATCACCGTCACCGAGGTCAAGGGGTTCGGCCGGCAGAAGGGGCACACCGAGCTCTACCGCGGCGCCGAATACGTCGTCGATTTCCTGCCCAAGGTGAAGATCGAGGCGGCGATCAAGGACGACGTCGTCGACCAGGTGATCGAAGCCATCGAGAAGTCCGCCAGCACCGGCAAGATCGGTGACGGCAAGATCTTCGTCTTCCCGCTTGAACAAGTGATCCGCATCCGCACCGGCGAAACCGGTGAGGACGCCCTCTGAGGAGCGACAACATGAAGCGCATCTTTGCAATGCTGGCTGTGGTCGGTGTCGTCCTCGTCGGCGCTCCGGCCTGGGCCGAGGAGAAGCCGGCGGCGGACGCCAAGCCCGCCGCCGCGGCGGTAGCCGAAGCACCGGCCGCCGCTGCCACCGCCGCTCCCGCGGCCGCCGAAGCCGCCCCGGCCGCGGCGCCCGCCGCCGCGCCGGTGGCGAACAAGGGCGACAACACCTGGGTGATGGTCTGCGCGGCGCTGGTGATCCTGATGTCGATCCCCGGCCTGGCGCTGTTCTACGGCGGCCTCGTCCGCTCGAAGAACATGCTCTCGGTGCTGATGCAGGTCTTCGTCACCTTCTCGCTGATCAGCGTGCTGTGGGCGGTGTACGGCTACTCGGTGGCCTTCACCGAAGGCGGTGCGTTCTTCGGCACGCTCGACAAGCTGTTCCTGAAGGGCATCACCGTCGATTCGGTGGCGGCGACCTTCTCCAAGGGCGTGGTCATCTCCGAGTTCGCCTACGTGATCTTCCAGGGCGCCTTCGCGGCGATCACCTGCGGCCTGATCGTCGGCGCCTTCGCCGAGCGCGTGAAGTTCTCGGCGGTGCTGGTGTTCATGGTCATCTGGTTCACCCTGTCCTACCTGCCGATGGCGCACATGGTCTGGTACTGGGCCGGTCCGGACGCCTACGTCGACGCCGCTGCCGGTGAAGCCGCGGGCAAGACCGCCGGCTTCCTGTTCCAGAAGGGCGCGCTCGACTTCGCCGGTGGCACCGTGGTGCACATCAACGCCGCCGTTGCCGGCCTGGTCGGTGCCTTCCTGATCGGCAAGCGGATCGGCTACGGCCGCGAGTCGATGGCCCCGCACAGCCTGACCTTCACCATGATCGGCGCCTCGCTGCTGTGGTTCGGCTGGTTCGGCTTCAACGCCGGCTCGGCGCTCGAAGCCTCCGGCGGTGCGGCACTGGCGATGGTCAACACCTGGCTGGCGACCGCCTGCGCGGCGCTGTCCTGGATGTTCGCCGAGTGGATGCTGAAGGGCAAGCCGTCGATGCTCGGCGCCGCCTCGGGCGCCGTCGCCGGCCTCGTCGCGATCACCCCGGCCGCCGGCTTCGTCGGCATCGTCGGCGCCATCGTCATCGGCCTCCTCGCCGGCGTCATCTGCCTGTGGGGCGTCAATGGCCTGAAGCGCATGCTGGGCATGGACGACTCGCTCGACGTGTTCGGCGTGCATGGCGTCGGCGGCATCCTCGGCGCCGTCCTGACCGGCGTGTTCACCGCACCGTCGCTCGGCGGCACCGGCGTGTACGACTACGTCGCCAACAAGGTCGGCGACTACGACATGACCGCGCAGGTGATCTCGCAGCTGTGGGGCGTCGGTACCGTCGTCGTCTGGTCGGCGGTGGTTTCGCTGGTCGCCTTCAAGCTGGTCGACATCGTCATCGGCCTGCGCGTGCCGGAAGAAGAAGAGCGCGAAGGCCTGGACATCACCGCCCACGGCGAATCGGCCTACCACCACTGATTTCCCTCCTCCGCAGCAAATCACGGGCGCCTTCGGGCGCCCGTTTTTTTCGTGCTGCAGTGGCATAATCGGCCATCGCCGCGGAGCCGCAGCGTCGCTGCACGGCGGTCCCGACACAATCACGAAGGAAGCCCTCTTGGCGTTGTACATCTCTCCCGAACGGAAGGCGTTGCTGGAAGCGAACCGGCTCGCCGGCGTCGACGACGTCTGGGCGCTGCGTGCCGAATGGTTCGAGGAGCCGAACGTCCGCCGCGGCGGCTGGAGCGGCGTCTGCCGGCTCGCCCTGCCCCTGCCCGCCGGCGGCGAACTCGGCGTCTTCCTCAAACGTCAGGAGAACCACCAGCGGCGGAGCTGGCGCCACCCGCTCGCCGGCGAGCCGACCTTCGCCCGCGAGTTCCGCATGCTGCGCTACCTGCAGGCGCATGAGGTGCCGGCGCCGCGGCCGCTGTACTTCGCCAGCGCGATCGTCGACGGCAATGCGCGCGGCATGCTGATGACCGAGGAACTGGCGGGCTTCCGTCCGCTCGACACCGTCACCGAGGAGCTGTTTGCCGCCGGCCGGCCGCCGCTCGCCGTGCAGCGGGCGGTGCTGCGCAGCGTCGCCGACGTCGTTCGCCGGCTGCACGACGCCGGCGTGCAGCACAGCTCGCTCTACCCGAAGCACCTCTTCGTGCGCCTGCGCGACGGGAGCGCCCCGGAGGCGGCGCTGATCGACCTGGAGAAATCGCGCACCACCCTGCTGCCGCCGCTGCGCACCATCCACGACCTCGACGCCCTGAACCGCCATGCCCGGCACTGGAGCCGCAGCGCGCGCCTCTACTTCCTGCTGCAGTACCTCGGCCTCCCCCGGCTGACGCCGTGGGCGCGCTTCCTGTGCCGCCGGATCATGCGCCGCGCCGGCCAGAAACGCCGCGACTGACTTTCCCCGGCGCATGGCCCGCATCGTCCAGCTCAGCGACCTGCACCTGCGCGCGGCGGGACGCTTGCTCTACCGGCAGATCGACACCGCCGGCGCGCTGGCGCAGGCGATCGCGCGCATCAACGCGCTGTCGCCGCGGCCCGACCTCGTCGTCCTCTCCGGCGACCTCGCCAACGCCGGCTCCGCCGCCGAATACGCGCACCTGCGTGCACAGCTGGCGGCGCTGGCCGTTCCCTGGGCGCTGATGCCCGGCAACCACGACGACCGCGCCGCGCTGCGCGCCGCCTTTCCCGAGCAGCCGTGGGCGGCCGGCGAGCTTGCGCAGCAGCGCCGCGAGTGCGACGCCGGCGACCTGCTGCTGGTCGACACGGTGGTCCCGGGCGAGGACGGCGGCGCCGTCGGCGAGGCGCAGCTCGCCTGGCTCGACGCGAACCTGCGCGCCGACCGCGACGCGCTGCTCTTCCTGCATCATCCGCCGGTGCGCACCGGCATCGCCGGCATGGACGCGATCGGGCTGGCCGGCGCCGAAACGCTCGCTGCCTGGCTGCACCGCCATCCGCGCGTGCGCGCGCTGTTCTGCGGCCACGTGCACCGCACGATCTTCAGCGAGTTCGCCGGCCGGCCGCTGGCGATCGCGCCGTCGCCGGCGCACCAGATCGCGCTCGACCTGTCCGGCGATGCCGCCGCGCTGGCGTGGACGATGGAGCCCGGCGGCATGCTGCTGATCGACTGGCCGGCCGGCGCTCCGCCGGCGATCCACCTGCTGCCGGTCGCCACGGCGCCCGTGCACCGCTATGCCGACTGAGTAACGCGCCGTGCGTATTACGAGGAAGGCCCCTTGAGGGCGACTGACGGAGAATGCGATGAAGACCTTCGACCACCTGCTCGACACGCTCAACGCCGCCGCCCCCGAGGACCGCGCCGAGATCGAGGCACTGATCCGCCGGACCTTCCAGGTGCACCGCACGGCGCTGGTGCTCGACATGACCGACTTCTCGATTTCGGTGCGGCGCACCGGAATCCTCGCCCACCTGGCGCTGATCCGGCGCATGCAGGTCCTCTGCGAGCCGCCGATCGTCGCCGCCGGCGGCGAGGTAGTGAAGCGCGACGCCGACAACGTCTTCGCCGTCTTCCCGACAGCCGCGCAGGCGCTGCGGGCGGCCGAGGCGATCCAGCGCGAGCTGGCCGGCCGCGGGCTGGAAACCGCCGACGGGCGCAGCGTCGGCGCCAGCATCGGCATCGACTGCGGCGACATCCTGCTGATCCGCGAGACCGATTTCTTCGGCGATGCGGTCAACGTCGCATCCAAGCTCGGCGAGGACCTCGCCGGCCGCGGCGAGATCCTGCTCAGCGCGCGTGCCTGGGAGGAGGCGGGGCAGCCGGCCGACTACGCGGCGGCGGAATACACGGTGTCGGGAATGCCGATCGCCGTCCGGCGGCGGCGTTTCGACTAGGTGCGGCCTACTTGATCAGCGGCAGCGGCGCACGGAACGCGTCGGTGCCGGCGCGTACCTGTCCTTCGACAAGGGTCCGCCGTCAGCGGAAGACGACGGTCTTGTTGCCGTGCACGAGGACGCGGTCCTCGAGGTGGTAGCGCAGGCCGCGCGCGAGCACGGTCTTCTCGATGTCCTTGCCGTAGCGGACCATGTCCTCGATCGAGTCGGAGTGGTCGATGCGGATCACGTCCTGCTCGATGATCGGACCCTGGTCGAGCTCCTCGGTGACGTAGTGGCAGGTCGCGCCGATCAGCTTGACGCCGCGCTCGTAGGCCTGGTGGTAGGGCTTGGCGCCGACGAACGAGGGCAGGAACGAATGGTGGATGTTGATGATGCGCCCCGGGTAGGCGGCGCACAGCCCGCTCGGCAGCACCTGCATGTAGCGCGCCAGCACCATGCAGTCGCCGCGCACGTCCTCGAAGATGCGCTGCACTTCGGCGTAGGCGCCGGCCTTGTTGTCCGGCGTCACCGGTACGTGGTGGAAGGGGATGCCGTGCCACTCGACGAAGCCGCGGAACGCGTCGTGGTTCGAGATCACGCACGGGATCTCGATGTCCAGCTCCTTCGCCTGCCAGCGCGCGAGCAGGTCGTAGAGGCAGTGTTCCTGCTTCGAGACGAGCACGACGAGGCGCTTCTTCACCGCCGAGTCGTTGATCTGCCAGCTCATCGCCAGCGGCTCGGCGACCGCGGTGCGGAAGCGTTCGCGGAACTCGGCGAGCAGGAAGGGCAGCGACGAGGCCTTGATCTCCAGGCGCATGAAATAGCGGCCGGTCAGGCTGTCGGCGTGGTAGCTCGATTCGAGGATCCAGCCGCCGTGCTCGGCGATGAAGCCGGCGACGCGGGCGATGATGCCGACCTGGTCGGGGCAGGAGGCGGTCAGCGTGTAGAAGCGTTCGCGGTGCATTTCGGGGAGCAGGGGCCAGGGTTGGGGGGCTGGGCAAAGGCGGCGGGCTGGTGTTGCCAGCCCGTCGCCGCTCGTCTCTAGTAGCGCGCGAAGGCGCGGTCGATCTCGCCGCGCAGTGCGCCGTAATCGCGCACCACCGGGAACTGCGGGAACTCGCGGACGACGTTTTCCGGCGGGTGGAAGAGGATGCCGCCGTGCGCCTCGCCGAGCATCGCCGTGTCGTTGTACGAGTCGCCGGCGGCGACGATCGTGAACTTCAGTTCCTTGAAGCGGCGCACCGCTTCCTGCTTCTGGTTCGGCATGCGCAGGTGGTAATTGACCAGCATGCCGGTCGAATCGGCCTCGAGCGAGTGGCAGAAGAGCGTCGGCCAGCCGAGCTGGCGCATCAGCGGGTGCGCGAATTCGTAGAAGGTGTCGGACAGGATCACCACCTGGTAGGCCTCGCGCAGGCTGTCGAGGAAGTCGCGGGCGCCGGCCATCGGCCCCATCTCGGCGATCACCTTCTGGATGTCCGGCAGGCCCAGCTGGTGCTGGCGCAGGATATCCAGGCGGTACTTCATCAGCTTGTCGTAGTCAGGCTCGTCGCGCGTCGTGCGGCGCAGCTCGGGGATGCCGGTGCGCTCGGCAAACTCGATCCAGATTTCGGGGACGAGGACACCCTCGAGGTCAAGACAGACGATTCTCACCGCAATTCTCCTGCGTTAGGTCAGTCGCCGCGCTGGCGGCAGCGCGGGAAAAGCGGGGATTTTACCACCGCCGTCAGGCGGCGACGGCGACGCGGTTGCGGCCGATGCGCTTGGCCGAGTACATCGCCTGGTCGGCGGCGCGCAGCAGCGCTTCGGCGCCCTCGCCGTGTTCCGGCCAGCGCGCGATGCCGACGCTGGCGCCGATCGTCACCTCGCCGTCGTCGAGCACCACCGGCCGCCGCAACGCGGCGACGATCTTCTCGGCGAGCGCCTTCACCGCGTCGGCGTCGCCGCATTCCTCGATGAGCACCACGAACTCGTCGCCGCCGATGCGGGCGACGGTGTCGGCGCTGCGCACGCTGTCGCGCAGCCGCCTGGCGACGGCGAGCAGCAGCTGGTCGCCGGCGTCGTGGCCGAGCGTGTCGTTGACCGTCTTGAAGCCGTCGAGGTCGATCAGCAGCACCGCGAAACCGCGGCCGTGGCGCGCGGCCAGCTGCTGCGCATGGCCGATGCGTTCGAACAGCAGCAGGCGGTTGGCGAGCCCGGTCAGCGGATCGTGGTGCGCCATGTCGTGCAGCCGCTTCTCGCTCTCGGTGAGGCGCTGGTTCGATGCGGCCAGCTCGCGCGTGCGTTCGGCGACGCGCGCCTCGAGCTCGCGCTCGCTGCGCTGCAGCGCCTCGATGCGCCGGCGTTCGGCCTGCAGCACGGCGGCCTGCGCCGCCTCCTTCTCGCGGCGCAACAGGTGGATGCGGTCGGCGAGCGCGAACGAGAGGAGCAGGATTTCCAGCGCCGAGCCGATCTGGATGCCGTTGGCGGTGAACACGTTGGTCGGCAGCAGCGCCATGTTGCGCAGGCCCATCAGCGCGACGCCGACCAGCAGCAGCGCCCAGGCGGCGAGGAAGAAGCGCGCCGATACGTCGCCGCGGCGCAGGCAGGCGACGGCGCTGATCACCGCCACCGCCGAGAAGCTGACGCCGAGCAGCGAGGTGGCGATCGCCGCCTGCCGGTACGGCAGCAGCAGCGGCGCCAGCGCTGCCGCCGCGAAGCCGAACGCGAGCGCGACGATGACGCGGTCGAGCCGCGGGTGATGGCGCCGCGTGTCGAGGAAGATGCGCGTGAACAGCGCGCCGAAGAAGCCGGTGGCGGCGTAGCCCGAGCTGAAGGCGATCGCCTCCCAGGCGCGCCAGTCCGGCCACAGGTACTGGTAGCCGAGGCCGCCCTGCGCCAGCTGGCCGACCGCCATCGCGGCGACGAAGGCGACGTAGGCGAGGTAGCTGCGGTCGCGCAGCGAGAACCACAGCAGCAGGTTGTAGAGGCCCAGCGCGAGCAGCATGCCGTAGTACAGCGCGTGCGCGCCGTAGGCGTCCTGGTCGGCGGCGTGCAGCGCGGCCGGCCGCCACAGCGTCAGCGGCACGGTCAGCGAGCCCGAGGACTGCACGCGCAGGTACAGCGTCTGCGTCTCGCCGGCGGCCAGCGTCAGCGGGAAGACGAAGTGGCGGTGGCGCAGGGGCCGTTCGGCGAAGCGCCGCTCGTCGCCGCCGACGAGCGTGGTATCGCTGCCCGGCGCGTAGAAGTCGACGCGGTCGAGGGTCGGGAACGCCACTTCGAGCAGCCAGTCGCCGGCTGCCGCCGCGTCCGGCTGCAGCGTCACGCGCAGCCACCAGGCCGACGCCGAATAGCCGAGGTTGAGGTCGCCGCTGCCGCGGCGCGGCGCGAAGCGGGCGGCGGTGTCCGTGCCGCGCACCGTGCCGATGTCGAGGCGGCCGTCGGCGTCTTCGAGCATCTCGATATGGGCGGCGAGCGGTACGCTGCCGTTGGCGCCACGCAGCGCCAGCGCCTGCGCCGCTGCGGCGGTCGCGAAAAGCAGCAGCAGGAGGGCGAGCCAGGCGGTCGGTCGGCGCATGCGGAAATGCGAGGGGAATAGTCCGCCGATTCTAACCGAGCCCTTCCAGTTCGGTGTGCACTTCCAGCCAGCGCTCCTCGGCGGCGTCGATCGCTGCGGCGAGCTCGGCCTGGCGCTTCAGCTTCGCTTCCAGCCCGGCGCGGTCGCTGGTCGCATATGCCTCGGGGTCGGCGAGCGCGGCGTCGAGCAGCGCCTTTTCCGCCTGCCAGCCGGCGATCTCCTTCTCCAGCTTTTCCGACTCCTTGAGCAGCGGCCGGCGTTTCGCCAGCAGCGCCTGCCGATCGGCGGCGGCCTGCTCGCGCGCGGCGATGCGCGCCGCCTTGTCGGCGGCCTTGTCCTGCGCGACTTCGCTTGCCGGTGCCTGCGCCGCCTCGCGCTGCGCGGCGAGCCAGCCGGCGTAGTCGTCGAGGTCGCCGTCGAACGGCGACACCTTGCCGTCGGCGACGAGCAGCAGCGTGTCGGCGGTCGTGCGCAGCAGGTGGCGGTCGTGCGAGACGAGCACGACGCCGCCCTCGTACTCGTTCAGCGCCAGCGTCAGCGCCTCGCGCATTTCCAGGTCGAGGTGGTTGGTCGGCTCGTCGAGCAGCAGCAGGTTCGGCTTGTTCCAGATCAGCAGCGCCAGTGCCAGCCGCGACTTCTCGCCGCCGGAGAACTTGCCGCAGGACGCGGTCGCCATGTCGCCGCGGAAGTCGAAGCCGCCGAGGTAGTCGCGCAGCTCCTGTTCGCGCGTCTGTGGGTCGAGGCGCTGCATGTGCTGCAGCGGCGATTCGTCCGGGCGCAGATGCTCCAGCTGGTGCTGCGCGAAGTAGCCGATCGCCAGCCCCTTGCCCTCGGTGCGCTGGCCGGCCAGCGGCGCCAGTTCGCCAGCCAGCAGTTTCACCAGCGTCGACTTGCCGGCGCCGTTGCGGCCGAGCAGCGCGATGCGCTCGCCCGGGCGCAGCGTCAGCTCGATGCCGCCGAGAATCACCTTCGTTCCCGCCTCGCTGCGATAGCCGCCCTGCGCCTCGTGCAGCACCAGCAGCGGATCGGGCGCCGCCGCCGGGTCGCGGAAGCGGAAGGTGAACGGCGTGTCGACGTGCGCCGCCGCCACCTCCTCCATGCGTTCGAGCGCCTTCATCCGGCTCTGCGCCTGCCGCGCCTTGGTCGCCTTGGCGCGGAAGCGGTCGATGAAGCGGTGCAGGTGCGCGATCTCGCGCTGCTGCTTCTCGAACATCGCCTGCTGCAGCGCCAGCTGCGCCGCGCGCTGGCGCTCGAAGGCCGAGTAGTTGCCGGAATAGAGCTTCATGCCGCCCTGCTCGATGTGCAGGATCTGGCCGACCACGGCGTCGAGGAAGTCGCGGTCGTGCGAGATCATCAGCAGCGTGCCGCGGTAGGCGCGCAGCCAGCCTTCGAGCCAGAGCACGGCGTCGAGGTCGAGGTGGTTGGTCGGCTCGTCGAGCAGCAGGAGGTCGGAGCGGCACATCAGCGCGCGCGCCAGGTTCAGCCGCACGCGCCAGCCGCCGGAGAACTCGGCGACCGGCCGGGCGAGGTCGGCGTCGGCAAAGCCGAGGCCGTGCAGCAGCTCGGCCGCGCGCGCCTTCGCCGAATAGCCGCCGATCTCCGAGAGCCGCGCGTGCAGCGCGCCGATCTTCACGCCGTCGTGTTTCTCCTCGGCCGTGGCCAGCGCGCGCTCGATCTCGCGCAGCTCGACGTCGCCGTCGAGCACGAAGTCCAGCGCCGGGTCGGGCAGGGCCGGCGTCTCCTGCGCGACATGGCCGATCACCCACGACGCCGGCACCTCGAGGTCGCCCTTCTCGGCGTGCAGCGCGCCGGTGAGCAGCGCGAAGAACGAGGACTTGCCGCAGCCGTTGCCGCCGGTGAGGCCGACCTTCCAGCCCGGACCGAGCTGCAGCGAGGCGTTGTCGACGAGGGGTTTCGCGGCGCGCGCGAAGCTGAGGTTGCGGAGGACGATCATGCGGCGGACGGAGCGAGGGGCGCCGGCGGGCGGCGCGCGAGCAGGTAAAATCGCTATTTTACCGGCTTCGAACCGCGAGACCGCCATGCGCACGACGATAGTTTCCGCCTTCCTGCTGCTGCTTCCTGCCGCCGCCCTCGCCCAGGTCGATTCGCGCCCGCTCAGCGATGCCGAGCGCAGCGAGCGGCTGGCGCGGGCGAGCCGGCTGCAGGACGAGGCGGCGCGCCTGCAGCAGGAGGCCGATGCGCGGCTGAAGGCGGCCAACGACGCCTGCTACAAGAAATTCCTGGTCAGTTCGTGCCTGGAGGAGGCGAAGAAGGCGCACACGCAGGAGACGCGGGCCGCCACGCGCATGGAGCAGGAAGGCAAGGAGATCGAGCGCGACGTGAAGCGCCGCGACGTCGCCGCCAGGGACGCGCAGCGCGCGGTCGACGCGCCGCGGCGCGAGGCCGAGCAGAAGGCGCAGGGCGAGGCCTACCGTGCCGAGGAGGCGCAGCGCGCCGAGGAACGCGCGGCGAAGGTCGCCGACAAGGAGCGCAAGGCCGCCGAGAACCGGCAGCAGTTGGCCGAGGAACAGGCGAAGCGGCAGAAGAAGCTGGAAGCGCACAAGGCCAAGGAGGCGAAGGCTGCCGAGAAGCGGCGTGCGCGCGAGGCGAAGGCGGCCGAGCGTGCCGCGCGCAAGGCGGAGAAGGCCGCTGCCGGCGCCGCGCCGGCAACTCCGGCGCCGGTCAATCCCTGAAGCGGATGTCGCCGGCCTGCTGCGGCCGGCAACCGCGCTTGTCGGCGTAGAAGGCGCGGATGCGCGCGAGGTCGGTGTCGCGATCGCCGGAGAGCGCGATCCAGGCGCCGATGCCGAGCTGCCTGCGCCCCCAGTCGAGGAAGCCCAGCCCGAGCGGCACCTGCGCGGCGACGGCGATGCGGTAGAACCCGGATTTCCAGTGGTCGGTATGCCGGCGCGTGCCTTCCGGTGCGATCGCCAGGTGGAAGACCGCGCGCCGCCCGAACTCGGCGCAGACCTGCTCGACGAAGCCCTCCGGCCGGCCGCGGTCGAGCGGGATGCCGCCCCAGCGCCGGAACAGGCCGCCCAGCGGGTTGGCGAACATCTCCCGCTTGGCCACCCAGAACAGCGGGAAGCCGGTCGCGCAGCGCCACAGCATCGCCACCGGGAAGTCCCAGTTCGACGTGTGCGGGTAGCCGATGATCACCGTCTTCGCCGACGGCGGCGGCACGAGGACGACCTGCCAGCCGAGCAGCCGCAGCAGCAGCCGGCAGACCCGGCCGGCCATCGGCCTTACTCCAGGCCCTGGCTGGCGAGGTATTCCTCGTAGTTGCCGCGGTAGTCGATGACCTGCCCGCCCTTGATCTCCCAGATGCGGGTGGCCAGCGACGAGACGAACTCGCGGTCGTGCGAAACGAAGACCAGCGTGCCCTTGAACTTCTCGAGCGCGGTGTTCAGCGACTCGATCGATTCCATGTCGAGGTGGTTGGTCGGCTCGTCCATCAGCAGCACGTTCGGCTTCATCAGCATCAGCATGCCGAACAGCATGCGCCCCTGCTCGCCGCCGGAGATCACGCGTACCGCCTTCTTCACCTCGTCGCCGGAGAACAGCAGGCGGCCGAGCGTGCCGCGGATCAGCGTCTCGACGTCCTCGCCCTCGTAGCCGCCCATGCGCACGTACTCGGCGATCCAGTCAGTGAGCGGCGTGTCGGCGTTGAACAGCGCCGCGTGGTCCTGCGCGAAGTAGCCGGGCCGGGCCTTCTCCGCCCATTTGATGGTGCCCGACGACGGCGCCAGGTCGCCGGCCAGGCAGCGCAAGAGCGTCGTCTTGCCGACGCCGTTCTCGCCGATGATGGCGATGCGGTCGCCGGCGTCCACGGTCGCCGTGAAGTTCGAGAACAGCGGACCGTCGTAGGCGTGGCCGACGGCGTCGAGCTCGACCGCCTGCCGGTGCAGCTTTTCCTTCTCGTCGTATTCGAAGCGGATCCACGGGTACTGGCGCGACGACGGTTTCATGTCCTCGGGCTTGATCTTGTCGATCAGCTTGAGACGGCTGGTCGCCTGCTTGGCCTTCGACTTGTTCGCCGAGAAGCGGCGCACGAACTCCTGCAGCTCGGCGACGCGCTCCTTGGCCTTGGCATTGGCCTGCGACTGGCGCTGGCGGGCGAGCGTCGACGCTTCCATGTAGTCGTCGTAGTTGCCCGGGTAGATCGTCACCTTGCCGTAGTCGAGGTCGGCCATGTGCGTGCACACCTGGTTCAGGAAGTGGCGGTCGTGGCTGATGATGATCATCGTCGACTCGCGCGCGTTCAGCACGTCTTCCAGCCAGCGGATGGTGTTGATGTCGAGGTTGTTGGTCGGCTCGTCGAGCAGCAGGATGTCGGGGTTGGCGAACAGCGCCTGCGCCAGCAGCACGCGCAGCTTCCAGCCCGGCGCCACCTCGCGCATCGGGCCGCCGTGCTTCTCGATCGGGATGCCGACGCCCAGGAGCAGCTCGCCGGCGCGCGCTTCCGCCGTGTAGCCGTCGTACTCGGCGAACTTCGCCTCGAGCTCGGCGGCGTGCATGTAGTCCTCTTCCGTCGCCTCCGGGTTGGCGTAGATCGCGTCCTTCTCGCTCATGCACGCCCACATTTCCTCGTGGCCCGTCAGCACGACGTCGAGCACGCGCATGTCCTCGTAGGCGAACTGGTCCTGGCGCAGGTAGGCCATGCGCTCGTGCTTGTCTTTGGAGACGTTGCCGGCCGACGGGTCGAGGATGCCGCAGAGGATCTTCATCAGCGTCGACTTGCCGGCGCCGTTGGCGCCGATCAGGCCGTAGCGGTTGCCCTCGCCGAACTTGGCGTTGACGTTTTCGAAGAGGGGCTTGGCCCCGAACTGCTGGGTGATGTTGGCGGCGACGAGCACGGCGGAATCCTGAATGGGTGCTGGCGAAGGCTCAGCGGCGGTGAAACTGGACGGCGGACGGAACGGCAGCGGCGGTGCCGGAAACGACAAGGGCGGCCCGCGCCGCCCTCGCCGTTTCCGGTCGCGCCGGAATTACTTGCTGGCGCCCAGCTGCGGCTTGCCGCGCTGGTGGCACTCGGCGGCGTAGATCGCCTTGCGCACGCCCTTGGTGTTGTTGCGGAACAGACGCTTGGCGGCCTTCGACAGGCAGCGGCGCTCGAGCGAGGAGCGGCGGTCGCGGTTGGAAGTGGAAGCCATGTTGAAACTCCAGAGTGTGTTGGTACTGCGGTTGATCGGTGGGGCGAAATTTCTTGAACCGTGAATTTTAACGGTTTTTTGCCGTTTTGCGGAAGTTTTCGACGATTTCCGGCCAACCGGCGTAGTTTCCGGGCGCGCCAAACCCCGCTATTCTCCGCCCCCATGCCGCCAGCTTCCGCTCCCGCCCTCGACGTCGCCCGCCTCGGCCAGGTGTTCACGCCGGAGCCGGTCGTCCGCCGCATGCTGGCGCTGGTGAAGAGCGGCGGCCGGGTGCTCGAACCGTCGTGCGGCGACGGTGCGTTTTCGCGCCACCTGCCCGGCTGCACGGCGATCGAGATCGACCCGCGCCATTGCCCGCCGGGGGCGCTGAACCTCGATTTCTTCGCCTATCCGGAAAGCGAACGCTTCGCGACGATCATCGGCAACCCGCCCTACGTGCGCTACCAGGACATCCCGGAGGCGACGCGGGCGCGGCTGTCGGCCGAGCATTTCGACGGGCGCTCGAACCTCTACCTGTTCTTCATCGAGAAGTGCCTGCGCCACCTCGAGCCGGGCGGCGAGCTGATCTTCATCACGCCACGCGACTTCCTCAAGGCAACCTCGGCGGTACGGCTGAACAAGCTGCTGTTCGCCGCCGGCACGATCACCGACTTCGTCGAGCTGGGCGATGCGCGCATCTTCGCCGGAGCGACGCCGAACTGCGCGATCTGGCGCTTCGAAAAGGGGGACTTCTCGCGACGCACGCGCTACGAGGCGGCCGGCGTCGTCGAGGCGCGCCACTTCCTGCTCGCCGGCGGCCACCTCGCGTTCGCCCGCGCCGAGTGCACGCTGCCGCTGTCGTCGATCTTCTCGGTGAAGGTCGGCGCGGTGTCCGGCGCCGACGCGATCTTCGCCAGCGACGAGCACGGCACGACGGACTTCGTCTGCTCGCACACGGTGCGCGACGGCGGGACGCGGCGGATGATCTTCAACACGCCGCACCCGGTCCTGAAGCCGTTCAAGCAGCGGCTGCTGGCGCGGCGCATCCGCCGCTTCGACGAGCAGAGCTGGTGGCAGTGGGGGCGCCTGCATCCGCAGAGCGAACGGCCGCGCATCTACGTGAACTGCAAGACGCGCGAGCCGCGCCCGTTCTTCCTGCATCCGTGCACCAACTTCGACGGCGCCGTGCTCGCCCTCTTCCCGCACGACCCGGCGGCCGACCTCGCCGCGCTGTGCGCGCGGCTGAACGCGGTGAACTGGGAGGAACTCGGCTTCGTCTGCGACGGTCGTTACCTGTTCACGCAGCGCAGCCTGCAAGAGGCGCTGCTGCCGGAATCCTTCACCGCCGACGCGGTGTAACATTCGTCCTCGACAACCCGCCCCCGCCATCGACCGGGGCACGGAGACCGCCTCGCCATGGTGCCCAACCTGACCACCGCCCTCACCGGGCCGCTGCTCGACCTCGAACGCCGCTTCCTCGACGCCTCGCCGCAGATCGAGCGCTGGCTGCGCGCGCAGTGGAACGAGCACACGCCGCCGTTCTATTCGTCGACCGACCTCAGGAACGCCGGTTTCAAGCTGGCGCCGGTCGACACCAACCTGTTCCCGGGCGGCTTCAACAACCTCAATCCGGCCTTCCACCCGCTGTGCGTGCAGGCGGCGATGTCGGCGATCGAGAAGTTCTGCCCGGAGGCCTGCGGCCTGCTGCTGATTCCGGAGAACCACACGCGCAACCTGTTCTACCTGCAGAACGTCGCGCAGCTCGCCGGCATCCTGCGCCAGACCGGCCTCAACGTGCGCATCGGCTCGCTGTTGCCGGAGATCGTCGCGCCGACGCCGGTCGAGCTGCCCGACGGCTCGCTGCTGACGCTGGAGCCGCTGCGGCGCAACGGCAACCGGCTCGGGCTGGACGGCTTCAACCCGTGCACGATCCTGCTCAACAACGACCTCTCGGCCGGCGTGCCGGAGATCCTCAGGGGACTCGACGAGCAGTTCGTGCTGCCGCCGCTGCACGCCGGCTGGGCGACGCGCCGGAAGTCGAACCACTTCGCCGCCTACGAGCAGGTGGCGGGCGAGTTTGCGCAGACGCTGGGCATCGACCCGTGGCGCATCAACCCCTACTTCTCGGTCTGCCGCAGCATCAACTTCCACGAGCGGCAGGGCGAGGAGTGCCTCGCCGCCAACGTCGACGCGGTGCTTGGCATGGTGCGCGAGAAGTACCGCGAGTACGGCATCGACGAGACGCCGTTCGTCATCGTCAAGGCCGACGCCGGCACCTACGGCATGGGCGTGATGACGGTCAAGGACGCGTCCGAGGTGATCGGGCTGAACCGCCGCCAGCGCAACAAGATGAGCGTGGTCAAGGAAGGTCTGGAGGTCAGCGAGGTGATCATCCAGGAGGGCGTGCACACCGTCGAGCGCGTCGGCGACGGCGTCGCCGAGCCGGTGGTGTACATGATCGACCGCTACGTCGTCGGCGGCTTCTACCGCGTGAACGCGGCGCGCGGCGTCGACGAGAACCTCAACGCGCCGGGCATGCACTTCGAGCCGCTGGCCTTCGAGACCAGCTGCCTGTGCCCGGACGCTCGGCAGAATCCGGACGCGGCGCCGAACCGCTTCTACGCCTACGGCGTCGTCGCGCGGCTGGCCGCGCTGGCGGCGGCGATCGAGATCGAGCGCACCGAGCCGGCCGTCGCGGAGGCCTGAGGTGCGCCTGCTGTTCGTCGTCGATCCGCTGCCGAACCTCAAGGCCTACAAGGACTCCAGCGTCGCCATGATGCGCGCCGCGGCGGCGCGCGGCCACGCGGTGTGGGCGACGACCGTCGACCGGCTGAGCTGGGAGTGTGGCGAAGGCGGCGCCGGCGTCACCGCCGAGGCATCGGCGCTGACGCTTGCCGCCGACGATGCCGACTGGTACCGCGCAGACGCCGCGCAGACCTTGCGCCTGGCCGACTGCGACGCGGTGCTGATGCGCAAGGATCCGCCCTTCGACATCGAGTACGTGACCGCCACCTGGCTGCTCGAGCAGGCCGAGCGCGAGGGCGCGCGCGTCTTCAACCGGCCGCGCGCGCTGCGCGACCATTCGGAGAAGCTGGTGCTCGCCGAGTTCGCCGACTTCGCGCCGCCGTCGCTGGCGACGCGCGACGCGGCGCGGCTCAATGACTTCATCGAGCGCGAGGGCGACGTCATCCTGAAGCCGCTCGACGGCATGGGCGGCCGCGGCGTCTTCCGCGTGCGCCGGGACGACCCGAACCGCAACGCGATCGTCGAGACGCTGTCCGCCGACGGCGCGCGCAGCATCATGGCGCAGCGCTTCATCCCCGAGATTGCGGCGGGCGACAAGCGCATCCTGCTGATCGGCGGCGAGGTCGTTCCGTACTGCCTGGCACGCGTGCCAAAGGCCGGCGAGACGCGCGGCAACCTCGCCGTCGGCGGCATCGGCGAGGTGCGCCCGCTCTCCGCGCGCGACCGCCAGATCGCCGCAGCGCTGGCGCCGGTGCTGGCGGCGCGCGGCCTCTTCTTCGTCGGCATCGACGTGATCGGCGATTTCCTCACCGAGATCAACGTCACCAGCCCGACCTGCATGGTCGAGATCGCGCAGGGCAGCGACGTCGATCCGGCGGCGCTGTTCGTCGCCGCGCTGGAGCGCGCATGCGCGTCCTGATCCTGCTGCTGGCGGCAGCACTGCTCGCCGCCTGCGGCAAGCCGCCGGTGCACGGTCGCGAGGCCTTCGTCTTCGGCACCCGCGTCGAGGTGCTGGTCGCCGACGCCGACGCGACGCGCGCCGCGGCGGCGATGAGCGCGGTGCTGCAGGAGTTCGACCGCCTGCACCGGACCTACCATGCCTGGCAGCCGTCCGAGCTGACCGCGCTCAATGCCGCGCTGGCCGAGGGCAGGCCGCACGCGGTGACGTCGGAGCTCGCCGCCTTCATCGTCGACGCGCAGGCGATCGCCGCCGCCGGCGACCATCTGTTCGACCCCGGTATCGGCCGCCTGATCGCGCTGTGGGGCTTCCAGTCCGACGAGTTCCGGCCGCGGCTGCCGGACGCGGCGGCACTCGACGCCTGGCGCCGCGCGGCGCCGTCGATCGCCGACCTGCGCGTCGACGGGCGGATGGTGACCAGCGCGAAGCGCGAGGTGGCGCTCGATTTCGGCGGCTACCTGAAGGGCGTCGCCCTCGACCGCGCCGCCGCGCTGCTGCGCGCGCAGGGCGTCGGCAACGCGCTGGTCAACATCGGCGGCAACGTGATCGCGCTCGGCACCAAGTACGGCCAGCCGTGGCGGGTCGGCATCCAGCATCCGCGCGCTCCGGGCACGCTGGCGACGCTGACGCTCGCCGACGGCGAGGCGATCGGCACCTCCGGCGACTACCAGCGCTTCTTCGAGCTCGACGGCCGCCGCTACTGCCACCTGCTCGACCCGCGCAGCGCGGCGCCGGTGACGCACACGCAGGCGCTGACCGTGCTCGTCGCGCCGCAGCCGGGGGCCGGCATGCGTTCCGACGCCGCCTCGAAGCCGCTGTTCGTCGCCGGCGACGGCTGGCGGCGGCTGCTCGCGCCGCTCGGCGTCGCCGGCGCGCTGCGCGTCGCCGCCGACGGCCGCGTCCAGGTCAGCCGCACGCTGGCGGCACGGCTGAAGTTCGAGCCCGGCCTGCCGGCGCCCGAAATCGTCGATTAGAATGCGGCCATGATCGGAATCCTGCTCATCACCCACGGCACCTACGGCGAGGCGCTGGTCCAGAACGTCTGCCACGTGCTCAACAAGCGTCCGCCGCTGATCGCCCAGCTCGGCGTCGCCGCGCAGGACGACCCGCTCGACATCCTGCCGCTGGCGAAGCTGCTGCTGAACGAGGTCGACGGCGGCGAGGGCGTGCTGGTGATGACCGACATCTACGGCGCGACGCCGGCCAACCTGGCGTTGAAGCTGCTCGTGCCGGGGCACGTCGAGGGCGTCTCCGGCGTCAGCCTGCCGATGCTGCTGCGCGCGATCACCTACCGGGAAAGGGGCATGGAGACGATGATCACCAAGGCCGTCAGCGGCGGGCGCGACGGCATCCTGAACATGAGGGACCATTGATGCTGCGCAGCGAAACCGAAATCGTGAACAAGCTCGGCCTGCACGCACGGGCCTCGGCCAAGCTGACGCAGCTGGCCGGCAAGTTCAAGAGCGAGGTCTGGATGGAGAAGGGGTCGCGGCGGATCAACGCCAAGAGCATCATGGGCGTGATGATGCTGGCCGCCGGCAAGGGCTCGCAGGTCGTCGTCGAGACCGCCGGCGACGACGAGCGCGAGGCGATGGATGCGCTGCTGGCATTGATCGCCGACAAGTTCGGCGAGGGGGAGTAGGCGCGTGAGTTTCACGCTGCACGGCCTCGGCGTCTCCGGCGGCATCGCCATCGGCGTCGCCCACCTGATGTCGTATGCGACGCTGGAGGTGTCGCACCTGACGCTGTCGCCGCGCATGCTGGACAAGGAGCTGGCGCGCTTCGACGCGGCGCTGCAGAAGGTGCGCGACGAGCTCGCCGCGATGCGCGAAAGCACCGAGCATGCGCCGGCCGAGTTCGGCGCCTTCCTCGACCTGCACCGGATGATCCTCGACGACCCCGAGTTGTGCGAGGTGCCGCGCATCCTGATCCGCGAGCGCCGCTGCAACGCCGAGTGGGCGCTGGTGCAGCAGATGGAGCACCTGGTCACGCAGTTCGACGAGTTCGAGGACCCCTACCTGCGCGAGCGCAGCCACGACGTGCGCCAGGTGGTCGAGCGGGTGATCAAGGAGCTCGCCGGCCATCCCGGCCGCGCCGCGCTGCGCGCGGCGAAGAGCGTCAAGGAAGAGAACCTGATCGTCGTCGCCCACGACCTGTCGCCGGCCGACGTCATCGCCTTCAAGGAACACCGCTTCGCCTCGTTCATCACCGACGTCGGCGGCGCCACCTCGCATACCGCGATCCTCGCCCGCAGCCTGGCGGTGCCGGCGGTGCTCGGCCTGCACAACGCGCGCCAGCTGATCCGCGACAAGGAACAGCTGATCGTCGACGGCACGCGCGGCGTGATCATCGTCAATCCCGATCCGCGCGTGCTCGAGGAATACCAGTTCCGCAAGAGCGAGCTGGAAATCGAGCGCTCGAAGCTGCGCCGGCTGAAGACGGCGAAGGCGACCACCCTCGACGGCGTCGAGATCAGCCTGCAGGCGAACATCGAGCTGCCGTCCGACGTGCCGGCGGCGCTCGACGGCGGTGCCGAAGGGGTCGGCCTGTTCCGTACCGAGTTCCTGTTCCTCGACCGCGGCGAGCTGCCGTCCGAAGACGAGCAGTTCGAGGCCTACCGCAAGGTGGTCAAGGGCATGGACGGGCGGCCGGTGACGATCCGCAGCTTCGACCTCGGCGCCGACAAGGACCTCAACCCGGAAGGCACGCTCGGCGACCGCGTCAAGACCAACCCGGCGCTCGGCCTGCGCGCGATCCGCGTTTCGTTGGCCGAGCCGAAGATGTTCCAGACGCAGCTGCGCGCGATCCTGCGCGCCTCCAAGTACGGCAAGGTCCGGCTGCTGATCCCGATGCTCGCGCACGCGCACGAGATCGACGCGACGCTGGCCGCGGTCGAGCAGGCGAAGTCGAGCCTGCGCGGCGACCGCATCGGCTTCGACGCCAGCATCGAGATCGGCGGCATGATCGAGATCCCGGCCGCCGCGCTGGCGATCGGCATGTTCCTGCGCCGCCTCGATTTCCTCTCCATCGGCACCAACGACCTGATCCAGTACACGCTGGCGATCGACCGCACCGACGAGCAGGTGGCGCCGCTGTACGACCCGCTGCACCCGGCGGTGCTGATGCTGATCGCGCACACGCTGCACAGCGGCGAGAAGGCCGGCATCCCGGTCTCGGTCTGCGGCGAGCTGGCCGGCGATCCGGCGTTGACCCGCCTGCTGCTGGGCATGGGGCTGCGCAGCTTCTCGATGCATCCGGCGCAGATCCTCGAGGTCAAGAGCCGCGTGCTGAAGGCCAACATCGGCGAGCTGGCGCCGCAGGTGCGGCGGATCCTGCGCCTCGAGGAGCCGGCGAAGATCCGCGAGCAGCTCGAGCGGCTGAACGGCAACGTCGCGGTGGGTGCCTGAATTGACAATCGCCGCCGGCTGCGGTTAACTGCCGGCCTACAGCGCCGATTTGAACGAATCAGCTTGCGGGCGCTTAACAAATGCGGCTAAAGCGAGGGCAACCCAGTCCGCGCCAGCCAGCCGACTGGGTTTTTTGTTTTCCGGGAACGACTTTTCAGGTGGGCAGCAAATGAATTCCGTTGGTGTCGTGACGCCGCAGCGTGTCGCCTTCGACGCCCCGATCGCGCTCCGGGGCGGGACCACCCTGCCCGGCTTCGAACTGGTCTACGAGACCTACGGCGAACTCAACGCCGAGGGCAGCAACGCCGTCCTCGTCTGCCATGCGCTGTCCGGCAGCCACCACGTCGCCGGCGTCTATGCCGGCCAGCCGAACAGCGTCGGCTGGTGGGACAACCTGGTCGGCCCGGGCAAGCCGCTCGATACCAACCGCTTCTTCGTCGTCGGCGTGAACAACCTCGGCGGCTGCTACGGCTCGACCGGGCCGATGAGCATCAACCCGGCGACCGGCCAGCCCTACGGCGCCGACTTCCCGGTGGTCACCGTCGAGGACTGGGTCGCCGTGCAGGCGCGGCTGGCCGACCACCTCGGCATCGGCTGCTGGGCGGCAGTGATCGGCGGCTCGCTCGGCGGCATGCAGGCGCTGGAATGGACGCTGCAGTTCCCCGACCGCATCCGCCACGCGCTGGTGATCGCCTCGGCGCCGAAGCTCTCGGCGCAGAACATCGCCTTCAACGAGCTGGCGCGGCAGGCGATCCTCAGCGATCCCGACTTCCACGGCGGCCACTACTACGCGCACGGCACGGTGCCGGTGCGCGGGCTGCGGCTGGCGCGCATGGTCGGCCACATCACCTACCTCTCGGACGACCAGATGGCCGAGAAATTCGGCCGCGAGCTGAAGAACGGCACGCTCTCGTACGGCTACGACACCGACTTCCAGATCGAGTCCTACCTGCGCTACCAGGGCGACAAGTTCACCACCTACTTCGACGCCAACACCTACCTGATCACGACCAAGGCGCTCGACTACTTCGATCCGGCGCGCGACTACGGCGGCGACCTGCAGGCGGCGCTGGCGCGGGCGAAGGCGAGCTTCTTCGTCGCCAGCTTCACCACCGACTGGCGCTTCGCACCGGAGCGCAGCCGCGAGATCGTCTACGCGCTGATGCACAACGGCCGCGACGTGTCGTACGCCGAGATCGACTGCAGTGCCGGTCACGATTCCTTCCTGCTCGACGACGCGCACTACCATGCCGTGGTCGGCGCCTACCTCGACAGGATCGAGACATGACGGAAATCTTCGGCCGCTTCGACTTCGACGTGATCGCGCGCTGGATCGCGCCCGGCGAGCGCGTGCTCGACCTCGGTTGCGGCGACGGCTCGCTGCTGAAATTCCTGACGGCCGAGAAGGGTATCCGCGGCTACGGCGTCGACAATGCGCCGGAGAACGTGCTGGCGGCGATCAGGAACGGCGTGAACGTGCTGCAGTTCGACCTCGAGAAGGGGCTCGCCGGCGTCGACGACGACGCCTTCGACCACGTCATCATGTCGCTGTCGCTGCAGACCGTGCGCCACACGGTGCCGCTGGTGCAGGAGATGCTGCGCGTCGGCCACGAGGCCGTCGTCTCCTTCCCCAACTTCGGCCACCGCAGCCACCGCGAGGCGATCGCCAAGGGCCGCATGCCGGTCTCGGAAGCGCTGCCCTACCAGTGGTACGACTCGCCCAACGTGCGCTTCTTCACCATCGCCGACTTCGAGGCGCTGTGTACCGACAACGGCATCGAGGTGCGCGAGGGCCTGTTCTTCGACGAAGGCCGCGCGGTCGTCGACGACCCCAACCTCAACGCCGACGTCGCCCTCTACCGGCTCGGCCGCGGCTAGCGGCGGATCAGCGCCGATACTCGGCGAGCACTTCCGCCAACGTCGGGTTGGCCTTGCCGCGGTTGCCGACGAAGACGATCGGCAGCTCGCCGTGCAGCACTTGCTGCAGGCGCCGGGCGACGGCGTCGTCGCCGTTTTCGATCGAGAAATTCAGCGAATGCGAGCGGCGCACCGCGACGCGGTGCCGCACCAGATCGGCAGCGAGGTCGTCGGCGCGGCGCGCGGCGTCGCTCGGGCAGTTCTCCGGCGCGATCACCAGCACTTCGCCGGCGCGGGCGCCGTCCGGGGCGACTGCGGCGACGAAACCGGCCGGGCTGATCGCCGCCGCCTCGGCTGCCGTCGTCTGCTGCTTGTTCCAGTAGTGCCAGCCGCCGCCGACGATGCCGGCGAGCACGAGTAGGCGGACGATCCCCATCGCTCAGATCGCGTAGCTGATCAGGTCGACCTCGGCCGCCCGTTCGCGCAGCGGGATCAGTGCCTGGTAGGCGGGCGACGCGTGCCAGCCGCTTACCGCGTCGAGGTCGGGAAAGAGGATCACCACCGTCGCCTGGTGGCGGTGGCTGCCGCCGAGCACCGCCGCCTTGTCGCCGCGCAGCAGCAGCTGTGCGCCCCAGGGGGCGAGCGTGTCGGGGACGCGGCGGCGGTATTCTGCCCACTGCGCCGCATCCTTCACCGTGATATGACCGATCACGCAGGCCTTGGCTTCGCCCATGTCGCCTCTCCTCCTTGTCGTCGTTCGCCGGATCATGCCCGCCGCCGCCGATGCCGGCAAGGTAAGATGTCGCCTTCGCCGAAACCCCGCCCGCCCTCGATGCCCGCCTGGCTCGCCCCGCTGCTCACCCGCCGCATGCTGATCTGCGTGTTCACCGGTTTTTCCTCCGGGCTGCCGCTGTTCCTGCTGCTCAACCTGCTGCCGGCGTGGCTGAAGACCGAAGGGATCAGCCTCAAGGAAATCGGCCTCTTCGCGCTGATCCAGTTTCCCTACACCTGGAAGTTCCTGTGGTCGCCGCTGATGGACCGCTACGCGTTGCCCTGGCTCGGCCGCCGGCGCAGCTGGATGGCGGTGGCGCACGTCGCGCTGGTGGCGGCGATCGCCTGGCTCGGCTCGCTGTCGCCGCAGGAATCGCTGGCCACGATCGCGGCGATCGCCTGCGTCATCGCGGTGCTCTCGGCAACGCTCGACATCGCGCTCGACGCCTTCCGCCGCGAACTGCTGGCCGACGCGGAGCTGGGCCTCGGCAACTCGGTGCATGTGAATGCCTACAAGGTCGCCGGCCTGATCCCCGGCTCGCTGTCGCTGTGGCTGGCCGACCGCCTGCCGTGGTTCGAGGTATTCGTCATCACCGCGCTGTTCATGCTTCCCGGCCTGGTGATGACGCTGCTGGTCAGGGAGCCGGGGCGCGCGCCGGCGCCGCGCACGCTGACGGAAGCGGTGGTCGCGCCGTTCCGTGAGTTCATGGGCCGCTCGGGGCTCTCCGGCGCGCTGCTGGTGCTCGGCTTCATCTTCCTCTACAAGCTCGGCGACTCGCTGTGCACCGCGCTGGCGACGCCCTTCTACCTGGAGATGGGCTACACCAAGACCGAGATCGGCCTGGTCGCGAAGAACGCCGGGCTGTGGCCGTCGGTGTTCGGCGGCCTGGTCGGCGGGCTGTGGATGGTGCGCCTCGGCATCAACCGCTCGCTGTGGGTGTTCGGTGTCGTGCAGATGGTCGCCATCCTCGGCTTCGCGTGGCTGGCCGGCGCCGGCAGCGCGCCGGCGACGCCGGAGCGGCTGCTGGCGCTGGCGCTGGTGATCGGCACCGAGGCCTTCGGCGTCGGCCTCGGTACTGCCGCTTTCGTCGCCTTCATCGCGCGCAGCACGCACCCGGCCTACACGGCGACGCAGTTCGCGCTGTTCACCAGCCTCGCCGCGGTGCCGCGCACCTTCATCAACGCCTCCGCCGGCTGGCTGGTCGAGCAGCTCGGCTGGGTCGACTTCTTCCTGCTCTGCTTCGTGCTCGCGGTGCCGGGCATGCTGCTTCTCTTCAAGGTCGCGCCATGGAACGAACCCAAGAAAACGAAACCCGCGCCGGCCGGCTGATCGCCGCCGCCCGCGAACTCTCGGCGGCGCTCGCGCCGATGCGCTTCGCGCCGCCGGTGAGCCACGTCTACAACCCGCTCGACTACGCCTGGGCGCCGCACGAGCAATACCTGTCGCGCTACGGGGCGAGCCGCAAGCGCGTCGTCTTCCTCGGCATGAATCCGGGGCCGTTCGGCATGGTGCAGACCGGCGTACCGTTCGGCGAGATCGACGCGGTGCGCGACTGGATGGGGATCGCGGCGGCGGTGGACAAGCCGGCGGCGGAGAATCCGAAGCGGCCGATCGAGGGTTTCGCCTGCGCCCGCTCGGAGGTCAGCGGTCGCCGCCTGTGGGGCCTGTTCGCACAGCGCTTCGGGCGTGCCGAGGCGTTCTTCGCCGAGCACTTCGTCGCCAACTATTGCCCGCTGGCCTTCTTCGACCACGGTCGCAACCTGACGCCGGACAAGCTGCCGGCGGCCGAGACGGTGCCGCTGGAGGCGGCCTGCGACGCGCACCTGCGCGCGCTGGTCGAAGCGCTCGAGCCGAAATGGCTGATCGGCGTCGGCGGCTTCGCCGAGGCGCGCGCGGCCGAGGCGCTGGCCGGGACGGGCGTGCGCATCGGCCGCGTGCTGCATCCCAGCCCGGCCAGCCCGGCGGCGAACCGCGGCTGGGCCGAGGCGGCGGAAAAACAGCTACGGGCGCTGGGAATCTGGGACTGAGGCGGGCGCCGTTTCGCCCGCGCGCGGCCGGCGCCGGCGGTCCAGCCACCAGGCGTAGAGCGGCAGCAGCAGCGCCGACCCCGGCAGCAGCAGGAACAGCAGGTAGGGTGAGATCCGCGACAGGCGGCGCAGCTGCGACAGCAGCTCGGTCTTCTCGGCGGCGGTCCAGTGGCCGCCGTTGCGCGGCTTCATCAGCAGCGGCATCAGTCCGCGCATCGCCAGCAGCTCGCCGAGGACATGCCGGGCCTCGCGCTTCTGCGCCGACAGGAAGCGGCCGACGGCGGGGCCGAGGGGTTCCCGCGGGTCGGACGGCCGGCTCATGCGGCCGGACGGGAAACGGCGATGCCGGCGGCGGCGAGCTTGCTGCGGGCCGTCTTCCATAGGCGCCAGGCGACGAAGGCACGGCGTCCCCAGCGCCAGACGCCCTTCGGGCGCAGCAGGGCGAGCAGCGCGACGGCGACGCCGACCTGCCCGGGGTGTCGCTTGACGTAATCGACGCCGCGGCGCGCTGCCGCCAGCCCGCGGTCGGCGGTCTGCAGCGCGTCGGCGAGCGGCCGCAGTTGCACCGCCAGCGTTGCCCGCTGCGCGGCGATCCGTTCCTGCAGGCGGCCGCGCTGCAGGCTCAGTTCAATCAGCTTTTTTTCCATGGCCGGTGGCGGCGCGCAGCTGGCGGAGGTCTTCCTCGAGCTCGGCGAGGGTCGCGGCGAACACCTGGTGGCGGTCGTTGGCGCGCTGCATCGCGGCGAAGAGCAGGCCGCCGGCGATCAGGAAGGCGGCGGCGAAGCCGCCGAGGACGAGAACCCGCTGTTCCCAGGCGAGTGCGACGACGAGCCCGACCAGCAGCAGGATGCCGACGCCGACGCAGAACAGCGCAGCGATGCCCAGCACGAGCAGGCGGACGAGGCGGATGCGTTCGCCGGCGAGCTCGTTGCCGGCCAGTTCAATGCGGGTGCGCGCCGTGGCGACCAGCGTCACGGCGCTCGTGCGCAAGGCGGCGAAGAGGCCGCCGGCCTCTCCGCTGCCCGGGGTGGAACTCATCGGGCGCGGCTTAGCGGCGGCCGATCAGCACGCCCAGCGCGAGGCCGACCGCGGCGGCGACGCCGACCGCCTGCCACGGATGCTCGTGCACGAAATCGTCGGTGGCGCGGGCGGCCGCCTTGGTGCGGTCGGCGATCGCCGCTTCCGCGTCCTGCAGGCGGACCTTGGCGTCGCGCAGGCGCTCGGTGATGCGCTCGCGCAGTTCGCCGACCTTCTCGCCCGCCTGGTTGGCGGTGGCGCGCAGGATCTCCTCGGCGTCGGCGACGACGATCCTCATGTCGGAGACCAGCTTGTCCTTGGAAACGTTCGCGATGTCGGTAGTGTCAGCCATGATGCTTCCTTTTCTTGAGGGTGTTCTTGGAGGATAGGTTCTGCCGTAAACAGCGTAGCGCGTCGGGTAGCGTTAGGCAATCAAGTTGCATACGCGTAGTCGATCGTCAGCGGCGCATGGTCGCTGAAGCGCTGCGCCTTGTAGACCGCCGCGTGGCGCGCGGTGGCGGCGAGGCCCGGCGTCGCCAGCTGGTAGTCGAGGCGCCAGCCGACGTTCTTCGCCCAGGCCTGGCCGCGGTTCGACCACCAGGTGTAGCAGTCGTCGGTGGCTTCGGGATGCAGCTGCCGGTAGGTGTCGACCCAGCCCGTCTCGCCGAGCACGCGGCTCATCCAGGCGCGCTCCTCGGGCAGGAAGCCGGAGTTCTTCTGGTTCGACTTCCAGTTCTTCAGGTCGATTTCCCGGTGCGCGATGTTCCAGTCGCCGCAGACGACGACGTCGCGCCCCTCCTGCGCCATCCCGGCGAGCAGCGGCAGGAAGTAGTCCATGAAGCGGAACTTGGCCTCCTGCCGCTCCGGCGAGCTGGAACCCGACGGCAGGTAGAGCGAGACCACCGACAGCCGGCCGAAGTCGGCGCGGATGAAGCGGCCCTCGGCGTCGAACTCGCCGTGGCCGAGGCCCTCGACGACGCGGTCGGGGTTCTGCCGGCACCACAGGCCGACGCCGCTGTAGCCCTTCTTTTCGGCGCAGTGGTAATAGGCGTTGAGGCCGTCGGGCGCTCGCATCTCGGCGCTGAGGTCGGCGTCCTGCGCCTTGATCTCCTGCAGGCAGACGATGTCGGCGTTCTGCGCCTCGAGCCAGGGCAGCAGGCCCTTGTTCCACGCCGAGCGGATGCCGTTGAGATTCAGGGTGATGATGCGTAACATGGGCGTCTCGCGCCGTGCGCACGGCGCACGGACTTCAGAAGATTGCTAATGGACTTTCGTCAGGAATTCATCGAGTTCGCCGTCGGCCAGAACGTGCTGCGCTTCGGCGAGTTCAAGACCAAGGCGGGCCGGCTCTCGCCCTACTTCTTCAACGCCGGGCTGTTCAACGACGGCGCCTCGCTCGACCGGCTGGCGCAATTCTACGCGAAGGCGATCGTCGCCAGCGGTCTGCAGATCGACGTGCTGTTCGGGCCGGCCTACAAGGGCATCCCGCTGGTCGCGGCGACCGCGATGGCGCTCGCGCAGCAGGGGCGGAACCTGCCCTACGCCTACAACCGCAAGGAGGCCAAGGACCACGGCGAAGGCGGCACGCTGGTCGGTGCGCCGCTCGCCGGGCGCGTGCTGATCGTCGACGACGTGATCTCGGCCGGCACCTCGGTGCGCGAGTCGGTGGACATGATCCGCGCCGCCGGCGCCACGCCCTGCGGCGTCGTCATCGCGCTCGACCGCATGGAGCGCGGCACCGGTGCGCTGTCGGCGGTGCAGGAGGTCGAACGCGACTATGGCATTCCGGTGGTGGCGGTGGCGACGCTGGAGGACCTGCTCGCCTTCCTCGGCGGCCGTGCCGACTTGCAGGCCAACGCGGCGGCGGTTGCCGCCTACCGCCGGGAGTACGGCGTTGCGCGCGGCTAGGCTGGCGCTGCTGCTGGCGGCTGCGGCCGCGAGCCTGCCGGCGGCGGCGGTGGCGAACATCCTGTGCTGCAACGACGAGCGCGGCAAGCAGGTGTGCGGCGACCTGCTGCCGGCGGCCTGCGTCGGCCGCGCCTACCGCGAGATCGGTCCCAACGGCGCCGTCGTGCGCCAGGTCGAGGCGCCGCTGACGCCCGAGCAGCGCGCGCTGCGCGCCGCCGAGGAGCGCAAGAAGAAGGAGGCCGAGGAGGCGGCGAAGGAGCAGCGCCGGCTCGACGCGGCGCTGCTGCAGACCTACGGCAGCGAGGCCGACATCGACCTGATGCGGCAGCGTGCCGAGTCGGACACGATGGCCGGCGTCAAGGCGGCCGAGGCGAAGATCGCCGAGGCGCAGAAGCGGCGCAAGAAGTTCGAGAACGAAGCCGAGTTCTACAAGAAGAGGACGTTGCCGCCGGAAGTCGAGAAGGGGCTGAAGGACGCCGATTTCGAGATCCAGGCGCAGCAGGACCTGATCGCCGCGAAGAAGAAGGATCTTGAGGCGATCAAGGCCAAGTACGACGAGGACAAGCGCCGCTACCAGGAACTGAAGCGGGTGCGCGTGCGCCAGTAGCGATCACAAAAAAACGGCGCCGTCGGGCGCCGTTTTCGTTTCTGCGGCGGAACCGCCTCAGGACAGTTTTTTCTTCAGCAGTTCGTTGACCTGCTGCGGGTTGGCCTTGCCCTTGGTCGCCTTCATCGCCTGCCCGACCAGTGCGTTGAACGCCTTCTCCTTGCCGGCCTTGTATTCGGCGACCATCGCCGCGTTGGCGGCGAGCACCTCGTCGATCAGCGCCTCGATCGCGCCGCTGTCGGTGATCTGCTTCAGCCCCTGTCGCTCGATGATCTCGTCGGCCGAGGCGCCCTCGCCGGTCCACAGTGCGTCGAAGACCTTCTTCGCGATGTTGTTCGAGATCGTGTTGTCGGCGATGCGCATAGTGAGCCCACCGAGTTGGACGGCTGAAACTGCAGACGCCGAAATATCCAACCCCTCTTTGTTGAGCCGCGAACTCAAATCGCCCATCACCCAGTTGGCGCAGGGTTTGGCGGCGGCCTTGCCGGCGGCGGCGACGGCCGCCTCGTAGTAGTCGGCGACTTCCAGCGACGCGGTCAGCGTCGTCGCGTCGTAGGCCGACAGGCCGTAGTCGGCGACGAAGCGCTGCTTCTTCGCTTCCGGCAGTTCGGGCATCGCCGCGCGCGTGCGCTCGATCCAGTCGCGCGAGATCGCCAGCGGCAGCAGGTCGGGGTCGGGGAAGTAGCGATAGTCGTGCGCGTCCTCCTTGGTGCGCATGACGCGCGTCTCGCCGCTGTCCGGGTCGAAGAGCACGGTCGCCTGCTGGATCGCGCGGCCTTCCTCGATCTCGTTGATCTGCCACTGCACCTCGTAGTCGATCGCCTGCTGCAGGAAACGGAACGAATTCAGGTTCTTGATCTCGCGGCGGGTGCCGAGCGGCGCGCCGGGACGGCGCACCGAGACGTTGGCGTCGCAGCGGAACGAGCCCTCCTGCATGTTGCCGTCGCAGATGCCGATCCAGCGCACCAGCGCGTGCAGCGCCTTGGCGTAGGCGACGGCCTCGGCCGCCGAGCGCAGGTCCGGCTCGGTGACGATCTCGAGGAGCGGCGTGCCGGCGCGGTTCAGGTCGATCCCCGACTTGCCGTGGAAGTCCTCGTGCAGCGACTTGCCGGCATCCTCCTCGAGGTGGGCGCGGGTCAGCCGCACCGACTTCTCGTAGACCTTGTCGCCCTGCCCGACCTGGATCGCGAGCGCGCCGCCCTTCACCACCGGCAGCTCGAACTGGCTGATCTGGTAGCCCTTGGGGAGGTCCGGGTAGAAGTAGTTCTTGCGCGCGAACACCGACTTTGCGGCGACCTCGGCGCCGATCGCCAGGCCGAAGCGGATCGCGCAGTCGACGGCGCCGCGGTTCAGCACCGGCAGCACGCCGGGCAGCGCCAGGTCGACGGCGCAGGCCTGCGTGTTCGGCGCGGCGCCGAAGGCGGTCGAGGCGCCGGAAAAAATCTTCGAGACGGTCGAGAGCTGTGCGTGCGTCTCGATGCCGATCACCACTTCCCAGTTGTTCATGCGTGTTCCTAAGCTCGTTCTATACGCAGCGGCCGGTCTTGCTGTCGATCAGGATCGGCCACAGATAGTCGTGCGCGTTGCCCTGGCACTTGGCGGTGCATTCGTTGAAGGCGACGGTGACGCGCGTGCCCTGCTCCCAGACGCGCACGGCGCAGCCGTCGGTCTTCGTCGTCATCGTCACCGGATGCTGCTTCTTGTCGGCCTGCGCGAAGTCCTTCAGGTCGAAGCGGCAGATGCCGTGCTTCGGGATGTTGACCTCGGCGGCGAAGCGCTTGACCTCGTCCTCCTTGACCTGCAGGTCGAGCCGGCCGCGGGTGCCGGTGACCTCGTCGCGGAAGTTGCAACGCGTCTTCACGCTGAGCGGCTTGATCGGCATCGGCTTCAGGTTGCGGCCGGCCAGGTGCTTCAGCGGCTGCGATTCGATGTGCGGCTTCTCCGCCTTCGGCGGCGGCGGCACGGGCATCGGGGCCGGCGGCGGCGGTGGCGGTTCCGGCGTCGCACAGGAAGCCAGCAGCAGGATCAATCCCAGGGCGGAAAGCCGGGCGAGCATGCGCTTACTCCGCGGGCGTCCGCAGGTGCCAGTCGGTCGCCTGCTGGTAGCGGTGGGCGACATTGAGCAGGCGTGCCTCGGCGAAGTAGTCGCCGATCAGCTGCAGGCCGACCGGCAGGCCGTCGGCAAAGCCGCAGGGGATCGACATGCCGGGCAGACCGGCGAGGTTCACCGCGATCGTGTAGATGTCCGAGAGGTACATCTGCACCGGGTCCGCGGCCTTCTCGCCGAGGCCGAAGGCGGTGCACGGGCTGGTCGGGCCCATGATCACGTCGCAGCGCTTGAAGGCGTCGACGAAGTCCTGCGCGATCAGCCGGCGGATGCGCTGCGCCTGCAGGTAGTAGGCGTCGTAGTAGCCGTGCGACAGCACGTAGGTGCCGATCAGGATGCGCCGCTTCACTTCGGCGCCGAAGCCCTGGGCGCGCGTCTTGCAATACATGTCGTCGAGGTCGGCATACTCGGGCGCGCGGTAGCCGTAGCGGACGCCGTCGTAGCGCGACAGGTTCGAGCTGGCCTCGGCCGGCGCGATCACGTAGTAGGCGGCGACACCGTGCTGCATGTTCGGCAGCGAGACCTCGACCGTCTCGGCGCCGAGCTTCCTGTATTCGGCGATCGCGTCCTGCACGCGGGCCATCACGCCGGCGTCGCAGCCGTCGCCGAAGAACTCCTTCGGCAGGCCGATTTTGAGGCCGGAGAGCGGCTTTTCGCCGGCGTTCGCTGCCAGATCGCGGCAGTAGTCCTCCGTCGGGCGCTCCAGCGAGGTCGAATCCTTGTCGTCGAAGCCGGCCATCGCGTTCAGCATCAGCGCGCAGTCCTCGGCGGTGCGCGCCATCGGACCGGCCTGGTCGAGCGACGAGGCGAAGGCGATCATCCCCCAGCGGCTGACGACGCCGTAGGTCGGCTTCAGCCCGCTCAGGTTGCACAGCGCCGCCGGCTGGCGAATCGAGCCGCCGGTGTCGGTGCCGGTCGCCGCCGGCGCCATCAACGCGGCGACCGCGGCGGCCGAGCCGCCGGACGAGCCGCCGGGAACCCGTTGTGTGTCCCACGGGTTCTTCACCGGCCCGAAGTAAGAGGTTTCGTTCGACGAACCCATCGCGAACTCATCCATGTTGGTCTTACCCAGGTTGACAGCGCCGGCGGCGTCGAATTTCGCGATCACCGTCGCGTCGTACGGGCTGACGAAGTTGCCGAGCATCCGCGAGCCGCAGGTGGTCCGCCAGCCCTGCGCGCAGAAGATGTCCTTCTGCGCGATCGGGATGCCGGTCAGCGGTCCGGCGTCGCCGGCGGCGAGGCGTGCGTCGGCGGCCTGCGCCTGGGCCAGGCTCTTCTCCGCGTCGACGGTGACGAAGGCGTTGATTTCCGGGTTCAGCCGGGCGATGCGGTCGAGGTGCAGCTGCGTCAGCTCGACCGACGAGATGTCCTTGCCGGCGAGCGCGGCGCCGAGCTGCTTGAGCGTCCAGCCGATCATTCGATCACCTTCGGCACCAGGTAGAGGCCGGCCTCGGTCTCGGGGGCGACGGCCTGGTAGGCGGCGCGGCGGTTTTCCTCGGTCACGCGGTCGTCGCGCAGGCGCTGCGCGACGTCCTGGGCGTGTGCCATCGGCTCGATGCCCTTGGTATCGACGGCCTGCATCGCCTCGATCAGGGTGAAGATGCCGTTGAGGTGGCCGAGGGTCGTTTCGGCCTCGGTTTCGCTGATGTCGAGGCGCGCCAGATGGGCGACGCGCCGGACCTGTTCGAGTGTGAGCGACATGGGGGCGGTGCAACCTAAAGTCTTATATTGACAAGCCTTATAGGGTATCATGAACCCTTTGACTGCCGCAGCCGGAACGACCGGCGACGCAGGGCTTTTCCCGGAAATCCAATAATATGTTCGGCATCCTCAGCAAGTACTTTTCCAACGATCTGGCGATCGACCTCGGCACCGCCAACACGCTGATCTACGTGCGCGGCCAGGGCATCGTCCTCGACGAGCCGTCGGTCGTCGCCATCCGCCTCGAGGGCGGCCCCAACGCCAAGAAAACGATCCAGGCCGTCGGCAAGGAAGCCAAGGAGATGCTCGGCAAGGCGCCGGGAACGATCACCGTGATCCGCCCGATGAAGGACGGCGTCATCGCCGACTTCACCGTCACCGAGCAGATGCTCAAGCAGTTCATCAAGAAGGTGCACGACTCGCGGCTGTTCTCGCCCTCCCCGCGCATCATCATCTGCGTCCCCTCCGGTTCGACCCAGGTCGAGCGTCGCGCGATCCGCGAATCGGCGATCGGCGCCGGCGCCTCGCAAGTCTTCCTGATCGAGGAGCCGATGGCGGCGGCGATCGGCGCCGGCCTGCCGGTGGCCGACGCCACCGGCTCGATGGTCGTCGACATCGGCGGCGGCACTACCGAGGTCGGTGTCATCTCGCTCGGCGGCATGGTCTATGCCGGTTCGGTGCGCGTCGGCGGCGACAAGCTCGACGAGGCGATCATCAACTACATCAGCCGCAACTACGGCATGCTGATCGGCGAGAACACCGCCGAGAACATCAAGAAGACGATCGGCTCGGCCTTCCCCGGCACCGAGGTGCGCGAGATGGAAGTCTCAGGCATCAACAAGGCCGAAGGCATTCCGCGCAAGTTCACGATCTCGTCGAACGAGATCCTCGAGGCGCTGACCGAGCCGCTCAACAACATCGTCTCGGCGGTCAAGTCGGCGCTCGAGAAGACGCCGCCCGAACTCGGCGCCGACATCGCCGAGAAGGGTATGGTGCTGACCGGCGGCGGCGCCTGCCTGCGCGACCTCGACCGTCTGCTGATGGAAGAGACCGGGCTGCCGGTGATCGTCGCCGAGGACCCGCTGACCTGCGTCGCGCGCGGCTCCGGCCTGGCGCTCGAGAAGATGGACAAGCTCGGCAGCATCTTCGCCTCCGAGTAAGCGCTGCTGCGCGCGAGATGGCTGCGTTGCCCGCGACCCCGACCCTTCTCTTCGCCCCTCAGCTTACGCCGGTGGCCGGGGCCGCGTGCCCCGTGCCCCGTCGTCGCCCGCAACGCGCCTGCGCCGCCGTTTCCCGCATCACCGATTTCTGACCCGTGGCCGCCTTCGATCACTCGCCTCCACCCTTCTTCAAGCGTGGGCCGGCGCCGCTGGCCATGCTCACGCTGTACGTGGCGGTCGCGGTGTCGCTGCTGGTGCTCGACGCCAGGTTCCGCTACCTGGAGATCCTGCGCCAGGCGCTCGGCGTCGTCACCCATCCGCTGCAGCAGCTGGCGCACGCGCCGGCGCGCGGGCTGGCGCAGGCCGGCGAGTATTTCCAGAGCGTGGACGCGCTGCAGGACGAGAACCAGCGGCTGACGCACGCCAAGCTGGAAAGCGCGCCGCAGCTCTTGCGGCTGCAGCAGCTGGAGGCCGAGAACGCCCGTCTGCGCCGGCTGCTCGCGGTCCGCGACCGGCAGCCGGCGTCCGGCCAGGTGGCGCAGATCCTCTACACCGCGCGCGATCCGTTCACGCGCCGCGTCGTCGTCGACAAGGGGCAGCAGGACAAGATCGCCGCCGGCCAGCCGGTGGTCGACGACGCCGGCATCGTCGGCCAGGTGACGCGCGTCTATCCCTTCGTCTCCGAAGTCACGCTGATCACCGACAAGGATCAGGCGGTGCCGGTGCAGATCGTCCGGAACGGGCTGCGCTCGGTGGTCTTCGGGCTGGGCAACGGCCAGCTCGAGCTGCGCTTCATGCCCGCCAACGCCGACGTCCAGGTCGGCGACCTGCTGGTCACCTCGGGCCTCGACGGCATCTTCCTGCCCGGCTTCCCGGTGGCGAAGGTGCTCAGCATCGAGCGCGACACCGCCTATTCCTTCGCCCGCATCGTCTGTGCGCCGGTCGCCGGCGTCGAGAACTTCGGCGAGGTGATGGTGCTGGCGCAGCGCGAGGCGCCGCCGCCGCGGCCGGAGCCGGCGGAGGCGGTCGACGGGGCGCCGGAGGAGAAGGTCGTCAAGGCCAGGAAGAAGCGCCCGCAGCGCCACTGACGGAAAGGAGAGATCGATGCAAACCACCTTTACCTCGTCGCGCATCCTGCTGCCGGTCCGGCCGTGGTTCATCGCGCTGTCGCTGCTCGTCGCACTGCTCCTCAACATGCTGCCGACCGCCTGGTGGCCGGGCGTTCCCGACTGGGTGGCGCTGGTGCTGTGCTTCTGGAGCGTGCGCGAATTCCGCAAGGTCGGCATGGGCTGGGCCTTCCTGCTCGGGTTGGCGATGGACGTCGCCGACGCCAGCCTGATGGGCCAGCACGCGCTGGCCTACGTGCTGCTCGCCTACGGCGCCTCGGCGCTGTCGCGGCGCGTGCTGTGGTTCCCGCTGCTGCAGCAGGCGCTGCAGATCCTGCCGCTGCTCTTCGTCGTGCCGCTGATCCAGGCCGGCGCGCGCATGCTCGCCGGTGGCGAGTTTCCCGGCGTCGGCTTCTTCGTCTGGCCGCTGGTCGCCGCCGTGCTCTGGCTGCCGCTGACCTTCATGCTGCTGCTGCCGCAATACCAGCCCGTCGAGCGCGACGCCAACCGGCCGATCTGATCCGCCGCCGGATGCCGTACCCGATGCCCTCCCCGAACTTCCGCCGCGCCGCCGCGGCCGCCTGAGCATGCGCCGCCGGCACGACCCCTTCCATCACCAGGACAGCGACCTCGACCGCTTCCGCTTCCGCCTCGGCTTCGCCGCGGTGGCGGTGCTGCTCGCCTTCCTGCTGCTGTTCACGCGCTTCGTCTGGCTGCAGGTCGTGCAGCACGACTATTACACGACCCGCGCCGAGGGCAACCGCATCTCGCTGGTGCCGGTGACTCCCAACCGCGGCGTCATCGTCGACCGCAACGGTACCGTGCTGGCGCGCAACTACTCGGCGTTCACGCTCGAGATCACGCCGTCGCGGGTGCACGACCTGGAGGCGACGATCGACGCACTCGGCACGCTGATCGAGGTGCAGGCGAAGGACCGCAAGCGCTTCAAGAAGCTGATGGAGGAATCGAAGAACTTCGAGTCGATCCCGATCCGCACGCGGCTGACCGACAAGGAGGTCGCCACCTTCGCCGCCAACCGCTTCCGCTTCCCCGGCGTCGAGGTGAAGGCGCGGCTGTTCCGCCAGTATCCGCTCGGCGAGATCGGCTCGCACGCGCTCGGCTACATCGGCCGCGTCAACGACCGCGACCTCGAGCGCATCGAGGTCGCCGAGCAGGCGGCGAACTACAAGGGCACCGACCATTTCGGCAAGAGCGGCATCGAGCAGAAGTACGAGTTCCATCTGCACGGACAGACCGGCTACGAGGAGGTCGAGGTCGACGCCGGCGGCCGCGCCGTGCGCATCCTCTCGCGGACGCCGCCGGTGCCCGGCAACAACCTGACGCTGACGCTGGACAGCAAGCTGCAGAAGGTCGTCGAGCAGGCCTTCGGCGAGCGCCGCGGCGCGCTGGTGGCGATCGAGCCGGAGAGCGGCGGCGTGCTGGCGCTGGTGTCGATGCCGACCTTCGACCCCAACCTGTTCGTCGACGGCATCCGTGCCGACGACTGGGACGCCTACAACAACGACCCGGACAAGCCGATGCTCAACCGCGCGATCTACGGCGCCTATCCGCCCGGTTCGACCTTCAAGCCGTTCATGGCGCTGGCCGCACTCGAGACCGGCAAGCGCACGCCGCAGCAGGCGATCTCCGACCCCGGCTACTACATGTTCGGCGGCCACCAGTTCCGTGACGACAAGAAGGGCGGGCACGGCATCGTCGACATGTACAAGTCGATCGTGCATTCCTGCGACACCTACTACTACGTCCTCGCCAACGACCTCGGCATCGACGGCATCTCGAACTTCATGGGCCAGCTCGGCTTCGGCCAGCGCACCGGCATCGACATCGAGGGCGAGGCGGAGGGCGTGCTGCCGTCGCAGGCGTGGAAGAAGAAGCGCTTCAAGAAGCCCGAGCAGCAGAAGTGGTACGCCGGCGAGACGATCTCGATCGGCATCGGCCAGGGCTACAACTCCTACACGATGCTGCAGCTGGCGCAGGCGACGGCGACGGTGGCCAACAACGGCGTGATGTTCCGCCCGCACCTGGTGAAGTACATCACCGACGCCAAGAGCGGCGCGAAGACGATGATCGAGCCCGAGCCGATGCGCATCCTGCCGTTCAAGCAGCAGAACATCGACGTGATCAAGAAGGCGCTGGTCGGCGTGAACAAGGAAGGCACCGGCACCCGCGCCTTCGCCGGCGCCGAGTACGAGGCCGCCGGCAAGACCGGCACGGCGCAGGTGTTCAGCCTGAAGGGCGAGAAGTACGAAGCCGGCAAGGTCAAGGAGCGGCTGCGCGACCACGCGCTGTTCATGGCCTACGCGCCGGCCGACGCGCCGAAGATCGCGCTCGCGGTGATCGTCGAGAACGGCGGCTTCGGCGCGCAGTCGGCGGCGCCGATCGCGCGCATGGTCTTCGACTACTACCTGCTCGGCAAGCTGCCCAAGGGCGCCGCCGAGGAGGATGCCGCCGCCGTGGAGGCTGACGAATGACGACCTTCGCCGAAATCCGCCACCGCCTGTGGCACGGCACCGTCGACCACCTCGACGCGCCGCTCTTCTTCATCACCATCGCGATCATGGGCGTCGGCCTGGCGACCGTGTTCTCGGCGACCTACGACAGCCAGAACCGGCTGATGGGCCAGTTCATCAACATGGCGGTGGCGCTGACGCTGATGTGGGGCGTCGCCCAGGTGCCGCCGCAGAAGCTGATGCGCTTCGCGGTGCCGATCTACGTCGGCGGCCTGATCCTGCTGATCCTCGTCTTCCTGTTCGGCATCACCGTCAACGGCGCGCGGCGCTGGCTGAACATCGGCATCACCCGCATCCAGCCGTCCGAGATCATGAAGCTGGCGATGCCGCTGATGCTCGCCTGGTACTTCAACAAGTACGAGGCGGGGCTGAAGGCCCGCCACTACGCCGTCGCCGCGCTGCTGCTGGCGGTCCCCTTCCTGCTCGTCGCCAAGCAGCCCGACCTCGGCACCGCGATCCTGATCGGCGCCGCCGGCTTCTACGTGCTGTTCTTCGCCGGCCTGCAGTGGAAGGTCATCGTCGGGCTGGCCGTCGCCGGCGCCGCCGCCGCGCCGGTGCTGTGGAACTTCCTGCACGACTACCAGAAGAAACGCATCCTGACGCTGATCGACCCGACCTCCGACCCGCTCGGCTCCGGCTACCACATCATCCAGTCGACCATCGCCATCGGCTCCGGCGGCACCACCGGCAAGGGCTGGCTGCAGGGCACGCAGACCCACCTCGAATTCATCCCGGAGAAGCACACCGACTTCATCTTCGCGGTCTTCGGCGAGGAATGGGGGCTGCTCGGCAACGTCGTGCTGCTCGTCCTCTACCTGCTGCTGATCGGCCGCGGGCTGATGATCGCCGCCAACGCCTCGACGCTGTTCGCGCGCCTGCTCGCCGGCTCGATCACGCTGTCGCTGTTCACCTACGCCTTCATCAACATGGGCATGGTCTCCGGCATCATGCCGGTGGTCGGCGTGCCGCTGCCCTTCATGAGCTACGGCGGCACCGCGCTGGTCACGCTGTGCACCGGGCTGGGCATCCTGATGAGCATCCAGACGCACCGCATGCTGGTGAAGAAATGAGCGCCCGCCGCCTCGTTCCCGCGCTGCTGGCGCTGCTGCTCGCCGCCTGCGGCAGCGCGCCGAAGCCGCCGGCCGAGCCGCTGCCGGAGCCGGGCCGGCCGGGCGCGAAGGCGCCGACGCCGACGAAGAAGCCCAGCGTGACGCTGAAGCGCGGCGGCGGTTACTACAAGGACGACGGCCCGGCCGACGAGCTGCCCGACGGCCTCGACGAGCTCCCCGACGCCGAGCCGAAGCCGGAGCCGCTGCATCGCTTCGCCAACCGCCCGTACGTCGTCTTCGGCAAGGAGTACGTGCCCAATACCAGCGTCAAGCCGCACCGCGAGCGCGGCATCGGCAGCTGGTATGGCAAGAAGTTCCACGGGCAGAAGACCTCGATCGGCGAGCCCTACGACATGTTCGCGATGACCGCCGCGCACCCGACGCTGGCGATCCCCTCGTACGCGCGCGTCACCAACCTCGCCAACGGCCGCTCGGTGGTCGTCCGCGTCATCGACCGCGGCCCGTTCCACATCGGCCGCGTGATCGACCTCTCCTACGCCGCCGCGCACAAGCTCGACTACATCCGCAACGGCAGCAGCCAGGTCGAGGTCGAGGCGATCGTCCCCGACGCCAGCGGCGTCGCCTATGCGCAGGTCGCGTCGGCCGAGCCGCGGCCGCCCCTGGCGCGTGACGAGCGAAGCTCGCGCGACGAACGCAGTTCGCGTGACGAACGCAGTTCGCGCGACGAGATCGCCGACCTTGCGCAGAAGCTCGCCGCCGAAGAGAAGCCGGTGCAGCAGGCGGCGGCGATCGGGCTGAACGGCAGCGGCACGGCGCTTCCCGCCGGCGGCGTGCTGCTGCAGCTCGGCGCCTTCGCCAACGCCGACAACGCCGAGACGATGCGCCTGCGCCTGCTGCGCGAGCTGGACTGGGCCGAGGCGGAACTGCGCGTCAACGTGAACGGCGGCATCCACCGCCTGCACCTCGGACCTTACGCCAGCCGGGCCGACGCCGAGCGCGTCGCCGAGCGCATCCGCCAGAGCCACGGCTTCAAGCCGACCTTCGTGACGCGATGACCGGCGCCCTCCTCACCCGCTGAGGGCCGGCCGGCGGCTTTGTGACAGTCTGTAAGTGGCCGCCGCCAGGCGGGCAGCGGTTGCTATAATCCGGCCTCCCCCGCAGTCCTCCCCCGGAACCAAGATCTTCATGAAAATCATCGCCTTCCTGTTCGCCCTCGTTCCCTCCCTGGTGCTCGCGCAGCAGCTGCCGGTGCCGCCGGCGCTGGCCGCCAAGTCCTGGCTGCTGATCGAGTCCGGCTCCGGCCAGGTGCTCGCCAGCCAGGCGCCGGACGAGCGCCTCGAACCGGCCTCGCTGACCAAGCTGATGACCGCCTACCTGACCTTCGCCGCGCTGAAGCAGGGCACGCTGAAGGTCGACCAGGGCGTGCCGGTGTCGGAGAAGGCCTGGCGCACCGGCGGCTCGAAGATGTTCATCCGCGTCGGCCACCAGGTGCCGGTCGAGGACCTGATCAAGGGCATGATCGTGCAGTCCGGCAACGACGCCTGCGTCGCGCTGGCCGAGGCGATCGCCGGCAGCGAGGACAACTTCGCGCAGATGATGAACCGCGAGGCGCAGCGCCTGGGCATGAAGGCCTCCAGCTTCCGCAACTCGACCGGCCTGCCCGACCCGCAGCACTACACCACCGCGCGCGACCTGGCGACGCTGGCCGGCGCGCTGATCCGCGACTTCCCCGAGGAGTACGCGAAGTACTACGCGCTCAAGGAATACCGCTACAACAACATCACCCAGCCGAACCGCAACCGGCTGCTGTGGATCGACCCGACCGTGGACGGCGTCAAGACCGGCCACACCGAGGCCGCCGGCTACTGCCTGATCTCGTCGGCCAAGCGCGGCCCGCGCCGCCTGCTGTCGGTGGTGCTCGGCGCCGCCTCCGACAGCGTGCGCGCGCAGGAGTCGCTGAAGCTGCTCAACTACGGCTTCCAGTTCTACGACGCGGTGCAGCTCTACGCCAGGGAGCAGGCCGTCTCCAGCCTGAAGGTGTGGAAGGGCGGTGCGGCGACGGTCAAGGCCGGCTTCACCGGCGACTTCATCCTCGCCGTGCCGAAGGGCTACGCGCAGAAGATCCAGGCCGACCTCGTCTCGCAGCAGCCGCTGATTGCGCCGGTCGCCGCCGGCCAGACCGTCGGCACGATGAAGGTCAGCGTCGACGGCAAGCACTATGGCGACTACCCGGTCGTCGCGCTGGAGAGCGTGCCGCAGGCCGGCGTCTTCGGTCGCGCGATCGACTCGGTGCGCCTCTGGTTCAACTGATCGCGGACGCGGCGGAGACGGCATGAGCTCGACCACCTGCTACCTGAACGGCGACTACCTGCCGCTCGCCGAGGCGCGCGTGTCGCCGCTCGACCGCGGCTTCCTGTTCGGCGACGGTGCCTACGAGGTGATCCCGGTCTACTCGCGCCGCCCGTTCCGCATCGGCGAGCACCTCCGCCGCCTGCAGCAGACGCTGGACGGCATCCGCCTCGTCAACCCGCACACCGTCGACGAATGGGCCGAACGCATCGCGCGCATCGTCGCCGCCGCGCCGTTCGCCGACCAGTCGGTGTACCTGCAGGTGACGCGCGGCGCCGACACGAAGCGCGACCACGCCTTCCCCAAGGACGTCGCGCCGACGGTGTTCATCTTCACCGCGCCGCTGACGACGACGCCGGACAGCGTGCGCGCCAGCGGCGTCGCCGCGGTGACCGCGCCCGACGAGCGCTGGGCGCGCTGCGACCTCAAGGTCGTCGCGCTGCTCGCCAACGTGCTCGCCCGCCAGCACGCGGTCGACCAGGGCTGCGCCGAAACCATCCTGCTGCGCGACGGCTGCATGATCGAAGGCGCCGCGTCGAACATCTTCGTCGTCCGCGGCGGCGTGCTGCTGGCGCCGCCGAAGGACCGGCGCATGCTGCCCGGCATCACCTACGACGTGGTGCTCGAACTGGCGGCCGCGCATGGCGTTCCGTACGCGGTCCGGGACATCGCCGAGGCCGAGCTGCGCAGCGCCGACGAGGTCTGGATGACCTCGTCGACCAAGGAGGTGCTGGCGATCACCACGCTCGACGGCGAGCCCGTCGGCGCCGGCGTTCCAGGCCCGCTGGCGCAGCGGATGCACGACTGGTACCAGCTGTTCAAGGACGAGGTGATGCGCCGTGGCTGACCAGAAAGAAACGCTGCTCGAGTTCCCCTGCGACTTCCCGATCAAGATCATGGGGCTGGCCAGCAACGACCTGGCGCAGGCGGTGCTCGCGGTCGTCGTCAGGCACGACCCCGGCTTCGACGGCGCGACGATGGAGATGCGCGCCAGCTCCGGCGGCAAGTACGTCAGCCTGACCTGCACCGTTACCGCCACCTCGAAGGCGCAGCTCGACGCGCTGTACATGGAACTGACCGCGCACCCGCTGGTCAAGGTGGTGCTGTAAGGCGATGATCGTCCGCGACCTCGGCCGCGCCGACTACGAACCGACCTGGCGGGCGATGATGGCCTTCACCGCCGGCCGCAGCGCGGAAACGCCGGACGAGCTGTGGGTGGTCGAGCATCCGCCGGTGTTCACGCTCGGCCAGGCCGGCAAGCCGGAGCACCTGCTGGTCGACGCCGGCATCCCGCTGGTGAAGATCGACCGCGGCGGCCAGATCACCTACCACGGCCCCGGCCAGGTGGTGGTCTACCTGCTGCTCGACCTGCCGCGCCGCAGGCTCAAGGTGCGCGAGCTGGTCAGCTGCATCGAGCAGGCGGTGATCGACTGTCTGGGCGAGCACGGCGTGACCGCCGAGCGGCGCGACGGCGCCCCCGGCGTCTATGTGGGCGCGGCCAAGGTCGCCGCGCTCGGACTGAGAGTCCGCAACGGCTGCTGCTACCATGGCGTCAGCCTCAACGTGGACATGGACCTGTCGCCGTTCGCGGCGATCAACCCCTGTGGCTATGCCGGCATGGCGGTCACACAGACGAAGGATCTCGGCATCCCGCTGACGCCGCCACAAGCGGCCGAGGCGCTGACGAGGCACCTCATCGCACAACTGGAGCAGAAGGAATGAGCGAACGCGGCGTGAAGCAGAAGGGCGAACTGAAGACGGCCCGCATCCCGATCAAGATCGTGCCGCACGTGCCGCAGAAGAAGCCGGAGTGGATCCGCGTCAAGGCCGGCAACAGCTCGGGCCGCTTCGGCGAGATCAAGGCCATGCTGCGCGAGCAGAAGCTGCACACCGTGTGCGAGGAAGCGGCCTGCCCGAACATCGGCGAATGCTTCGGCCGCGGCACCGCCACCTTCATGATCCTCGGCGACATCTGCACGCGCCGCTGCCCGTTCTGCGACGTCGGTCACGGCAAGCCACTGCCGCCGGATGCGGACGAGCCCGCGCATCTCGCCGAATCGGTCGCCAACCTGAAGCTGCGCTACGTCGTGATCACCAGCGTCGACCGCGACGACCTGCGCGACGGCGGCGCCCAGCACTTCGTCGACGTCATCGCCGCGGTGCGCGCCAAGTCGCCGGCGACGACGATCGAAACGCTGGTGCCCGACTTCCGCGGCCGCCACGAAATCGCCATCGAGGTCCTCGGCCAGTCGCTGCCCGACGTGCTCAACCACAACATGGAAACGGTGCCGCGCCTGTACAAGCAGGCGCGCCCGGGTGCCGACTACCAGCACTCGCTGACCTTCATGCAGGCGTTCAAGGCGAAATACCCGAACGTGCCGACCAAGTCCGGCCTGATGGTCGGCTTGGGCGAGACCGACGACGAGATCCTCGAGGTCATGCGCGACCTGCGCGCGCACGGCGTCGAGATGCTGACCATCGGCCAGTACCTCGCCCCCTCCGGCCACCACCTGCCGGTGTCGCGCTACGTGCATCCCGACGTGTTCAAGATGTACGAGGAAAAGGCGAAGGAGATGGGCTTCACCGGCGCCGCCTGCGGCCCGATGGTGCGCAGTTCGTACTGGGCCGACCAGCAGGCGCACAATGCCGGTGTCGCGGGCGGCTGACGCCGCCCCGATTGAGCTCAAAAATGAGCTGAGGTAGCATGGGACGCTTCGAGGCTTCCCGCCCGGTGGCGGGCGGAGGGAAGGAGAGCCCATGTCAGCCAGCGAATCGACCTGCAGCGAGTGCGACCACGCCTTCGAGCTGTCCGAGGACGCCAGCGTCGTCGTCTGCAACGCGCATCACGAGTACCGCAGCGCCGCGCAGGCGGGCTGCAGCCACTATGCGCCACGCAAGTTCCTGACCGAGTCCAGCGTCACCGAGGTGTGGCACCCGGAATCGCCGTGATCCGGCCCGCCGTCGCCGCCCTCCGTCCATCCGCCGCTTGAATCCGCCCGTCCGCCGGGGGCGGCCATCGGCGGTCGCGAGGCCTATGCTTCGGCTGTCGGTATTTGCGCTGATGGGCCATGCGATGAACGAGGATCCTTTCCGGGTCTTGGGCTTGTCTCCCGAGGCCAGCCAAGCCGAGATCCGCGCCGCCTACCGGCGCATCCTCGAGCAGGTCGCGGCGAGTTCGGCGCGCCGCGATCCCGCCGACCTCGCCCGCCTCGACCGGGCGCGCGCGGCCTACCGCAGCTTGCTGTCGACGATCGCCTAGCGGTACGCTGCCGACTCCCCCGTTGCCGGAGCCGACCTCATGCGTGCCTGTCTCGTTGTGCTGCTCGCCCTGTTCTTCTCCACGACGCTGCCGGCAGCCGAGCCGACCAGCGCCGAAACCGCGTCCGGACTCAAGGAGGCGCTGACCCGCGGCGCCGAGGTCGCGGTCAGTCAGCTCGGCCGGCCGGACGGCTTCCTCGGCGACAAGCGCGTGCGCATCCCGCTGCCCGACTCGATCCGCAAGGCGGAAAAGATGATGCGCACGCTCGGTGCCGGCAAGTACGCCGACGAGTTGATCGAGACAATGAACCGCGCCGCCGAGGCGGCGGTGGTCGAGGCCAGGCCGATCCTGGTCAACGCGGTGAAGAACATGAGCTTCGACGACGCGCGCGGCATCCTCACCGGCGGCGACGATGCCGCGACCAGCTACTTCCGCCGCAGCACCTCCGGCGACATCGCGAAGAAGTTCCTGCCGATCGTCAGGCAGGCGACGGCGAAGGTACAGCTCGCCGACAAGTACAACCAGTACGCCGGCAAGGCGGCCAAGCTCGGCCTGCTCGACGAGAAGGACGCCGATCTCGACCAGTACGTGACGCAGAAGGCGATGGACGGCCTGTTCCTGATGGTCGCCGAGCAGGAAAGGGCGATCCGCAAGGACCCGGTGGCGACCGGTAGCGCGCTGCTGAAGAAGGTCTTCGGCTTCGGCGGCTGAGCTGCCGAAAAACGGGGCATGCAGCGCGGCCGCATGCCCCTTTGCCTGCACCGCACCCGGCGTACTGTGCCGGGCGAGTCTCAGCCGCCGGCGAGGCGCAGGCGTTCGACGCCGAAACCGGCCGCCGGGTTGATGCGGGCAACGACGCTGCCGTCCTCGGCCAGCAGCTGCGGCGCGCCGGCGCCGTCCAGTTCCAGCCGCTCCACCGCCGCGACCGGCGCCGGGATGCTCCGGATCAGCGTCCAGCTGCGCGCGTCGTGCAGGTAGACGGCGGCTTCGCCGAGCACCCAGATGCGCCCGCGCGCCTCGTCGATGCGGATGTCGCGCACCGCCTTCCGTCCCGGCGCGCGCAGTTCGCCGATCAGCGACGGCGCTGCCCGCGTGTGGAAAATTCGGGCAATGCCGGTTCGGTCGTCACCGACGATGAGCAGCTGGCGTGCCTCCCACTTGGCTTCGATGCGCTTGCCGTTACCGTGGACCACGTCGGCGGCCGGGCGGCAGGCGGCGAGGGCGAGGGTGAGCATAAACGCAGCGAGGAAGAGGGAAGACCCGGCGGCGAGGCCGCGACGGGTGCCAGTCTGGGCAGTCATGTCGGTCTCCTTGAAGAGTTTCCGTCAACGTTGACGGAAAGCAGACACTACCGGACACTTTACCCATGCCACATGTACAATTCCGATGCATGTCAGGCACACTGTACCGGCGAGGGCGGCGGTACAGTCCATTTGCGGGAGAAGACAGATGCTGCAGCTGAGCCTCAACGCCGAATCGCCGCTGCCGCTGGTCGACCAGATCGTCAGCGGCATCCGTACCCACATCGACGATCGCCTGCTGCGCGCCGGCATGCGCCTGCCGCCGATCCGCGGCTTCGCCGAACAGCACGCGGTGAGCCGCTTCACCGTCGTCGAGGCCTACGACCGGCTGGTCGCGCTCGGCTACGTCACCTCGCGCCGCGGTTCGGGCTTCTACGTCGCCGGCCGCAAGCCGCTGCCGGCGGCCGAGACGCAGAGCGGCGAACTGGAGCGTGCCTTCGACAACGCCGGCGTGATGTACCAGAGCCTCGAGGACGCGCCGGCGCGGCTGAAGGCCGGCGTCGGCTGGCTGCCGCCGGAGTGGATGGACGAGGAAGGGGTGCGCCGCAACCTGCGCGCGCTGTCGCGCCGCCCCGACGTGCACGCGACGACCTACGGCACCGCGCTCGGCTACCGGCCGCTGCGCGAGCAGCTGCAGATCAAGCTCGCCGAGTTCGGCATCGGCGTCCAGCCGGACCAGATCATCCTCACCCACGGCGCCACGCAGGCGCTCGACATCGTCATCCGCACGCTGATCCAGCCCGGCGACTGCGTGCTGGTCGACGACCCCGGCTACTGGAACCTGTTCGCCAACCTGCGCCTCTATGGCGCCAACCTGGTCGGCGTGCCGCGCAACGACAACGGGCCGGATCCCGACGCGCTCGAGGCGCTGCTGCAGGAGCACCGGCCGAAGGCCTTCTTCACCCATTCGGTGCTGCACAACCCGACCTCGGGCAACCTGACGCCGGCGGCGGCCTTCCGCGTGCTGCAGCTGGCCGAGAAGCACGACTTCCTGATCGTCGAGGACGACGCCTACGGCGACTTCCATCCCGGCCCGGCGACGCGGCTGGCACAGCTCGACCAGCTCAACCGCGTGGTCTATGTCGGCAGCTTCGCCAAGACGCTGTCGGCCGACCTGCGCGTCGGCTTCCTCGCCTGCCGGCCGGAGCTGCGCGCGCGCTTCTCCGACGTCAAGATCGTCTCCTGCGTGTCGACGTCGGAATTCGCCGAGCGCCTGGTCTACCTGATGCTGACCGAGGGCCATTACCGCAAGCTGGTCGAGCGCCTGCAGGGCCGGCTCGCCGACGCCGCCAGCCGCACGCTGCGCATGCTCGAGCGCAGCGGCCTGAAGCCGCACGGGGAACCGAAGGGGGGGATGTTCGTCTGGGCCGAGGTGCCCGGCATCGGCGATGCCGCCTGCCTCGCCGGCGATGCCGCGGAAAGCGGCATCATGCTGTCGCCGGGCAGCATCTTCCGCCCGCAGCAGCAGCCGTCGCCCTTCCTCCGCTTCAACGTCGCCTACGCGCTCGACAAGCGCCTCGAGCGCTATCTCGGCGAGGCGCTGCCGCGTTTTGCCGGCAAGTGCTGCAAGGATTGAGCTAGCGCGACTCCTTGATCAGCCGGCCGAAGCCCGGCTGCAGCGGGCGCGCGTTGTTGCGGTAGAGCCGCGCGAAGATCGCGATCTGCTCGGCGGAGAGCTGCACCGGCTGCTTCAGCACCAGCCACTGGACGTTCTCGGTGCATGGCGGCGTCGTCAGCGACCCCATGTAGGTGTAGTAGGCGCGGTCGGCGGGCAGGAACTGCAGCGGATCGATGGCCACGTTCGGCGGTGCGACGTCCTCGTTCCTCTCCAGCGGCAGGTGGTTCCACAGCGTCTGCACGAACGGGTTCTCGGCGCCCTGCTCGATGAGCACGGCGACGACTGCGAGGCGGCCGTCGTCCGCCCGGTGCACGAAGTGCGCGACCATCTCGAAGCCCTTGCCGTTCACGCGCTCCTCGGCCGGCCGGTGGAAGTGGAACTGGATCAGCTCGTAGCGCTTGCCGAGCAGCGCGATGCCGCTGCCGCCGACCGCCACCTGCACGGTGTGGCCGTTGTCGGTGATGCGGAACTGCGAGGGACGCCACGCGAATTCGATCGCCGGCTGGTCGACGCGGATGCCGTCGCGGATGTCGATCGGCGACTGCCGCTTGCCGCTGGCGCAGGTGGCGTATTCCGGCTTCAGCTTGCCCCAGTGGTCCGGTCCGCCCTCGCCCTCGTAGGCCCACGGGATGCGCGCGTGCAGCGGCGCCGCCTCGCTCGCCGGCGCCGGCGGGCGGCGGGCGGGGACTTTCGCCGCCGGCGCCGGCTTCGGCGCGGCGGCGGGTGTGGCCGCCTCCTTGGCGGCGATCGGCAGCGTCGCCGGCTTTACGTTCTTCTGCAGCTCCTTCTGCACCTGCTGCTGGATCAGTGCGTCGTTGGCGCGGCGCAGCTCGAGCGCCGCCTCGTTGGCCTTTTCCGCCAGCTTGCCGGCGGCCGACTGCGCCGCGGCTGGCGAACGCGGCCGGCACACCTCGCGCAGCAGCTTGTCGTCGAGGCTGCCGGAACGGACCGGCATCTCGGCCCCGCTCTTCACCTCTTCCTCGCGCAGCACTTCGCCGTCCGCCTTGCGCCAGGTGCGCTTCAGCGTCGCGTAGGTGCGCTGCGCACAGTCGTAGCGGGTCAGCGCCTCGATGCTCTTGTAGCTGCCGGCGCTGCGCGGATCGGTCAGTTCCTTCTCGAACAGGATGCGCCCGAGGGCGACGTGTCGGTGCTCCTGCTCCTTCTGCACGCTGGCGGGATCGATCTCGATCCGCTTGCCGGCGTCGGCGGAAATGGTGACCCAGGCGGCCTCCGCCGACAACGGCAGGACAATGGCCGCCAGCGCGACGGCGAGATGCTGGCGCATGACGCGACTCCCTCTGCTCTGAATTCGGAAAATCCGGACTTTTTATCTCTCAACGTAGACGAATCGGCCGTCGCCGGCAAAACTTTAGCCCGGTGCTGCGGCGACCGCCGACCTTCCTTGCCATTGCCCTGATTTTCAAGTAATTTCCAAACCTCACGTTAGGGGTGCCGCCAGCGTCTTGCCGGCGGCTGAGAGAGACCCTTCGAACCTGTACGGGTCATGCCGTCGTAGGGAAGCGTGGACGCCACACCGGGCGCCTCACCCTTGCGCAGTAGTCCCATTTTTGCCCCCCAGCACCACCTTCCTCGCAAGGAGCCTGCATGAACGCCAACGAAAAATTCATCGCCGCCAGCGCCTACGTGGACGAAGCGGCGATCAAGCCGCTGCCCAACTCGAAGAAGATCTACGTCGCCGGCAGCCGTCCCGACCTGCGCGTGCCGATGCGCGAGATCAGCCAGGACGACACGCCGACCATGTTCGGCGGCGAGAAGAACCCGCCGATCTTCGTCTACGACTGCTCCGGCCCCTACTCCGACCCTCAGGCTGAGATCGACATCCGCTCCGGCCTGCCGGCGCTGCGCGCGCAGTGGATCGCCGAGCGCGGCGACACCGAGCAGCTCGCCGACCTCTCGTCCGAATACGGCCGCCAGCGCGCCGCCGACAAGAGCCTCGACGAACTGCGTTTCCCCGGCCTGCACAGGAAGCCGCTGCGCGCCAAGGCCGGCATGAACGTCAGCCAGATGCATTACGCGCGCAAGGGCATCATCACGCCGGAGATGGAGTTCGTCGCCATCCGCGAGAACAACAACCGCGCCGCCTACGTCGAGAACCTGAAGGCCTCCGGCCCGCAGGGCGAGAAGCTGGCGCGGCTGCTCACCCGCCAGCACCCCGGCCAGAACTTCGGCGCCAGCATCCCGGCCGAAATCACGCCGGAGTTCGTCAGGAGCGAGGTCGCCCGCGGTCGCGCGATCATCCCGAACAACATCAACCATCCGGAAAGCGAGCCGATGATCATCGGCCGCAACTTCCTGACCAAGATCAACGCCAACATCGGCAACTCGGCGCTCGGCTCCTCGATCCAGGAAGAAGTCGAGAAGATGACCTGGTCGATCCGCTGGGGCGGCGACACGGTGATGGACTTGTCCACCGGCAAGAACATCCACGAGACGCGCGAGTGGATCATCCGCAACTCGCCGGTGCCGATCGGCACGGTGCCGATCTACCAGGCGCTGGAAAAGGTGAACGGCAAGGCCGAGGAACTGACCTGGGAGATCTTCCGCGACACGCTGATCGAGCAGGCCGAGCAGGGCGTCGACTACTTCACGATCCACGCCGGTGTCTTGCTGCGCTACGTGCCGATGACGGCGAACCGGATGACCGGCATTGTTTCGCGCGGCGGCTCGATCATGGCCAAGTGGTGTCTCGCGCACCACAAGGAGAGCTTCCTCTACACGCACTTCGAGGACATCTGCGAGATCATGAAGGCCTACGACGTCGCCTTCTCGCTCGGCGACGGCCTGCGTCCCGGCTCGATCTACGACGCCAACGACGAGGCCCAGCTCGGCGAGCTGAAGACCCTCGGCGAGCTCACCGACATCGCCTGGAAGCACGACGTGCAGACGATCATCGAGGGCCCCGGCCACGTGCCGATGCACCTGATCAAGGAGAACATGGACCTGCAGCTCGAGTACTGCAAGGAAGCCCCGTTCTACACCCTCGGCCCGCTGACCACCGACATCGCGCCGGGCTACGACCACATCACCAGTGGCATCGGCGCCGCGATGATCGGCTGGTACGGCACGGCGATGCTGTGCTACGTGACGCCGAAGGAGCATCTCGGTCTGCCCGACAAGAACGACGTCAAGGAAGGCATCATCACCTACAAGCTGGCCGCGCACGCCGCCGACCTCGCCAAGGGCCACCCCGGCGCGCAGATCCGCGACAACGCGCTGTCCAAGGCCCGTTTCGAGTTCCGCTGGGACGACCAGTTCAACTTGGGCCTTGACCCGGACAAGGCGCGCGAATTCCACGACGAGACGCTGCCCAAGGAATCGGCCAAGGTCGCCCACTTCTGCTCGATGTGCGGCCCGCAGTTCTGCTCGATGAAGATCTCGCAGGACGTGCGCGACTTCGCCGCGCAGCAGGGCGTCGACGAAGCCGAAGCGCTGCAGAAGGGCATGGAGACGAAGGCGGTCGAGTTCGTCAAGGCCGGTGCGGAGGTCTATCGCAAGATCTGACGCCGGCCTGCGGCGGCGGTCGCCGTGCCGCTGCCGCAGGCCGGCCGCGCCGATTCGTTCGTGCGCCCGTGGTCGCGGGCGCTGTTCTGCAAAGGAGGAGAGGCGTGCGCAATTCCCCCCCACGGCTGGCGTGTGCGTCCACCCCGGCGACGGCCGGGCGGGCGCTGCCCGACGTCACCGGCCTGGTCGACCTGGCGCGGCCCGAGGCGGTGCAGCTGTTCATCGCCGACCTCTTCGACCGCCGCTTCGGCAGCGGCTGGCCGCGGGCGACTCTCGCCGCCGCCATCGCCGACGTCGGCCGCGCCTACCGCGGCGACTATCCCGGCCTGCTCGCCTGCGACACCCCTTACCATGACCTGCGGCACACGCTCGACAGCGCGCTGACGATGGCGCGGATGGTCGACGGCCACGAGGCGGCGGCGCCGGGCCGCGGCGATGCCGTGCTGGGTGGCGAGCTGGCCCTGGTCGGCGTGCTGCTCGCCCTCTTCCACGACATCGGCTTCCTGCGCCGCGCGGGCGAGGAGGGCCTCTCCGGCGCGCAGCTCGTCCGCGTGCACGAGGCGCGCAGCAGCGACTTCGCCGCCGCCTTCTTCCGCGCCAACGGCCTGGCGGCGCATGCGGCGCTGCCGCCGCTGATCGCCGCCACCGCGCTGCGCGAGGACCTCGCCGCACTGTTCGCCGGCCGCCCGCCGGCCGAGGTCGCGCTCGCCCGCATGGTCGCCGGCGCCGACATCGTCAGCCAGCTCGCCGACCGCTGCTACCTCGAGCGTTGCCGCGACTTCCTCTACCGCGAGTTCGTGCTCGGCGGCATCGACCGCGTCGCGCAGGGCGACGGCAGCGAGCGCCTCCTCTACGCCAGCGCCGAGGATCTGCTGCGGCAGACGCCGGGCTTCTTCGAGGCGGTGCTGCTGCGGCGGCTGGACGGCGAGCTGGGCGGCGTCGATCGCGACCTCGACGCGCATTTCGGCGGGCCGAACCCCTACCGGCGCGCGATGCTCGCCAACCTCGGGTTCCTGAAGACGGTCGTCGCCAGCGCGGACTTCTCGCGCTTGCGCCGGCACCCCGAACCCCTCTACTGCGCCGACCTCGGCTGACGCCGGCGAACTCCGCGTGAACTGCCGCCCCCACTGCGCCGCCTGCTGCATCGCGCCGTCGATCACCAGCCCGCTGCCCGGCATGCCGCACGGCAAGCCGGCCGGCGTGCGCTGCGTGCAGCTCGACGACGACGAGCGCTGCCGCGTCTTCGGCCGCCCGGAGCGGCCGGCCTTCTGCGCCGGCCTGACGCCGTCGGCCGAGATGTGCGGCGAGACGCGGGCGCAGGCGATCGCCTGGCTGACGGAACTGGAGCGCCAGACTGCGCCGGCGCCGATGGCTCGTGAAGGCGGGTGAATGCCTGAGGTGATTCCGTTCTGGGCGCAGATGGTGCTGGCTGTTGGCTTGGTCGCCGTGCTGTTTTTGCCGCGCATCGTCTATCGGCTCACCCGGCCCGGTGCCAAGGGTGGTCCGCTTCCTCTGCTGGAGGAAGGCCGGCGACGGCTGCATAAATTCCATCGGCCGCAATGGCCCGTTTTCTGGCGCCACTTCGGCGTCTGGGTTCTGGCCTTTGCCGGCCTGGTGGGCGCCGTTGCCTTTGTCCTGGTGCCCTACCCCTGGGGCGGCGTGCTGGTTGCCTACATGCTTCTTGCGTCGCGGGACTGGCTGGCAATGTTGTTCGGCATGGACCAAGCCTTCCGCGATACATGGCTTGCCTTGCTGCTGACCGGCGTGTTCTGGGGGCTGCTGCCCGTGCTGTGCGCCGTAGTGACGAGCAGTCTGGCGGCGCCGCGCCGCACGCAGGATGCGCCGGACTGATTCGACGCTCCGTTCCCCGCTTCCTCCCATCGCCAGGCTGCTAGAATGCGCGCCAGCCCTTCCTTCCGACCCGCCCCGCCGTGGACCTGATTCTCCTCCTGAAAGCCCTGCTCCTCGGCGTCGTCGAGGGACTGACCGAATTCCTGCCGGTGTCCTCGACCGGCCACCTGATCATCGTCGGCGACCTGATCGGCTACAACGACGAGACGAGCAAGGTGTTCAAGATCGTCATCCAGCTCGCCGCGATCCTCGCCGTCTGCTGGGACTACCGCGAGCGACTGACGCGCGTCGCCGCCGGCCTCGGCAGCGACCCGGCGGCGCGCCGCTTCGTCGGCCTGCTCGTCGTCGGCTTCCTGCCGGCGGCGGTGCTCGGCTTCCTCTTCCACTCGACGATCAAGAGCGTGCTGTTCAACCCGATCACCGTCGCCACGGCGCTGATCGTCGGCGGCCTGATCATCCTGTACCTGGAGAAGCGCGCCTACCATCCGCGCATCGCCGCCGTCGACGCGATGCGCTGGCCGGACGCGCTGAAGGTCGGCTTCGCGCAGGCGCTGGCGATGATCCCGGGCACCTCGCGCTCCGGCGCGACGATCATGGGCGGCCTGTTCTTCGGCCTGTCGCGGACGACGGCGGCCGAGTTCTCGTTCTTCCTCGCCATCCCGACCATGCTCGCGGCGACCGTCTACGACGTCTACAAGAACTGGGCGCTGCTGCGCGCCGACGACCTGCCGGTGTTCGCGGTCGGCTTCGTCGCCTCCTTCGTCACCGCGATGTGGGCGGTGCGCGGCTTCATCAGGTTCGTCTCGAACCACACCTTCATCGCCTTCGCCTGGTACCGCATCGTCTTCGGCGTGATCGTGCTGGCCAGCGCGTGGACCGGCGCCGTCAGCTGGTCGCATGGCTGACTACCGGCGGCCGGGACCGTTCGCGGTCGCGGTCGACGACGGCGACTGGCATGACGCCGGCCGCGGCCGCACGCTGCGCTGGCGGTGCTACCGGCCGCAGGGTGCCGACCCCGTCCCCGTCGTAGCGCGAGCTCCGCTCGTAGCGCGAGCTCCGCTCGTCATCCATTCGCACGGCCTCGGCGGCTCGCGCGCCAGCGGCGCCGACTGGCTGGCGCACTGGGCGTCGTGGGGGATCGCCGCGCTCGTGCTACAGCACCCGGGCAGCGATGCCGACGCGCGCACGTCCGCGTCGCCGCTGGCGCTGCGCCGGCTGCTGCGTGCCGCCGATGCGGGCCAGCTCGCCGCCCGCCAGCACGACCTGCTGTTCGCGCTCGACCGGCTGGCCGCGGCGCCGCCGCCGGCGATCGGCGTCTCCGGCCATTCCTTCGGTGCGGTCGGTGCGCTGCGCGTGCTCGGCGAACGGCGCGGCCGCGACGACCTGCCGGCCGACCCGCGACTGGCCGCCGCCGTCCTCTTCAGCCCGTCGGCGCGCGGTGGCGCGCTGCCGCTGGCCGAGCGCTTCGCCGGCGTTGTGCGGCCCTGCCTGCACCTGACCGGCAGCCTCGATTCCGGCATCGGCCGCGGCGACATCGCTGCCGCCGACCGCTGCCTGCCGTTCATGCACATGCCGCCGCCGCATCAGCACCTGCTCGTGCTCGACGGCGCGACGCATGCGGAGTTCGCCGGCGACGCCGGCGCTGCCGCGTCGCCGCGCCGTCTTCTGCTGCGGGCGGCGACGGCCGCCTTCTGGCGCCGCCACCTGCTTGCCGACGCCGCCGCCGGGGACTGGCTGACGGACGGCCTGCCGGCGCTGCTCGCCGCCGGCGACCGGCTGCTGCACAAGTAGCCGGTTCAGCGCGCCTTGCCGTCGAGCAGGTCCTTCAGTCCGGCAAACGGCCGCGCGCTGGCGGGCGCCGGCGCCGGTTCGTCGCCGACCACGGCGCGGCGCGCCGCCTCGGCGTCGAGCTCGCGCGCATGCTCGTTGTCGTGGCAATAGAGGCAGAGCAGTTCCCAGTTGCTGCCGTCGGGCGGGTTGTGCGTGTGGTCGTGGTCCTTGTGGTGCACGGTCAGCTCGTGCAGCCGCTCCTTCGTGAATTCGCGGCCGCAGCGCGCGCAGAGCCACGGCAGCAGCTGCAGCGCCTGCGCCCGGTAGCCGGCGGCGCGCGCCTCGCGCGCGCGGCGGTCGGCGGCGATCGCCTGGTCGGTGCGGCGCTTCGCTTCGTCGCTCATGAGCTCAGCAGTGCAGCGCGACCAGCGGCACTTCCATCTCGTCGGCGGAGACGCCGCCGTGCACGCCGATCAGCGTGTGCCGGCGCTCGCCGGGCAGCCAGTCCTTGATCGTCCAGTTGTCGCGCATCACGAGCGCGTAGTCGCCGATGCGCGAGGCCAGCCGCGGGTGCGCCGGGCCCGGACCGAACCAGCCGTCGGCGAGCAATTGCGCGCAGGGCACGGCGTCGGCGGACTCGGCCAGCCGGCTGGCGACGTAGTGCCGGAAGTCGTCGCCGGCTCCGGGCTTCAGGTAGCACCAGGCGACGCGCTGCTCGCCGCACAGCGGCCGTGCCAGCAGCGCAGCGAGCTCGGGGTGCTCGTCGAGCTGGACGATGCGCCGCTCCGGCGAGTCGATGAAGCCGTGGTCGGCAGTGACGAGCAGCGTCGTGTCGCTGCCGGCGAGCTCCGCCTGCAGCGCGTCGAACGCGGTGCAGAAGGCCGCCAGCGTCGCGCGCGCTTCCTTGCTGTCGGTGCCGAAGCGGTGGGCGACGCTGTCGAGCAGCGGCCAGTAAGCGTAGACGAATTTCCTGCCGGGCACGCGGACGAGGCCGGCGAGCGTCTGCATCAGCCCGTCGAGGTCGGCGTAGGCGAGCGTGTCGGCGCCGTGCGAATGGAAGGCGTTGAACGGGCTGAAGGCGATCTCGCGCGGCGAGATCACCCAGGCCGGGCGGTGCATCGCGGCGTACAGCGGGCGGTGGTCGAAGAGCTTCGCCGTCAGCTGCGCCGGCGTCTCGGCGAACGGCTTGCCGGTGCGCGGCGTCAGCGGCAGGATCGCGGTCACCGCCTGCAGCTCGTCGAGCCACATGTGCCAGCCGGTCAGCGCGTGCTGCGCCGGCGGCAGCCCGGTCATGAAGGTCGGGATCGCGGCGGCGGTGGTCGACGGGAAGACCGAGGTCAGCGTCGCCCCGGCGTGCGCGCGCAGCGCGCCGCTGCCGTAGTCGGCGAGCAGGCGGGCGCCGAGGCCGTCGACGACGAAGAGGACGAGGTTGCGCGCGCGTGCCAGCGTCTTCGTCTCCAGCCGGTAGCGCGGCGCCAGCGGCGGCTGCGGCAGGCCGCCGGCGCCGCAGGCGTCGGCCAGCGTGCGCATCAGGTTGGCGATGCTGCCGCCGGCGTAGTCCGGACGGATCATGCGCGCCGCTTCTGGTAGGTGCCGACGAGCTGCGCTTCGGCCAGCACGTGCCCGCGCAGCGCCGCCTCCAGCGCCGGCTTGTCCGGCCGCCGCAGGTCGAGCACGGTATCGAGCGCGTACAGCTTGTGGAAGTAGCGGTGGCGGCCGATCGGTGGGCAGGGGCCGCCGTAGCCGGTGCGCTGCCAGTCGTTCACGCCCTCGCCGGTGCCCGGCGGCAGCGCGGCGACGGCTTCCGGCAGGCCGCCGGCGTCGGGCGGCAGGTTGAACAGCAGCCAGTGCACCCAGGTCATCTTCGGCGCCGCCGGATCGGGTGCGTCCGGGTCGTCGACGACCAGCACCAGGCTCCTGGTGCCCGGTGGCACGCCGCTCCAGGCCAGCGGCGGCGAAACGTTGGCGCCCTCGCAGGTGTGGCGGGCGGGGATTTCGCCGAGGTGGGCGAAGGCGGCGGAGGTCAGCTGCAGGCTCATGATGGTCTCCCGGAGTGAGGGGTTCGGGCGGCGAATCGGAAGCGGCGAGCCTTGGCCGGGTCCGCTTCCCGTCCTTCGTGTAAGTATGGCGCGTCCACGAAAAAAGGGGGCCGCAGCCCCCTTTCCCGGTCGGTTTCCGACAGCTCAGTGCGAGTTCTTCTGTGCGTCGAGACGGAACTTGACGAAGGAACCCGGCGCGTCCTCGAGTGCGGCGAGGCCGCCGCTGCCCGGCTGGCGTGCCGGCACCTTCTTGTCGCCGTTCGCCTGCGAGAGCAGCCACTGCTGCCAGTCGGTCCACCACGAGCCGGGGTGCTGCGTCGCACCCCGGAGGAAGTCGTCGGCTTCCGCCGGCAGCTCGTCGTTGGTCCAGAAGCCGTACTTGTTCGCCGCCGGCGGGTTGACGATGCCGGCGATGTGGCCGGAGCCGCCGAGCACGAACTTGACCGGGCCCGAGGGCAGCAGCGCGCCCTTGTAGGTGCTCTTCCACGGCGCGATGTGGTCCTCGACGGTCGAGATGAAGTAGCACGGCGTCTTCACCTTCGAGATGTCGATCGGCACGCCGGCGATCTCGATGCCGCCCGGCTCGCGCAGCTTGTTGGCGAGGTACATGTTGCGCAGGTAGAAGCTGTGCATCGCGTACGGCATGCGCGTCGAGTCGCTGTTCCAGTAGAGCAGGTCGAACGGGAACGGATCCTTGCCCATCAGGTAGTTGTTCACGACGAAGGACCAGATCAGGTCGTTGGCGCGCAGCATGTTGAAGGTGCCGGCCATCTCCGAGCCCTCGAGGAAGCCGCGCTCGGCCATCTTCTTCTCGAGCCCGGTGACCGCGTCCTCGTCGAGGAAGACGCCCAGCTCGCCCGGTTCGGAGAAGTCGATCATCGTCGTGAAGAAGGTCGCCGAGGCGACGCGCTTGTCCTTCTTCGCCGCCATGTAGGCCAGCGTCGTCATCAGCAGCGTGCCGCCGAGGCAGTACGCTGCCATGTTGACCTCCTTCTCGCCGGTCGCCTGCTCGACGGCGTTGATCGCCGCCAGCGAGCCTTCCAGCACGTAGTCCTCGAAGCTCTTGTGGGCGAGCTTCTCGTCCGGGTTCACCCAGCTCATGATGAAGGTGGTGTGGCCCTGGTCGGTCGCCCACTTGACCAGCGAGTTCTTGTCGCGCAGGTCGAGGATGTAGTACTTGTTGATCCACGGCGGCACGATCAGCAGCGGCTTCTTGTACTGGTCCTTGGTCGCCGGGTCGTACTGGATCAGCTGGATCAGGTCGTTCTGGAAGATCACCTTGCCCGGCGTCGTGGCGACGTTCTTGCCCATCTCGAAGGCCGAGGTGTCGGTCATCCGGATGCGCAGCTGGCCGTCGCCCTGCTCGACGTCCTGCAGCAGGTTGTTGAGGCCCTTGACCAGGTTCTGGCCGTGCGACTTGACCGTCTCGCGGAAGACTTCCGGGTTGGTCAGCGCGAAGTTCGACGGCGACAGCGCGTCGATGTACTGGCGCGTGAAGAAGTTGATCTTCTGCTGCGTGTGCTCGTCGAGGCCCTCGACGCAGCAGACGGTGTCGTGCAGGTGGCGGGCGGCGATCAGGTAGGACTGCTTGATGTAGTCGAACAGGAAGTGCTGCTCCCAGTCCTCGTCCTTGAAGCGCTTGTCGCCCTTCTCCGGCGCCGCGACCGGGGTGATCGGCATGCCCATCATCTTCAGCATCGACCCCTGCCACAGCGAGAAGTAGTCCCACATCATGTTCATCTGCGTCTGTGCCAGCTTGTAGGGGTTGGCCAGCAGGCGCGACGACAGGTCCATGTAGGCCTTGGCGACGCCGAGCTCGTCGCTCGGCGCGGAGACGCCTTCCTTCGCCTGCTTTTCCATGAACTGGGTGAGCAGGCGCGATGCGCGCTGGGCGACCTCGGCATAGGTCTTGGCCACGTCGGCCGGATTGGGCAGGGTCTTATCCTGTTCTGCTTGCGACATGTGAGGCTCCCGTTGAGGTTAGTTCTTCCGCCGATAGCGGATCACGCCGTCGTGCCCGTCACTGCGGACGAGCCGGCCGGCGTATTCAAGTCGGTTGAGATGGGCGATCGCTTCTCCCATCGCGAACATCACCTGGTGGGTGTCGAGTTCGCGCGGGAACAACGTCGCCAGCAAATCAGCCGCGCTGCGCGGTTCGGTACAGGCATCCTCCAGAACCCGCAGCCGCTCCTCATGGTGTGCATGCTGCGCCGCCACTCTGTTGTGTATGCCGACGAAGGGCAGGCCGTGCGAGGGGAGCACGAGCGTCTCTTCCGGCAACTCGCGGTAGCGATCCAGCGAGTCGAGGTAATGCGCGAGCGAATCGGCGCCGGGGGTCACCGCAAAGACGCTGATGTTGGTCGAAATTTTCGGCAACAGCATGTCGCCGGAAAGTAACACGCCCGCCTCGGCACAGTAAAGCGACGCATGCTCCGGAGAATGTCCGTATCCGACACGAACTTGCCACGATCTGCCGCCGATCGGAACGCGGTCGCCGTCGAACATGCGGAAGTAGGTGTGCGGCAGGTCGGGCACGCCGCGCGCGTAGCTGTTGGCGCGCCGCTCCAGCGCCGTCAGGCGTTCGTGGTCGAGGCCGTGGGCGCGGAACTGGGCGAGCATCGGCTGCGTGCCGTGGCCGGCCGATTCGTGGAAGACGGCGTGCGCCGTCAGGTATTCGCCGGCGGTCATCCACACCGGCGCCCCGCTCTGCTGCTGCAGCCAGTGCGCGAGGCCGAGGTGATCGGGGTGGAAGTGGGTGACGACGATGCGCGTCACCGGCGCCGTCAGCCGGCCGAGGATCTGCTCCCACAGCGCGCGCACGTTGTCCAGCCCGTAGCCGGTGTCGACGATGGTCCAGGACGGCTGGCCGTCGTGCTCGTCCGCGAGCAGCCACAGGTTGATGTGGTCGAGCGCGAACGGCAGCGGCATGCGCAGCCAGTGGATGCCGGGGGCCACTTCCAGGGTTTCGCCGGGTGTCGGCGGCGTGCGGTACGGGAAATCGGGCAACATACGGTTGGGTATTGAAAAACGTCCGCGATTGGATTAACGTAGGAAACTATACCATTCGCTTCCGTATGGAAAAGACTGCCTTGAAACACGAAGGTTCCGCCGACGACCGCCAGGCACAAACCTTTCACATTTCGGATCTGGCGCGCGAGTTCGGCATCACGCCGCGCACGATCCGCTTCTGGGAGGACCAGGGCCTGCTGTTCCCGCACCGGGAGGGACAGACGCGCGTCTTCTCGCGCCGCGACCGCACGCGCCTGAAGCTGGCGCTGCGCGGCAAGCGGCTCGGCCTCAGCCTGGCCGAGATCAAGGAAATGATCGAGATGTACGACACGGCGCGCGACGAGAGTTCGCAGCTGCTGAAATTCCTCGACGTGCTCGCCGAGCGCCGCGCCGCCTTCGAGCGCCAGCGCGAGGACATCGAGGCGGTGCTCGACGAGATCGCCGGCTTCGAGGCGCAGTGCCGCGAGTTGCTGGCGCAGGAGGCGGCCGCCGGCGACGCCGCGCGCCTTTCCGACGCCGGTTAGTTGACGTTGACGTAAACGTAAGGATTAAAGGAGATCGCGCCATGCACAAGCCGCTCGACCCCGACTTCGCCGCCCGCGTCCGCGCCAGTTTCCACAACCAGCCGGCGATGGCGCTGATCGGCGCGGCGATGCCGGTGATCGAACCGGGCTACACCGAGATTCACCTGCCCTACCGGGCGGAGATCACGCAGCAGCACGGCTACATCCACGGCGGCGTGGTCGGCATGATCGCCGACTCGGCCGCCGGCTATGCCGCGAACACGCTGACCTCGGCCGACACCGGCGTGCTCACCGTCGAATACAAGCTGAACCTGCTGGCGCCGGCCGAGGGGCAGCTGCTGATCGCCGAGGGATCGGTGGTCCGCTACGGGCGGACGCTGATCGTCACCCAGGCCGAGGTGTTCGCCGTCAAGGACGGGAAGAAGACCTTGTGTGCGCTGATGCAGCAGACCATCATGGCGCTGCACGGCAAGAAAGAGAAATCCGAAGTCAAATAATCAAAGGAGTGAGACAGATGGAAATCCCTAGCCTCGATTTTGCCCTGGGCGAAGACATCAACATGCTGCGCGACACGGTGCGCCGCTTCGCCGCCGAGGAGATCGCGCCGCGCGCCGACGCCGTCGACCGCGACAACCTGTTCCCGGCCGACCTGTGGAAGAAGTTCGGCGACCTCGGCCTGCTCGGCATGACCGCGCCTGAGGAATACGGCGGCAGCAACATGGGCTACCTCGCGCACATCATCGCCATGGAGGAGATCTCGCGCGCCTCGGCCTCGGTCGGCCTCTCTTACGGCGCGCACTCGAACCTGTGCGTCAACCAGATCCGCCGCAACGGCAACGACGCGCAGCGCGCCAAGTACCTGCCGAAGCTGATCTCCGGCGAGCACGTCGGCGCGCTGGCGATGTCCGAGCCGAACGCCGGTTCCGACGTCGTCTCGATGAAGCTGAAGGCCGAGAAGAAGGGCGACCGCTACGTGCTGAACGGTTCCAAGATGTGGATCACCAACGGCGGCGACGCCGACACGCTGGTGGTCTATGCCAAGACCGACGTGAACGCCGGGGCCAGGGGCATGACCGCCTTCATCGTCGAGAAGGGCTGCAAGGGCTTCACGCACGGCTCGCACCTCGACAAGCTCGGCATGCGCGGCTCGAACACCTACCCGCTGTTCTTCGACGATTGCGAGGTGCCGGAAGAGAATGTGCTCGGCGGCGTCGGCAACGGAACGAAGGTGCTGATGAGCGGTCTCGACTACGAGCGCGCCGTGCTCTCCGGCGGTCCGCTCGGCATCATGGCCGCGTGCATGGACGTCGTCGTTCCCTACCTGCACGACCGCAAGCAGTTCGGCCAGAGCATCGGCGAGTTCCAGCTGATGCAGGGCAAGGTCGCCGACATGTACTCGACCTGGCAGGCGACGCGTGCCTACGTCTACGCGGTCGGCCGCGCCTGCGACCACGCCGACCACGCGCGCACGCTCAGGAAGGATGCCGCCGGCGCCATCCTGTATTCCGCCGAGAAGGCGACCTGGATGGCCGGCGAGGCGATCCAGGCGCTCGGCGGCGTCGGCTACACCAACGAGTACCCGACCGGCCGCCTGTGGCGCGACGCCAAGCTGTACGAGATCGGTGCCGGCACCAGCGAAATCCGCCGCATGCTGATCGGCCGCGAACTGTTCGCCGAGACCTGCTGAACCATGTCCGTGCCGCGCGCCACCGCCCGCCATTACGCCGAGATCGCCACCGTGCTGCTGTGCGTGTCCGGCATCGCCGTCGCGGTGGCGCTGCACACCTATTCCCTCTGTTGCCAGCCATGACCCTCGCCCTCCGCAGCATCGCCGATGCGAACGACCCCGCCCTCGCGGCGGTGCGCCAGTTCTTCCGCAACTACGCCGGCTGGCTCGGCGTCGACCTCTGCTTCCAGGGCTTCGCCGAGGAGATGGCGGCACTGCCCGGCTGCTACGCGCCGCCGCGCGGCCGCCTGTGGTGCGCCGAGCTCGATGGCAAGCCGGTCGGCTGCGTCGGCATCCGGCCGTTCTCGGAAGGCGTCTGCGAGATGAAACGGCTCTACGTCGAGCCCGAGGCGCGCGGTCACGGCGCCGGCCATGCGCTGGCGCTGGCGGCGATCCGCGCGGCGAAGGAACTCGGCTACAAGCGCATCCTGCTCGACACGCTGCCGGCGATGCGCATCGCCGTGAAGCTCTATCGCGAGCTCGGCTTCAAGGAGGCGCCGGCCTACTACAACACGCCAATCGAGGGCACGATCTTCCTCTCGCTCGACCTCGAGAACTGGTCCGAGGACGAGGTCAGGAACGAAAACCTCTCCCACCTGTTCGATTTCAACCGTGCCTGGGCGAAGCAGATGCAGGAGGTGGACCCGGGCTACTTCGACAAGCTCGCCAAGCTGCAGACGCCGGCCTTCCTGTGGATCGGCTGCTCCGACTCGCGCGTGCCGGCGAACCAGATCGTCGGCCTGTTGCCGGGCGAGGTCTTCGTCCATCGCAACGTCGCCAACCAGGTGGTGCACACCGACCTAAACTGCCTGTCGGTGATCCAGTTCGCCGTCGAAGCGCTGAAGGTGCAGCACATCATGGTCGTCGGCCACTACGGCTGCGGCGGCGTCAAGGCGGCGCTCGACCAGGCGCGCGTCGGCCTGGTCGACATCTGGCTGCGCCACGTCCGCGACGTGCACGCCAAGCACGCCGCCACCGTCGACGCGCTGCCCGAGGCCGAGCGCCACGACCGCCTGTGCGAGCTCAACGTGCTCGAGCAGGCGGCCAACGTGTGCTCGACCTTCGTCGTCCAGGACGCCTGGGCGCAGGGTCAGAAGCTGACCGTGCATGCCTGGATCTACGGCCTGCAGGACGGCCTGATGCGCGACCTCGGCTTCACCATCAGCCGCCCGGAGCAGATCCGCCCCCGCTACGAACAGGCGCTGCAAGCGCTGCCCCACTGACTTTTCAATCAAGGAGAACAGCATGTCCGACTCGATCGTTATCGTTTCCGTTGCCCGCACGCCGATGGGCGGCTTCCAGGGCGACTTCAACGCGCTGACCGCGCCGCAGCTCGGCGCCGTCGCCATCAAGGCCGCCGTCGAGCGCGCCGGCATCACCGCCGACACGGTCGAGGAAGTGGTCTTCGGCAACGTGCTGCAGGCCGGCGTCGGCCAGGCGCCGGCGCGCCAGGCGGCGCTCGGTGCCGGGCTGCCGCTGTCGGTCGGCTGCACCACCGTGCACAAGGTCTGCGGCTCGGCGCTGAAGGCTGTCATGCTGGTGCACGACAGCCTCCTCGCCGGCGCCTTCGAGGTCGGCGTCGCCGGCGGCATGGAGTCGATGAGCAACGCGCCCTACCTGCTGCCGAAGGCGCGCGGCGGCATGCGCCTCGGCCACGGCCAGGTGCTCGACCACATGTTCTTCGACGGGCTGGAAGACGCCTACCAGAAGGGCCGCCTGATGGGCACCTTCGCCGAGGAGTGCGCCGAGTCCTACGGCTTCACGCGCGAGGCGCAGGACGCCTTCGCCATCGAGTCGACGAAGCGCGCGCAGAACGCGATCACCGGCGGCAAGTTCGCCTGGGAAATCGCGCCGGTGACGATCGCCGGCAAGAAGGGCGAGGTCGTCGTCGACAAAGACGAGCAGCCGCTGAAGGCGCAGATCGACAAGATTGCCGGCCTGAAGCCGGCGTTCAAGAAGGACGGCACGGTCACCGCCGCCAACTCGTCGTCGATCTCCGACGGCGCCGCCGCGGTCGTGCTGATGAAGGAATCGAAGGCCAAGGCGCTCGGCCTGAAGCCGCTCGCCCGCATCGTCGGCCACACCACCTTCGCGCAGCAGCCGAACCTGTTCACCACCGCCCCGGTCGGCGCGATGCAGAAGCTGTTCGCGAAGACCGGCTGGAGCGCCGACTCGGTCGACCTGTACGAGATCAACGAAGCCTTCGCCGTGGTGACGATGGCGGCGATGCACGACCTCAAGCTGCCGGCCGACAAGGTCAACGTGAACGGCGGCGCCTGCGCCCTCGGCCATCCGATCGGCGCCTCCGGCGCGCGCATCCTGGTGACGCTGATCGGCGCGCTGAAGGCGCAGGGCAAGCAGCGCGGCGTCGCCTCGCTGTGCATCGGCGGCGGCGAGGCCGTCGCCGTCGGCGTCGAGATGCTGTAAGGGCGCATCTCGTTGACCGCCACCCCGGCCACCTACGCGAAGCTGATCGGCGCCATGTTCATGTGGGGCGGAACCTGGATCGCGGGGCGCATCGTCGCGCAGGAACTGCCGGCGCCGATGCTCGCCGCCGCCTTCCGCTTCCTGATCGCCGGCATGGCGCTGGCCGGCTTCGCGCTGCTCACCGAGGGCGGCATCCCGCGCCTGTCGGGCGGCCGCGAATGGGGCGTCGTGACCGGGCTGGCGGCGACCGGCATCTTCCTCTATGCGCTGTGCTTCTTCTACGGGCTGAAGTACATCCCGGCCGGGCGTGGCGCGCTGGTCGTCGCGCTGAATCCGGTGGTCGTCGCGCTCGCCGCCTGGTTCGTCGGCCAGGAGCGGATGACGCCGGTCAAGTTCGCCGGCGTTGCCGTCGCGCTCGCCGGCTGCCTGACCGTGATCGGCAACGGCGACCCGCTGGCGCTGCTGTCGGGTGCGATCGGCCTCGGCGAATGGCTGATCGTCGGCTGCGTGCTGTGCTGGACCGCCTACACCTTCATCGGCCGCAGCGCGACGAAGACGCTGACGCCGCTAGCCGCGACGCTGTACGCCAGCCTGCTCGGTGCCCTCTTCCTCGGCGTCACCGCGCTCGCGCAGGGCGGCATCGAGCTCGGCGAGTGGTCGTGGCGCGTCTGGGCCAGCGTCGCCTTCCTCGCGCTCGGCGGCACCGCGCTCGGCTTCACCTGGTTCGCCGACGGCGTGCGCGTCATGGGCGCCGCGCGCGCCTCGAGCTTCATCAACCTCGTTCCCGTCTTCGCCGTGCTGCAGGCCGCCGTCCTGCTCGGCGAGCGGCTGGCGCTGGCGGTGCTCGCCGGCGGCGCCCTGGTCATCGCCGGCGTCTGGCTGACCACCTATTACTCGGAGAAACACGCATGATCCTCACGCAAGAACAGGAAATGATCCGCGACGCGATGCGCGAGTTCGCGCAGGAGCGCCTCGCCCCCTTCGCCGGCGAGTGGGACCGCCACCACACCTTCCCGGCCGAGGCGCTGAAGGAGCTCGGCGCGCTCGGCGCGATGGGCGTCGTCGTGCCCGAGGAATGGGACGGTGCCGGCATGGACTACATGAGCCTGGTGCTGATGCTCGAAGAGATCGCCGCCGGCGACGGCGCGACCTCGACCATCGTCAGCGTGCAGAACTCGCTCGCTTGCGGCATCACGATGAAGTATGGCAGCGACGCGCAGAAGGAGCAGTACCTGAAGCCGCTGGCGCGCGGCGACATGCTCGGCTGCTTCTGCCTGACCGAGCCGCACACCGGCTCGGACGCCGCGGCGATCACGACACGGGCGACGAAGGACGGCGACCACTACGTGCTGAACGGCGTCAAGCAGTTCATCACCACCGGCAAGCACGCGCAGGTGGCGATCGTCTTCGCGGTGACCGACAAGGCCGCCGGCAAGAAGGGCATCTCCTGCTTCCTGGTGCCGACCGAGACCCCCGGCTACATCGTCGCCCGCATCGAGGAGAAGATGGGGCAGAAGGCTTCCGACACTGCGCAGATCATCTTCGAGAACTGCCGCATCCCGGCTTCCTGCCTGCTCGGCCAGGAAGGCGAGGGCTACAAGATCGCGCTCTCCAACCTCGAGGCCGGCCGCATCGGTATCGCCGCGCAGTCGGTCGGCATGGCGCGCGCGGCGCTCGAAGCCGCGGTCAGATACGCGAAGGAGCGCGTCGCCTTCGGCGTGCCGCTGACCGGCCACCAGGCGGTCAGCTTCCGGCTGGCCGACATGGCGACGCAGGTCGACGCCGCCCGGCTGATGGTGTGGCGTGCCGCGATGCTGAAGGACGCCGGCAAGCCCTGCCTGAAGGAGGCGTCGATGGCCAAGATGTTCGCCTCCGAGATCGCCGAGAAGGTCTGCTCCGACGCCATCCAGATCCACGGCGGCTACGGCTACACCAGCGACTTCCCGGTCGAGCGCATCTACCGCGACGTGCGCGTCTCGCAGATCTACGAGGGCGCCAACGACATCCAGCGGCTGGTCATCGGCCGCGCGATCGTGGACGGGCAATAAGCGTGGCCGCGAAGCTCCGCCCCGAGGCCAGTCCCGAGGATTTCTCGCGCCGCGCCGAGGGTTTCCTGCCCGGCTGGTTCGGCCTCAAGGTGACGGCGATCACGCCCGGCCGGCTCGACATGGAAATGCCGATCCGCCGGGAGATGCTGGCGCCGAACGGCTTCCTGCACGCGGCGTCGGTGATCGCGCTGGCCGACACCGCCGCCGGCTTCGCGACCATCGCGCACCTGCCCGACGGCGCCGAGAGCTTCACCACGATCGAGCTGAAGACCAACTTCTTCTCGACGCAGCGCGAGGGTACGATCCGCTGCGTCGCCACCGCCGCGCATGCCGGGCGCAACACGCAGGTCTGGGACGCCGAGGTGTTCGGCGACGGCGACCGGCGCATCGCGCTGTTCCGCTGCACGCAGATGGTGCTGTGGCCGAAACCGCAGGTTTGAGGAGGACGTCATGAGCGAAACGAAGGCGCCGCTGGAGTTCTATTTCGATTTCTCGTCGCCCTACGGTTACCTGGCCAGCGAGCGCATCGACGAGCTGGCGGCGAAATACGGGCGCAAGGTGAAGTGGCGCCCGGTGCTGCTCGGCGCCGTCTTCAAGGCGACCGGCGCCGCGCCGCTGACGACGGTGCCGCTGAAGGGCGAGTATTCGAAGCTCGACTTCGCGCGCTCGGCGCGCTTCATGGGCATCCCGTACCAGCCGCCGTCGCGCTTCCCGCTGCCGACGCAGGTCGCCGCGCGTGCCTACTACTGGCTGCACGACCGCGACTGCGCGATGGCGCGCGCCTTCGCACACGCCGTCTACCGCGCGCTGTTCGTCGACGACCGCGACATCTCCGACCTCGACGTCGTCCTCGACCTCGCCGTCGACGTCGGTGCCGACCGCGCGGCGCTGGCCGAGGCGGTCGAGTCGCCGGAAATCAAGGAGCGGCTGAAGGCCGAGGTCGCCGCGGCGATCGACAGGGGCGTGTTCGGCTCGCCGTACATCGTCTGCGACGGCGAACCGTTCATGGGCGCCGACCGTCTGCCGCAGCTCGAAGCGCGTCTGGCCGGCCAGGAGTTCTGATGCGCACCGGCCGCAGGACTGCGCCAAGGGCGGTGCAGCCAACACGTGGAGTCCTGCAGGGACGAACCGTAGTCACCCCCTTCTACGGGAAGGGGGGTGGGGGGATGGTTCATGCATGACTGGCATCCGAAAAGAATCTGCGTCTTCTGCGGCTCGGCCAAGGGCAAGCGTCCGGAATATGCGGAAACCGCCACGGCCATGGGCCGGCTGCTCGCCGAACGCGGCATCGGCGTCGTCTACGGCGGCGGCAACATCGGCCTGATGGGGCTGGTCGCCGATGCCTGCCTGCAGGCCGGCGGCGAAGTCACCGGCGTGATCCCCGAGGCGCTGATGAAAAAAGAGGTCGGCCACCTCGAGCTGACGCAGCTCGAGGTCGTCGATTCGATGCACACCAGGAAGGCGCGCATGGCCGAGCTGTCCGACGGCTTCGTCGCGCTGCCCGGCGGCTTCGGCACCTTCGAGGAACTGTGCGAAGTGCTGACCTGGGGCCAGCTCGGCTTCCACGAGAAGCCGGTCGGCCTGGTCAACGTCGCCAACTATTTCGGACCGCTGATCGAGCTCTGCGATCGCGCGGTCGACGAGGGCTTCATGCGGCCGGAGCACCGCGGCCTGCTGCAGGACGCGGCGACGCCGGAGGCGGTGCTGGTGGCGATGGCAGGCCACACGCCGGTGAAGCTGGAGAAATGGATTCGCGAACTGAAGCAGTTATGAGGCAGTGGCGACGCGACTGCCGCTGAAGGAAGGGAAAGAGGAGACATGACAACACTGAAAACACAACTCAACCCGCGCAGCGCCGATTTCCAGGCCAACGCGCAGGCCATGCAGGCCGTCGTCGACGACCTGCGCAACACCGTCGACCGGATCGCCCTCGGCGGCCCCGAGGCGGCGCGGCAGAAGCACCTCGCGCGCGGCAAGCTGCTGCCGCGCGAGCGCGTCGCCGGCCTGCTCGACCCGGGCACGCCCTTCCTCGAGATCTCGCAGCTGGCCGCGCACGGCATGTACGGCGGCGACGTGCCGGCGGCCTCGGTGATCGCCGGCATCGGCCGCGTGAACGGCGTCGAGTGCATGATCGTCGCCAACGACGCGACGGTGAAGGGCGGCACCTACTACCCGCTGACCGTGAAGAAGCACCTCAGGGCACAGGAGATCGCGCTCGAGAACCGGCTGCCGTGCATCTACCTGGTCGACTCGGGCGGCGCCTTCCTGCCGATGCAGGACGAGGTCTTCCCGGACAAGGAACACTTCGGCCGCATCTTCTTCAACCAGGCCAACCTGTCGGCGAAGGGCATCCCGCAGATCGCGGTGGTGATGGGTTCGTGCACCGCCGGCGGCGCCTACGTACCGGCGATGTGCGACGAGTCGATCATCGTCAAGAACCAGGGCACCATCTTCCTCGGCGGCCCACCGCTGGTGAAGGCGGCGACCGGCGAAGTGGTGACGGCGGAAGACCTCGGCGGCGCCGACGTGCATACGCGCATCTCCGGCGTCGCCGACCACCTCGCCGAGAACGACCAGCACGCGCTGGCGATCGCCCGCCGCATCGTGCGCGACCTGAACTGGCAGAAGAACCCGCCGGTCTCGCTGCAGCAACCGGTCGAGCCGCTCTACCCGACGGAAGAGCTGTACGGCGTGATCCCGACCGACACCAAGAAGCCCTTCGACGTGCGCGAGATCATCGCCCGCATCGTCGACGGCTCCGACTTCGACGAGTTCAAGGCGCGCTACGGCACGACGCTGGTCTGCGGCTTCGCGCGCATCTGGGGCTACCCGGTCGGCATCGTCGCCAACAACGGCATCCTGTTCTCGGAGAGCGCGCTTAAAGGGGCGCACTTCATCGAGCTGTGCGCGCAGCGCGGCATCCCGCTCGTCTTCCTGCAGAACATCACCGGCTTCATGGTCGGCCGCAAGTACGAGAACGGCGGCATCGCCCGCGACGGCGCCAAGATGGTCACCGCGGTGGCGACGGCGAAGGTGCCGAAGTTCACGGTGATCATCGGCGGCTCCTTCGGCGCCGGCAACTACGGCATGTGCGGCCGCGCCTATTCGCCGCGCTTCCTGTGGATGTGGCCGAACGCGCGCATCTCGGTGATGGGCGGCGAGCAGGCCGCCGGCGTGTTGGCGACGGTCAAGCGCGACGGCCTCGAGGCCGCCGGCAAGACCTGGGGCGCCGACGAGGAAGCCGCCTTCAAGGCGCCGATCCGCGAGCAGTACGAGACGCAGGGCCACCCGTACTACGCCAGCGCCCGCCTGTGGGACGACGGCGTGATCGACCCGGCCGACACCCGTCGCGTGCTCGCCCTCGGGCTTTCCGCTTCGATGAACGCTCCTGCCGAAGACACGAAGTTCGGCATCTTCCGCATGTAAGGGAGAACAACAAATGACCCAATACACCGCTATCCTGACCGAAGTCGACGGCCCGCTCGGCATCCTGACGATGAACAAGGCGGAGCGGCACAACGCCTTCGACGAAGTGCTGATCGCCGAGATCACCGCCGGCCTCAAGGAACTCGAAGCCGATCCGCGCGTGCGCGCGGTCGTGCTGTCGTCGGCGGGCAAGAGTTTCTGTGCCGGTGCCGACCTCAACTGGATGAAGCGCGCCGCCGGCTACTCGCCGGAAGAGAACCTGCGCGACGCGCGCAACCTGGCCACGCTGCTGTCGACGCTGAACGAACTGTCGAAACCGACCGTCGCCCGCGTGCAGGGGCCGGCCTATGGCGGCGGCGTCGGCCTGGTTGCCGCCTGCGACATCGCGGTCGCTACCTTCGAGGCGCAGTTCGCGCTGACCGAAGTGAAGCTCGGCATCATCCCGGCAGTGATCAGCCCGTACGTCATCGCCGCCATCGGCGAGCGCTATGCACGCCGCTACATGCTCACCGCCGAGCGTTTCTCGGCCTCCGAGGCCTACCGCATCGGCCTGGTGCACGAGATCGTTCCGGACGAGGACGGGCTCGACGAGGCGGTCGGCGAGCTGGTCGACGCGCTGCTGAAGAACGGGCCGCGTGCGCAGGGCGAATGCAAGGCGCTGATCCGCGTCGTCTCCGGCCAGCCGATCGACGAGGCGACGATCGAGGAAACCGCGCAGCGCATCACGCGCGTGCGCGCCAGCGCCGAAGGCAGGGAGGGCCTGACCGCCTTCCTCGAGAAGCGCAAACCGAACTGGCTGGGAGGCAATTGAGATGATCGGCAAGCTTCTGATCGCGAATCGAGGCGAGATCGCCTGCAGGGTCATCAAGACCGCCCGCCGCATGGGCGTGCGCACCGTCGCCGTCTATTCCGAGGCCGACGCCAACGCGCGCCACGTGCGCCTGGCCGACGAGGCCGTGTGCATCGGCCCGGCCGCCGCGCGCGAGTCCTATCTGGTGATCGACCGGATCATCGACGCCGCCAGGCGCACCGGCGCGCAGGCGATCCACCCGGGCTACGGCTTCCTCTCCGAGAACGAGGATTTCGCCGAGCGCTGCGCCGCCGAGGGCATCATCTTCGTCGGCCCGCCGGCCGCATCGATCCGCGCGATGGGCTCGAAGTCGGCGGCCAAGTCACTGATGGAGAAGGCCAGCGTGCCGCTGACCCCGGGCTACCACGGCGACAACCAGGAGCCGGCCTTCCTCAAGGGACAGGCCGACGCGATCGGCTACCCGGTGCTGATCAAGGCCAGCGCCGGCGGCGGCGGCAAGGGCATGCGCCTGGTCGAGAAGGGCGAGGACTTCGAGGCGGCGCTGGCGTCGTGCCAGCGCGAAGCCAAGTCCTCGTTCGGCGACGACCGCGTGCTGGTCGAGCGCTACGTCACCCGGCCGCGCCACATCGAGATCCAGGTCTTCGCCGACACGCAGGGCAACGGCGTCTACCTGTTCGAGCGCGACTGCTCGGTGCAGCGCCGCCACCAGAAGGTGCTGGAAGAGGCGCCGGCGCCCGGCATGAGCGAGGCGCGCCGGCGCGAGATGGGCGAGGCGGCGGTCGCCGCGGCGAAGGCGGTCGGCTACGTCGGCGCCGGCACCGTCGAGTTCATCGCCGAGCAGGATGGCCGCTTCTACTTCATGGAGATGAACACGCGGCTGCAGGTCGAGCACCCGGTGACCGAGATGATCACCGGCCAGGACCTGGTCGAATGGCAACTGCGCGTCGCTTCCGGCGAGCCGCTGCCGCTGCGCCAGGACCAGCTGCAGATCCGCGGCCATGCGCTGGAAGCACGCATCTATGCCGAGGACGCGAACAAGGGCTTCCTGCCGTCGACCGGCAAGCTGGTGCACCTGTCGCCGCCGGCCGAGAGCCTGAACGTGCGCGTCGATACCGGCGTCGAGGCAGGCGACGAGATCACGCCGCACTACGACCCGATGATCGCCAAGCTGATCGTCTGGGACGAGAATCGCGACGGCGCACTGGCGCGCATGCGCCGCGCGCTTGCCGACTACCGCGTCGTCGGCGTCACCACCAACATCGACTTCCTGTCGCGGCTGGTGGCCTGCCCGGCCTTCGCCGGCGCCGACCTCGACACCGGGCTGATCGAACGCAGCCGCGGCTTCCTGTTTCCGGAAGCGGTCGCGGCGCCGAAGGAAGTGCTGCAGGTGGCCGCCGTCGGCGAGCTGCTGTGGGAGCAGGCGCAGGCGAAGAGCGCCGCCAAGCAGAGCGGCGATCCGTGGTCGCCGTGGCACGCGCGCGACGGCTGGCGGCTGAACCTGCAGGCCAGGCGCACGCTCGGTTTCCGCGACGGCGAGGCGCTGGCCGAGGTGCAGGTGGCCTACGCCGCCGACCACTGGAAGCTGTCGGTACCGGGTGAGACCGTGCTGGCGCGCGGCAGGAAGCTGGACGGCGACCGCTTCGCCGTGGAATTGGACGACCGCCGGCTGATCGCCAGCGTCATCGCCGCCGGCAGCAAGCGCCACGTCTTCCTCAACGGCCAGACCTGGATCGTCGAGCGCGACGATCCGCTGCATCTGGTCGAGGCCGGCGGCGCGCAGGGCGGCGGGCTGACCGCGCCGATGCCGGGCAAGGTCGTCGCGCTGCTGGTGCAGCCGGGGGCCAAGGTCGACAAGGGCACGCCGCTCTTGATCCTGGAGGCGATGAAGATGGAGCACACCATCACCGCGCCGAAGAACGGGGTGGTCAAAGCCTTCTGCTACGCGGCCGGCGACCAGGTCGCCGACGGCGCCGAGCTGGTCGAGTTTGTTGGTTCCGAGGAAGCGAAATGAGTCTGCCGAGAAGCGTCAAGATCGTCGAGGTCGGCCCGCGCGACGGCCTGCAGAACGAGAAGCAGCTGGTGCCGACCGCGGTCAAGGTCGAACTGATCGAGCGTCTCGCCGACGCTGGCCTGCCGGCAGTCGAGGCGACCTCGTTCGTGTCGCCGAAGTGGGTGCCGCAGATGGGCGACAACGCCGAGGTGATGCGGACGATCCGCAGGAAGGACGGCGTCGCCTACCCGGTGCTGGTACCGAACCTGAAGGGCTTCGATGCCGCGGTCGAGGCCGGCGCGACCGAGGTCGCGATCTTCGGCGCGGCATCGGAAGCCTTCTCGCAGAAGAACATCAACTGCTCGATCGCGGAGAGCCTGAAGCGCTTCGAGCCGGTCGTCTCGGCAGCGCTGGCGCTCGACCTGAAGGTGCGCGGCTACGTCTCCTGCGTCGTCGGCTGCCCGTACGAGGGCGCGGTGGCGCCGCAGAAGGCGGCCGAGGTCGCGCAACGGCTGTTCGAGATGGGCTGCTACGAGGTCTCGCTCGGGGACACCATCGGCGTCGGCAACCCGGCCTCGGTGCAGCGCATGATCGAGGCCTGCGCGCGGCAGGTGCCGATGGCCAGGCTCGCCGGCCACTACCACGACACCTACGGGATGGCGATCGCCAATATCTACGCTTCGCTGCAGCTCGGCATGCGCGTCTTCGACAGCTCGGTCGCCGGCCTCGGCGGCTGCCCGTACGCCGCTGGCGCGTCGGGGAACGTTGCCACCGAAGATGTCGTCTACCTGCTCAATGGACTCGGCATCGACACGGGAATCGATATGGACAAGCTGCTGGCCGCCGGCCAGTTCATCCTGCAGCATCTCGGCCGCGAGCCCGCCGCGAAGGCGGCGCGCGCGCTGCTGGCGAAACGCGGAGCCGCCACCGCATGAGCGTCGCCTCGCCCTGCATCAACGTCTGCCGGATGGACGCCGCGAACGCGCTGTGCGTCGGCTGCTTCCGCACGCTCGACGAGATCGCGCGCTGGAGCCGGATCTCCGACGACGACCGGCGGGCGATCCTCGCCGCCGTCGAGCAGCGGCGCGTCGGGCGTGTCCCCGCGGGGGCGCCGGTTTGCGGCGACGGCGAACGCTAACGCGGGTTCCTGGACCATGAGCGAAGACGATCCCTACCTCTGCGTCGGCGTCTGCATGCCCGATCCCGACTCCGGCTATTGCCTCGGCTGCGGCCGGCCACCGCTGCCGTCGCCGGCCGATGCCGTCGTCGCCGAGGCGGCGCCGCAGCCGCTGCCCGAACCGCTGCCCGCGTCGGGCGACCCGGACACGCCGGCATGAGCGAGCGCATCCCGCCCCCGAACCTGCCCGACAGCCTGCTCGTGCTCGAGCGCGGCTGGCTGTCGTCGAACAACGTCGTCTTCTTCGAGGGCGAGGCGGCGGCGCTGGTCGACAGCGGCTACGTCAGCCACGCCGCGCAGACCGTCGCGCTGCTCGAGCGCGCGCTCGCCGGCCGTCGGCTGACGCACCTGATCAACACGCACTCGCACTCCGACCACATCGGCGGCAATGCCGCGGTGCAGACCGCCTTCGGCTGCCGCATCACGGTCCCCGCCGGGATCGCCGCGACCATCGCCGACTGGGACGAGGCGGCGCTGCTGCTGTCGCCGCTCGGCCAGCGCGCGGCGCGCTTCGCGCACGACGCGACCTACGCCGCCGGCGACTCGTTCGTGCTCGGCGAGTTGGAATGGCGGGCGCTCGCCGTCCCCGGCCACGACATGGACGCGCTGGCGCTGTACAACCCGGAGAAGCGCCTGCTGATCTCCGGCGACGCGCTGTGGCAGGACGGCTTCGGCGTCATCTTCTCCGAGCTGCTCGGCAACCCGGACGGTTTGAAGGCGACCCGCGAAACGCTGGAAATGCTGGCGCGGCTGCCGATCGATGCGGTCATCCCCGGCCACGGCGCGCCCTTCGCCGACGTGCCCGAGGCCTTCGAGCGCGCCTTCATGCGGCTTGCGGCCTTCGAGCAGAACATCGAGCGCCTGGCGCGGCACGCGCTGAAGGTGATGCTCGCCTTCTTCATGCTGGAGAAGCGCCAGCTGCCGCGCGACACGCTGCCCGAGTTCCTCGCCGGGCTTGCCTTCGTGCAGAACGTGAACATCCGCTACCTCGGCTACGACGACGAATCGCTCGCCGACTGGCTGGTCGCCGACCTCACCCGTGCCGGCGCGCTGCGCGAAGAGGACGGCCTGCTGCTCGCGACCTGACGCAACGCGACCCGCCGGCGTATGCTTGCAGCAAAACGGAGGGTTTCGATGTCAGGAAAGAAATGCCTGCGCAGCGCGCTCGTCGCGCTTTCCATGCTGTCGGTCGCCGTCGCCGCCGCGGCGCCGCTCAAGCTCATCGGCTTCGCCGACATGTCCTGCCGCGCCTGGATCGCGTCGAAGGACGACGCGGAGCAGCGCGCGCAATACGTGGCCTGGGTGCGCGGCGTGCTCACCGGCCACAACTACGCCAACCAGAGCCGGCAGGTGTCGGAAATCTCCAGCGGCACCGTCGACAACTACGTCACCCGCTACTGCTCCCAGCATGCGCAAGGCTTGTTCAGCGACGCCGCGCTGCGCATGAGCGACGAGTTCTCCGGCCGCAACGCCCCGATCACCAAATAGCTACGGCAGCGCACCACGCGCCGGCATCGGCAACGCCGCGTTGCGACCAGCGCTCGCCTGCCGGTTTGACAACGCCGGCCACGACGTCTAGACCTAACTAGTCGCAACGCCGGTATGGCGGCGGGATTTTCCTTTCCCGTTCGGCGCTTCCGAACAGCATGCGGCTGCGCGTTTCATTCCCCACAGGAGGCGAAAATGAGAAAAGCAATCTTTGGCCTGGCCCTGCTCGCGGCATCGGTCGGCGCCTTTCCCCAGGATGTCGGCATGGTCTCCCGGGAAAGCAAGTATTCCGTCGTCGAAACCGCCGATCGCCTGGAGAAGGCCATCCAGGCCAGCGGCACGTACAAGATCTTCCTGCGCATGGATCACGCAGCCAACGCGAAGGAGGTCGGTGCCAGCCTGCGTCCCTCGCAGCTGATCCTCTTCGGCAACCCGAAGGGCGGCGCGCCGCTGCTCGCCGAGGCGCCGACGCTGGGGCTCGACCTGCCCAACCGCGCGCTGGTCTGGGAAGACGCCGCCGGCAAGGTCTGGCTGACCTACAACGATGTCCGCCAGACCCTGGGCCGGCATGGCGTCAAGCGCAGCGACGAACAGCTGAAGGTGATCGACGACCGGCAGAAGGTGCTCTTCGACAAGGCTGTCGACTAGCGGCGTTCCGCGGTCCGCCCGCTACTCCTTCGCCGCCGGCCGCCCCCATCCCTCCAGCTTCGCCTTCAGCGCCGGCAGCGCCTGTGCGGCGGCCTTCTCGCCCTCGAGCACGGCGAGGTGGCGCGTCCTGAAGTCGGCCGAGGCGAGCTGGCTGATGTCGGGGCGGATGACCACGTCGGCCTGCGGCAGCTCGTTGCGGTTGAGGCTCTGCCCCATGATCGCGAAGGTCTGCAGCAGCACGTCGAGGCTGCTCTTCGTCTTGCCCGCCTGCGGCCGGTTCGAGATGTCGACGGCGATCACGAAGGTGGCGCCCATCTCGCGCGCGAAGCGCACCGGCACCGGGCTGACCAGGCCGCCATCGACGTACTCGCGGCCGCGGATCGCGACCGGCTGGAAGACGCCGGGGACGCTGCTCGATGCGCGCACCGCGGTGCCGGTGTCGCCGCTGCGGAAGACGATCGGCTCGCCGCTGGCGAGGTCGGTGGCGACGGCGCCGAATTTCTTCGGCAGCTTCTCGATCGGCGCGTTGCCGATCGCCTTGTTGATGAAGGCAGCCAGCGCGTCGCCCTTCAACACGCCGCGGTCGGGCAGCGACCAGTCGCTGACCTGCGACTCGTCGAGGCTGATCGCCAGCGTCTGCAACTCGAAGCCGTTCTTGCCGGCGGCGTACATCGCGCCGACCACCGAGCCGGCACTGGTGCCGACGACGATGTCGGGAACGATGCCCTGCGCTTCCAGCGCCTTGATCACGCCGATGTGGGCGAAGCCCTTGGCGGCGCCGCCGCCGAGCGCCAGTGCGATCACCGGCTTCGCCGGCGGCGGGGGCGGTTCGGCGGTCTTCGCAGGGAACAGCGAACACGCGCTCAGCAGCAGCGCGAGCGCGCCGGCGGCGGCATGGCGGAAAGAGGGGAGCATGGCGGGGACCTGCATGGGTGCAACCTGGGAAATGGCGATTTTAGTGGTCCGCTTCGTAATTGCGAAGCGGACCGCTGCGCTCCGGAGTCACGCCGGTGTGCCGGCATGCGCCGGCGACGACGGGGATTTCGGCAGCTCGACGCGGAAGACGCTGCCCTTGCCCGGTTCGGAGCGGACCAGAATGCGGCCGCCGTGGTTGCGCACGACGCGCTGGCTGACGGCGAGGCTCAGCCCGGTGCCGCTGCCGACCGGCTTGGTCGTGAAGAAGGGATCGAACAGGTGCGGCATCACTTGCTCGGCGATGCCGCAGCCGTTGTCGGCGACCTCGACAAAGACTTTGTCGCCGTCCTCGCCGCAGCGCAGCGTGATCGTGCCGCCGCCGCCGATCGCGTCGCCGGCGTTGTGCAGCAACGCCAGCAGCACCTGCGTCAGGTCGGCGCGCATGGCGCGGATCGGCGGCAGCGGCGCGTAGTCGCGGACGATCTGGGCGCCCGCCGGCAGGCGGTGCTGGGCGACCGCCAGCGCGCGGTCGAGCTCGCACGACAGGTCGGTGTCTTCCCAGGTGCCGCTGCGGTCCTCGGCGAAGGTCTGCAGGCTGGCGACGATTTGCTTGACGCGGTCGAGCCCGGTGCGCATTTCGTCGAACAGCTGCGGCATATCCTCCTTGATGAAGTCGATGTCCATCTCGCGCTTCAGCCGCGCCAGCGCCTCGCGCTCCACCGCCGGCAGCGCCGCCTCGCGCGCCGAGTAGGCGTCGGCCAGTTCGACCAGCGTCTCGGCGTTGCGCTTCAGCGCCGACTGGTTGGACATGACGAAGCCGATCGGGTTGTTGATCTCGTGCGCGATGCCGGCGGCGAGCTGGCCGACGCTCGCCATCTTGGCGCTCTGCAGCAGCTGCAGCTCGGTCTCGCGCAGCTCCTCGTAGGCGCGCTGCAGCTTGGCGTTGCCTTCGCCGAGCGCACGGTTGCTCTCGACCAGCTCCTGCTCGAAGGTCTTCTCGCGGGTGACGTCCTGGTACAGGCTGACGAAGCCGCCGACCGTGCCGTCGTCCTTGCGGATCACTTCGCCGCGGATGTCGATGAAATGCCCGTCCGGGCGCTTGCGCAGGAAATGGTGCGGCTCGAAGCGTTGCGCCAGTGCGACGCGCGCCGCCACCAGCTCGTCGATGTCGCCGCTGCCGTACTCGCCGCGTTCGGCGTTGTAGCGGAACAGCTCGGCGAGCGGCATGCCGACGCGCAACAGCGCTTCCGGGAAGTCGAGGATGTCGAGGAAGGCGCGGTTCCAGAACTTGACGCGGAGCCGCTCGTCGACGATCGAGACGCCGATCGGCATGTACTCGGCGGCGGCGATCAGGTCGCTGGCCGCCAGCGTGTCGAACTGCTGCGAAGTCGCCATGGTTCTTCTCCTCCTCTGTCTGCGGGCTGCCGCTCTCCGGCGGCATGGCGAGGCCGTTGCCGGCAACGGCCCGCAACCATGATAATCCAATCCGCCCACCCGTTCCCGGGCGCAAGGAGGACACCCATGCAGCAGATCCTGGTCTATGCCGACTCGCTTTCCTGGGGCATCGTGCCGACGACGCGCCAGCGCCTGCCGTTCGAGCAGCGCTGGCCGGGTGTCATGGAGATCGCGCTGACCGCCGCCGGCCACCGCGCGCGCGTGATCGAGGATTGCCTGAACGGCCGGCGCACGGTCTGGGACGACCCGTTCAAGCCGGGGCGCAACGGGCTGGTCGGGCTGGCGCAGCGGATCGAGATCCACTCGCCGCTGGCGCTGGTCGTGCTGATGCTCGGCAGCAACGACTTCCAGTCGATGCACCCGCACAACGCCTGGCATTCGGCGCAGGGCACGGCGACGCTGGTCGACGCCATCCGCAGGGCGCCGATCGAACCGGGGATGCCGGTGCCGCCGGTGCTGATCGTCGCGCCGCCGCCGATCGGCGAGCCGCAGGGGCCGCTGGCGCCGAAGTTCGCCGGCGGCCGCGAGAAGTGCGCCGGCCTCGCCGACGCGCTGCGCGAGACGGCGGCGACGCTCGGCTGCCCGTTCTTCGATGCCGGCAGCGTGACGCCGGTGAGCCCGCGCGACGGCGTGCATCTCGACGCCGACCAGCACCTGCGCCTCGGCCGTGCGCTGGCCGAGGTCGTCGCGCCGCTGCTGCCGGCGCCATGAGCTCCGTCCGCCTGCGCGCGCTGCGCGCCGACATCACGACGCTTGCCGTCGATGCGATCGTCAACGCGGCGAACACTTCGCTGCTCGGTGGCGGCGGCGTCGACGGCGCGATCCACCGCGCCGCCGGTCCCGAGCTGCTCGCCGAATGCCGCGGCCTCGGCGGCTGCGCCACCGGCGACGCGAAGATGACGCGCGGCTACCGGCTGCCGGCGCGGCACGTGATCCATACCGTCGGCCCGGTCTGGCACGGCGGCGGCGCCGGCGAGGCGGAGCTGCTCGCTGGCTGCTACCGTCGTTCGCTGCAGCTGGCCGGCGAAGCGGGCTTGGCCAGCATCGCCTTCCCCGGCATCAGCACCGGCGTCTACGGCTATCCGGTCGCCGCCGCGGCGGCCATCGCCGTCGCCACGGTGCGGCAGGCCGCGCCGCAGTATCCGACGCTCGCCGAGGTCGTCTTCTGCTGCTTCTCGGCGGCCGACCTCGCCGTCTACGAAGACCTTCTCGCCCGCCACTGACCGCCGATGACACGCCTGCTCCGCTGCCTGCCCCTCGTCCTCTTCTGCCACGCCGCGTCGGCGCAATGGGAAATGCTCGGTCGCAACGAGGACCTGCGCCTCTTCGTCGATCGCGGCACGGTGCAGCGCGACGGCGACGTCGCCACGCTCTGGCAGCTGGTCGACTACACCAGCGCGCAGTGGGTCGGCGCGATGACGGTGATGTCGGTGCACCAGCGCGTCGAATACGACTGCGCGGCGCGGCGCACGCGCACCGTTGCCGGCGCCGCCTATTCGGAGCAGATGGGGCGCGGCCGGCAGGTATTCACGGAGAAGGTGGCGAATCCGGAATGGGTCGCCATTCCCGCCGGCGGCACCGGCGAGGCGCTGTGGAAGATCGCCTGCGGCGCGCAGTGAACTGCGCGGCCGCGCGGCTCAGCGGGCGACCCGCGTGAGCACGCCGTTGTCGACCTTGACGCGGTCGCCGGCGAGGAGGGCCGGCTTCTCGGCGTAGCGGATCTGGCGCACCTCGCCGCTGTCCATGCGCACCGAGACCTGGTACTCGGTCTTTTCCCTGATCTTCTTCTCCACCTGGTAGCCGGCGTAGGCGCCGCCGGCGGCGCCGGCGACGGTGGCCACGGTCTTGCCGCTGCCCTTGCCGATCTGGTTGCCGAGCAGACCGCCGGCGACACCGCCGGCGACGGCGCCGAGGGCGCTGCCCTCGCCTTCGACCTTCACTTCGCGGACGTCGGTGACCTGGCCGCAGTTGCCGCAGCGTTCGGCGGCGAAGGCCGGGCTGCCGCCGGCGAGCAGCGCGGCGGCGAGGATCGGTAGCAGTCTGTTCATTGCGGACTCCTTCGTTGCTGGCGGTGCACGCACCGCCCGGAATTCCATTGTAGGACGCCCGCCGCGGCGCCGCAGCGGGCCGCCGGGCTCAGCCGCCGCCCTCGCCGGCGGGCGGCTCGCCCGGTTCGCCGCCGCCGTCGGCCGGCGCCGGCGGCGCCTCCTTTGCCGGCCGCGCGCGGGCCTTCGCCGGCTTCTTGTGCTTGCGCTCGACGCCGCCGAACTCCTGCCGCGCCGCCGCCATCTCGTGCAGCTGCTCGGCGACGCGGTAATTGACCGTGCCCTCGGGAACGTTGCCCTGCGCATCCGGCGTGCCGATCGGCAGTCCGGAGAGCAGCGCGATCGCCTGGTCGACGTGGTCGACGGCATAGACCGCGAACTGGCCGGCGGCGACCGTTTCGACCACGTCGTGGCGCAGCATCAGGTGCTGCACGTTGGCGGCGGGGATGATCACCCCCTGGCGGCCGGTCAGCCCGCGCGCCTTGCAGATGTCGAAGAAGCCCTCGATCTTCTCGTTCACGGCGCCGATCGGTTGCACTGCGCCGTGCTGGTTGACCGAGCCGGTCACCGCCAGCGACTGCGCCAGCGGCAACATCGCGATCGCCGACAGCAGCGCACACAGCTCGGCGAGCGACGCGCTGTCGCCCTCGATCTCGCCGTAGGACTGCTCGAAGGCGAGCGTCGCCGCGAGCGACAGCGGCGTCAGCCGGCCGAAGCGGGTGGCCAGGAAGGCGGCGAGGATCAGCACGCCCTTCGAATGCACCGGGCCGCCGAGTTCGACCTCGCGCTCGATGTCGACCACCTCGCCTTCGCCGAGGCGGACTCCGGCGGTGACGCGCACCGGCTGCGCGAAGCTGAAGTCGCCGAGCAGCGCGGCGGCGAGCCCGTTGACCTGGCCGATGGCGACGCCGTCGCTGGCGATCAGCAACAGGCCGCGCAGGATCGCGCTGTGCTGCTGCTCGCGCAGGCGGTCGGCGCGGCGCTCGGCGGCGACCAGCGCCTGCTCGACGTGGTGGCGCTCGATGCGCGTGGCGCCGGCCTTCGCCGCGCAGTGGTCGGCCTCGCGCAGCAGGTCGGCGAGCCGGCGCGTCTGCGTCGACAGCCGCGCCGCGTCGTCGGCCAGCCGCGCCGCGTGTTCGATGGCGCGCGCCAGCGCATCGCGTGACAGCGGCAGCAGGCCCTCGCGGCGCGCCAGCGTCGCCAGCAGGCGGGCGTAGAGCAGCGTGTTCTCGGCGCTGCGCTCGACGTCGCTCTCGAAGTCGGCGGCGACCTTGAACAGCTGCGCGAACTCCGGGTCGAGCTCGGCCAGCAGGTAGTAAACCAGGCGCTCGCCGACCAGCACCACCTTGAGGTCGATCGGCATCGGCTCCGGCTCCAGCTGCACCGTGCTCGCCAGCCCGTAGATCTCGCCCAGCGACTCGATGCGCACCTGCCGGCTGCCGAGCGCGCGCTTCAGGCCTTCCCAGGCGTAGGGCTGGACCAGCAGCTTGCCGGCGTCGAGGATCAGCGTGCCGCCGTTGGCGCGCTGCAGCGCGCCGGCGCGGATCAGCGTGAAGTTGGAGACGAGCACGCCCAGGTGCGCGAGGTGCTCGACGCGGCCGATCAGGTTCTGGAAGGTAGGGTGGTCCTCGCAGACCACCGGCGGCCCGGCGGTCCCGGCGTTGTCGACGAAGAGGTTGACCAGGTAGCGCTGCACCGAGATCGAGCCCGAGAACAGCAGCGTCTCCATCTCGTCCTCGCTCTTCTTCGTCTCGCGCAGCGTCTCGCCGGTGCCGACGACGTCCTCCAGGCAGGCGTCGAGGAAGGCGACGACGTCCGGCAGGTCGGCCCAGGCCGGCTTGATCTCGTCGATCAGGTGGCCGACCGCGAGGCGCAGCGCGTCACGGCTCAGCTCCTTGATGCGCGCCGCCTGCGCACGCCGCCACAGCGGGAATTCGCGCAGCAGCGAGGCCAGCCTGTCCTCGCACCCCTCCATCGCGTTCGCCAGCTCGGCGCGCCGTGCCTCCGGCAGCTCGCCGAACTCGTCCTCGGACAGGGTCTCGTCGCCGTCCTTCAGCGGTGCGAAGCCCATCCCGTCGTCCGCCTGCAGCAAGGCGATGCCGCGCCCCCGGGCGTCCTCGCCGAGCGCGGCGAGCGCATCCTCCTCGCGCTTCTTGTATTCGCGCTCGAGGGCCTCGATCTTGCTGCGGTAGTCGCTGCTCTCGAAGGCGGCCGAGATCGCCGTCGCCAGCTCGGCGACGAAGCCCTGCATCGTTTCCTTCAGCTGCCGGCCGCGGCCGGCGGGCAGGCGCAGCAGCCGCGGCCGCGTCGCCTGCGCGAAGTTGTTCACGTAGCACCAGTCGGCGGGCGCCTCGCCGGCGCCGCGGCTGCTGCCGATCAGCTCGTGCACCAGCGCGTGGCGGCCGCTGCCGGGATCGCCGAGGACGAACAGGTTGAAGCCGGGGCGGCCGATGCCGAGGCCGAAGCGCAGCGCCTCGACCGCGCGCTCGTGCGCGAAGCCGGCGCCGATCTCGGCCAGCTCCTCGCTGCCGGCGAAGGGCAGGTGGTCGGGGTTGCAGGGGGTGTACAGGCGCTCCGGCGGCAGCCGTTCGGCGCCGCTGGGGTCGCGGGTTTCGCTGGCGACGGGCATGGCCGGCCGGCTCAGCAAGGGGCGCTCGGCGCCGGGCGCGTGCGGGCGCCGCCGCCGCGGGTCAGCCGGGTCTCGTTCATTGTCGTTTCTCCCCGTCGTTGGCGCAGGTGCATGCTTCATTGTAGCGGCTCCCCGCGGCGCCGGTGCCGCCGCCGCTTTCTGCCCGTATAATCGGCGGCGCAGTCTGCGTTACTGCATGCATCGATCCGGGCGGCGCCTCGCGGCGCCGCGAATAAGCTGCCGCGACACCCGCGCGGCGGCGGTTGCCACAACGAGCGGGAGAAACCCGATGAGACACCCCTTGCGCCGTCTGGCGCTGAAGGGCGCGCTGGCCTGCGCGCTGACCGCCTCCTTTGCCACCTTCACCCCCATCGCCGCCGCCCAGGACAAGGTGCTGCGCGTCTCGGCGATTCCCGACGAGGCGCCGACCGAGCTGCAGCGCAAGTTCGCGCCGCTCGGCAGCTACCTGGAGAAGGAGACCGGGCTGAAGGTCAGCTTCGTCCCGGTGTCCGACTACGCCGCGGTGGTCGAGTCGCTGGCGACGAAGAAGCTCGACCTCGCCTGGCTCGGCGGCTTCACCTTCGTGCAGGCGAAGCTCCGCACCAACGGCACGGCGATCCCGATCGTGCAGCGCGAGGAAGACGCAAAGTTCACGTCGAAGTTCGTCAGCGCCGACCCGGCGATCAAGTCCTTCGCCGACCTGAAGGGCAAGACCTTCGCCTTCGGCTCGCCGTCCTCGACCTCGGGCCACCTGATGCCGCGCTTCTTCCTGCAGCAGGCCGGCGTCAGCCCGGACCGGGATTTCAAGAACGTCGCCTTCTCCGGCGCGCACGACGCGACGGTGGCCTTCGTCGCCGCCGGCAAGGCCGACGCCGGCGTGCTCAACGCCTCGGTCTGGGACAAGCTGGTCGAGCAGAAGAAGGTCGATGCCGACAAGGTGCGCGTGTTCGCGACGACGCCGCCGTACTTCGACTACAACTGGACGGTGCGCGGCGACCTCGACCCGCTGCTGGTGAAGAAGCTGACCGAGGCCTTCCTCAAGCTCGACGCGAGGAACCCCGAGCACGCCGAGATCATGCAGCTGCAGCGCGCGTCGAAGTTCATCGCGACCAGGCAGGCGAACTACGACGGCATCGAGCAGGCGGCGAAGGCCGCCGGGCTGCTGAAGTAAGACCACCGACCGCGGCGACGACGACGGTTCCCGCGTCGCGCCGCCGCGCTTTCGTGACGAAGGATTCATGACTTTCCGCCTCGACCAGGTCGCGCTGACCCATGCCAACGGCTGCACCGCGCTCGCCGGCGTCTCGCTCGCCGCGGCGGCCGGCGAGCGCATCGCCGTCGTCGGCCCGTCCGGCGCCGGCAAGACGACGCTGCTGCGCGTGCTCGGCGCCGCGCTGCGGCCGAGCGCCGGCCGCGTCGAGCTGCTCGGCGCCGACCCGTGGGCGCTGTCGGCGCCCGCGCTGCGCCTGCTGCGCGCCCGCCTCGGCGTCGTGCACCAGGCGCCGCCGCTGCCGCCGCGGCAGCGCGTGGTCACCGCCGTGCTCGCCGGCCGCCTCGGCCAGTGGCCGCTGTGGAAGAGCCTCGCCTCGCTCGTTTACCCGCTCGACATCGCCGGCGCGCGCGCGGCGCTCGCCCGCCTCGACCTCGGCGATCGCCTGTTCGACCGCTGCGATCGCATCTCCGGCGGCCAGCTGCAACGCGTCGGCATCGCCCGCGTGCTCTACCAGCAGCCGCAACTGATCCTCGCCGACGAGCCGGTGTCGGCGCTCGACCCGGCGCTGGCGCAGCAGACCGTGCGCGCGCTCGCCGCCGACGCCGCGGCGCGCGGCGCGACGCTGGTCGCCAGCCTGCACGCGGTCGACCTCGCGCTGGCCGAATTCCCGCGCATCGTCGGCGTCAGGGACGGGCGCATCGCCTTCGACCTGCCGTCGGCGCAGGTTTCCGAGTCGCTGCTGCGCGAGCTGTACGCGGCCGAGGGCGACGCGCTGCCGACCCTCGCCAACGAACCGCGCTTCGCCGCGCATCCGGTCGCAGTCGCCGGCCCGCGGGGCGTCTGTTGCTGATGACGGCCAGCGTCGCCCTGCGCGATCCCGCGGCGCGCGGCCGTGCGACGGCGCTGCTGGTCGCGCTGCTGCTGCTCTGGCCGCTGCTGCGGGTGGCCGAATTCGAGCCCGGCGCGATCTTCGCCGCGCAGAACCTGCGCACGATCGGCGCCTTCCTCGCCGGCTTCCTGCCGCCCGAGACCGGGCGTGAATTCCTCGCGCTGCTGCTGCGCGCGACGCTGGAGACGCTGGCCATCGCCACCGCCGGCATCGCGCTCGCCTTCGTCCTCGCCTTCCCGCTGGCGCTGCTGACGACGCGCGCGCTGGCCGCCGCCGAGATCGGCCCGGGGCCGGGGCGCACGCGCGCGCGCCTCGTCCATCACGCGCTGCGCGCGCTGCTGACGGTGCTGCGCGGCATCCCCGAACTGGTCTGGGCGCTGCTCTTCGTGCGCGTCTTCGGCCTCGGCCCGGCTGCCGGCGTGCTGGCGCTGGCGCTGACCTACGGCGGCATGCTGGCCAAGGTCTATTCCGAGATCCTCGAAGCGGGCGAGGCGCGGCCGGCGCGGGCGTTGCTCGAAGCCGGCGCCGGCCGCCTGCAGGCGCTCTGCTACGGCCTGCTGCCGGGCGCCGCGCCGGAGCTGACCTCGTATACCGTCTATCGCTGGGAATGCGCGGTGCGCGCCTCGGTGGTGATGGGCTTCGTCGGTGCCGGCGGCCTCGGCCAGCTGATGGACCAGGCGATGAAGATGCTCAACGGCGGCGAGGCGGCGACCATCCTGCTCGTCTTTCTTGCGCTGGTACTCGCCGCCGACGCGCTGTCCGCCTTCCTGCGCCGGCAGGTCGCCGCCGCCGGCACGCGTGGCGCCGTCGCCGGCGTCGGCGGCCGCGGCGGCGCCTTCGTCGCCGCGCTGCTGCCGGCCGTCGCCGCCAGCTTCGTCTTCCTCGACCTCGGCCTCGGTGCGCTGTTTACGCGCGACGCGCTGGTGCAGGCCGGCGACTTCCTGCGCGCCTTCTTCCCGCCCGCGTTCGCCGCCCCGTGGCTGGCGCGGGTCGCCTGGGGGGCGCTGGAGACGCTGGCGATCTCCGCGCTCGGCACGCTGCTCGCGGCTGCCGCCGGCTTCCTGCTGGCGCTGCCGGCGGCCGGGCGCTACGGCCGGCCGGCCGGCGCGGCCGCGCGCTTCCTGCTGAACGCGCTGCGCTCGGTGCCGGAACTGGTGTGGGCGACGCTGACCGCGCTCGCGGTTGGCCTCGGTCCCTTCGCCGGCGTGCTGGCGCTGGCGCTGCACACCGGCGGCGTGCTCGGCCGCCTGTTCGCCGAGGCGCTGCAGAACGCGCCGCCGACGCCGCGCGACGCGCTGCTCGCGGCCGGCGCGCGGCCGACGGCGGCCTTCCTCTACGGCACGCTGCCGGAGGTGGCGCCGCAGCTGCTCGCCTACACGCTCTACCGCTGGGAAATGAACATCCGCATGGCCGCCATCCTCGGCTTCGTCGGCGCCGGCGGGCTGGGGCAGCTGCTCTACTTCGAGCTGTCGCTGTTCCGCTACGGCGAGGCGAGCACGGTGATCGCGGCGATGCTGCTGCTGTCGATCGCCGTCGACGCGGCGAGCGCCGCCTTGCGCCGGCGCCTGTAACCGGCTCAGTCGTCGGCGCGGAAGGGCAGCACGCGTCCGCCGCCGGCTTCGCCGCCGAGCACGACGCGGTTGCGGCCGACGGCCTTGGCCCGGTAGAGCGCGTCGTCGGCGCAGCTCAGTGCCTCCTCGAGCGACAGCCCGTCGCCGTCGGCGATGCCGACGCTGAGCGAGAACTGCAGGCGGCGCCCGTCGGCCAGTTCGACGCTGTGCACGCTCAACGCATGGCGCAGGCGTTCGGCGAGCACCAGCGCTTCCGCCGGCGTCGTCTCCGGGAAGACGAAGGCGAACTCCTCGCCGCCGTAGCGGCAGGCGAGGTCGGCATGGCGCAGCGTGGCGCGCACCAGGTCGGCGAAGGCGCGCAGCGCCGCGTCGCCGGCGGCGTGGCCGTAACGGTCGTTGATCTGCTTGAAATGGTCGAGGTCGGCCAGCGCCACCGCGACGGGCCGCTCGTGGCGGCGGGCGCGCTCGAATTCGAGCGCGGCCAGCTGCATGAAGTGGCGGCGGTTGTCGAGGCCGGTCAGCGCGTCGGTGGAGGCCAGCTGCTCCAGCGCCAGGCGGGTTTGCGCATGTTCGTGCATCACCGTGCGCAACTGCCCGATCGCCGCCTCGACCGACTGCATCTCGTGCAGCGCGCTGCCGGGCGGCGGCGGCGGGGCAGTGCCGTCCTTCAGTCCGGCCAGGCTGGCGTCGATCTGCTGCAGCGGCCGGATCAGCAAGCGGCGGATCAGCAGCAGGAGGCCGCCGAGGAACAGCAGCACCAGGACCAGCACCGAGCGCAGCTTGTAGCGCGCCTGGCGGACGATCTCGCCCATCTGTTCCGCCTCGCGGTTGGCGAGGCTGACGCCGTCGACGGTGATGTCGTCGGCGGCCAGGCTGAGACGCTGCGACAGGCGCTTCCATTCCGCCAGCGTGTCGGCGTCGGGAGCGCCGCTGCGCGCCACCGCCGCCAGGAAGCGCTCGGCCTCCGTGGCCAGCGCGCGCGCGTCGCGCTGCTCCAGCACGCTCGGGTGGCTGGCCATCAGCGAGACGATGAACAGCGCCTGCTGCCGGGCCTGCGGCGTTTTCCCGGCGAGCACCCGCTCGCCTTCGAGGCGCATCACTTCCAGGTTGCGCGCCAGCCGCTGCTGTTCGATCGCGTACGGCAGCGCCTGCATCTGCAGCCGGGCCGCGGTCGACAGCAGGGCCGCCTGGTCCACTTCCAGCCAGGCGACGAAGCCTGCGAAGACCAGCCCGAACGCCGCCGCCACCCAAGCGAACAGTGTGCCGGCGCGCGGACCGCCGTGCGCGGCGGGGGGGGGCGGGTGGGCGGTCGGGGTTCATCGCGGCGCGCTCAATCGGCGAGGAAGGGCATGCGGCTGCGGACGATGCGCTGGAAGCTGCCGTCGTTGCGCATCGCGTCGAGCGCGCGATCGACCTCGCGGCGCAGGGCTTCCTCCGCCTTCGGCAGGATCAGGTGCACGGTTCCGCCCAGCCCGTCCTCGGTCAGCGGCGGGCCGACGAACTCGACGCTGCCCGGCGCCTGCTGCGCGAGCAGGAAGTAGGCGCCGCGCACCGGCATCAGCGCGAAGTCGGCGCGGCCGTCGAGCAGCGCGCGCAGCGCGTCGTCGATCGTCGCCGCCTCCTCGATCGCCAGCTGCTGTGCCGGTGCCCGCCGGGCCAGGAACTGGTGCTGCAGGCTGCCGCGCACGGCGGCGATGCGCATGCCGTGCAGCGCCTGTACGTGCAGCTCGCCGCCGTTGGCCGGCCGGTGGCGGCGGATCGCCGCCGGCGTGCCGACGAGGCGCGACGAGGCCCGCCACAGCGTCCGCGAGAAGAGCACCCGCGCCTCGCGCTCGGGGCTGCGCATGACGTTGCCGACGCCGAGCTGGAAGCGTCCGGCCTCGACGCCGGGGATGATCTCGGCGAACGGCAGCGGCTGCAGGCGGCAGCGTGCCAGCAGCCGTCGGCACAGCTCGCGGGTCAGCGCGTCGTTCAGCTCGGCGGTGGCGCTGGCTTCGCGGCCGTCGGGGCGGTCGCCGGCCGGCGCCGTGAGCAGCGTCGCCACCCGCAGCTCGCGCGCGGCCGCCGTCGCTGCAGCGGGCGCCAGCGTCGCCAGCAGTATCAGGCAGAGAAGGCGGCGAAGCGGCGTCATTGCAGCCGGAACGGCAGGAACTGCGTGTTGATCCGGTCGAAGCGGCCGTCGCGCTTGATCGCGTCGATCGCCGCGTCGATGCGCGCCTTCAGCTGCGGCTGCCCGGGGTCGATGCTGATGCAGACGTCGCCGGCGAGCGCCGCGTCGGCGACGATCGTCGGCCGCAGCTCGAGCGCCTGCAGCGACGGCTCGGCCATCAGCCGGACGGCGGTGGGCATCGGCACCAGCGCCGCGTCGGCGCCGCCGGCGACGAGCAGCGGCGGCAGCTCGGCGTGGCTGGCGACCGGTCGCAGCGACCAGCCCTGGGCCTCGGCGTGGCGCGCCTGCGCCGAGCCGCGGACCACCGCGACGCGGCTGCCGGCCTTGCCCGGCGTCGCCGCCGGGCGGCCGAGCCAGACGCTCAGCGAGCGGTAGTAGGGCTTGGAGAAGAGCACCTTGGCGCGGCGCTCGGGGGTCGCCAGCAGGCTGACCACGGCGAAGTCCGCGTCGCCGGCGGCGACCGTGTCGACGACCCGGTCGAGCGGGACCGGGCGCAGTTCGCAGGGGGTGCCCATCGTTTCGCACAACGCGTGCGCGACGGCGACGTTGAAGCCGGTCAGCCTACCCTGCTCGTCGACGTAGGACATCGGCGGCGAGTTGCCGATGATCGCCACGCGATAGGCCGCATCCGCCGCCCAGGCGCCGGCGCAGGCGAACAGCAGCGCGGCCAGCGCGAGCTTGGCCAGCGGTCTTTCCCGGTGAGCGGACGCGCGTCCGGACATGCCAGATCCTCCCGTCCGCAGTCTATCACCGCGTCCGCCGGCTTTCGATGCGTGCTGGCCTAATTGCCGAGCGCGTGTTCGACCAGGCGCACCCAGTAGCTGACGCCGAGCGCGAGGATCTCGTCGTTGAAGTCGTAATGCGGGTTGTGCAGCGTGCAGCCGCCGGTGCCCGGGCCGTTGCCGAGCCAGACGTAGCAGCCGGGCTTCTCGCGCAGCATGTAGGCGAAATCCTCGGCGCCCATCGACGGCAGTTCGTCCTTCCTGACCTTGTCGGCGCCGAGCGTGGCGGCGGCGATGCGGCGGCAGAGTTCGGTCTCGGCCGCGCTGTTCACCGTCGCCGGGTAGCGGTGGTCGAAGACGACGCCGATCTGCGCGCCGTGGGCGGCGGCGATGCCCGAGCACAGGCGCTCGATCGCGCGCTCGACGGTTTCCTGCACCTCCGGCTTGAAGCTGCGGATCGTGCCGCGCAGCACCGCCTCCTCGGGGATGATGTTCCAGGCGCTGCCGGAGTGGAACTGGGTGACGCTGACCACCGCCGACTCGCAGGGGTGCAGGTTGCGCGCGACCACCGTCTGCAGCGCCTGCACCAGCTGGCTGGCGGCGACGATGGTGTCGATCCCCTGGTGCGGCATCGCCGCGTGGCAGCCGTGGCCGCGCACGCTGATCTCGAAGGCGCAGGTGCCGGCCATCACCGGTCCCGGCATCACCGCCATCTCGCCGACCGGGATGCCCGGCCAGTTGTGCAGGCCGTAGACCGCCTCGACCGGGAACTGCTCGAACAGACCGTCCTCGATCATCACCGCCGCACCGCCTTCCGATTCCTCGGCCGGCTGGAAGATGCAGACGACACTGCCGTCGAAGTTGCGCTGCTCGGCCAGCCAGCGCGCGGCGCCGAGCAGCATCGTGGTGTGCCCGTCGTGGCCGCAGGCGTGCATGCGGCCCTCGTGCTTCGAGCGGTGCGGGAACTCGTTCATCTCCTTCAGCGGCAGCGCGTCCATGTCGGCCCTGAGGCCGATCATCCGCGACGACGTGCCGGCGCGGATGACGCCGACGACGCCGGTCTTCGCCAGCCCGCGATGCACCTCGATGCCGTACTTCGCCAGCTCGCCGGCGACCAGGTCGGCGGTGCGCGTCTCGGCGAAGGCGAGTTCGGGGTGGGCGTGGATGTCGCGGCGGATCGCGGCGAGGCTGGCGAGGAAGGCGGGGTCGAGCGGCAGCGGGGAGGCGACGGGCATCGGGGAACGTCCATGGAAAAGCGGACTCTGTAGTGTAGAACAGTCCTTCTTGTCCGCAAAAGCCCGCATCCGCTATCCTCCCGCCCATGCGTCTCGTCCTCATCAGCGGCCTCTCCGGCTCCGGCAAGTCGATCGCCCTCAAGATGCTTGAGGACAGCGGCTACTACTGCGTCGACAACCTGCCCTCGCAGCTGCTGCAGCAGCTCTGCGGCCAGCTCGACCAGCAGGGCTACGACAAGGTCGCGGTGGCGGTCGACATCCGCGGCGGCGATTCGCTGGAGATGCTGCCGCAGCAGCTGGAGGCGCTGCGCAACCAGGGGCTGCAGCCGAAGTTCCTGTTCCTCGACGCGAAGAACGAGATCCTGCTCAAGCGCTTCTCCGAGACGCGCCGCGCGCACCCGCTGGCGAAGGACGGCCGCTCGCTGGCCGAGGCCATCGGCGAGGAGCGCGAGCGCCTGGAGAGCCTCGCCGGCCTTGGCCACCACATCGACACCAGCGACCTCGCCGCGGCGACGCTGCGCGAGTGGGTGCGCCAGTTCATCGAGGCCGAACCGGGCGCAGGGCTGACGCTGATGTTCCAGTCCTTCGGCTTCAAGCACGGGCTGCCGCTCGACGCCGACTTCGTCTTCGACGTGCGCTGCCTGCCGAATCCGCACTACGACGCGGCGCTGCGTCCGCTGACCGGGCTCGACGAGGCGGTCGCCGACTTCCTCGACGACCAGCCCGACGTGCACCGCATGCGCGACGACATCCGCCGCTTCGTCTCGTCGTGGCTGCCGGCGTTCATCCGCGACAACCGCAGCTACCTCACGGTGGCCATCGGCTGCACCGGCGGCCAGCACCGCTCGGTCTTTCTCGCCGAGTGGCTGGCGCGCCAGTTCGCCGGCCGCGCGCGCGTCCTCGTCCGCCACCGGGAACTGGCTTGAACCCCTGGCTTTCGCTGCTGCGCCCCGGCGACTGGGCGGCCGCCGGCCTCGCCGCCGTCGCCGTCGCCGCCTCCTTCCCGCTGCTCTGGCAGGGCGGCGCCGCCGACAAGGCGGTGGTCCGCCGCAACGGCGAAGTGGTCGCCGAACTCGACCTGTCCAGGACGCGCACGCTCGCGGTCGCCGGCGCGCTCGGCACCACGGTGATCGCCGTCGAGCCCGGCCGCGCGCGCGTCGCCGCCGATCCCGGGCCGCGCCAGTACTGCGTGCGCCAGGGCTGGCTCAGGCGCCCCGGCGAGATCGCGATCTGCGCACCGAACCACGTCAGCCTGCAGATCGCCGGCAGGAACAACGGCTTTGACTCGCTCGCCTACTGAGCCGGCGTCGCGCACGCTGGCGACCACCGCCGACGACCACCGCATCGCGCGCCTGGCCGCCGCCGCGATCGCGCTGTCGCTGGTCGACGCGGCGATTCCGCTGCCGCTGCCCGGCGTCAAGCCGGGGCTGGCCAACATCGTCACGCTGCTGGTCCTCTACCGCTACGGCTTTGCCACCGCCGCCTGGGTCAGCGCGCTGCGCGTCGTCGCCGGCGGCCTGCTGCTCGGCCACTTCCTCGCCCCCGGCTTCTTCCTCAGCCTGACCGGCGCCGCCGCCAGCCTGGCCGTTCTCGCCGCCGCGCAGTACCTGCCGCGGCGCTGGTTCGGGCCGGTGACGCTGTCGCTCGTCGCCGCCTTCGCGCACATCGGCGGCCAGCTGCTGCTCGCCCGCGCCTGGCTGATCCCGCACGACGGCGTCTTCCTGCTGGCGCCGGTGTTCTTTGCCGCGGCGCTGTTCTTCGGCATCATCAACGGACTGATCGTCGCCCGCCTGCTCGGCGAGCGCGAAGCCGCGGAGCCGCAACATGCCTGAAACCGTCTGTCTCGCCCTGACCGGAGCTTCCGGCATGCCCTACGGCATCCGCCTGCTCGAATGCCTGCTCGCCGCCGGCTGCCGCGTGCAGCTGCTCTACTCGCAGGCGGCGCAGGTGGTGGCCAAGCAGGAGATGGGGCTCGACCTGCCGTCGCGGCCGCAGGAGCTCGCCGCGCATTTCCGCGCGCAGTTCGCGGCGACGATCGCCGGCAGCGGCGGCGCGCTCGACGTCTACGGCCGCGAGGAATGGTTCGCGCCGGTCGCGAGCGGCTCCAACCCGCCCGATGCGATGGTCGTCTGCCCGTGCTCGATGGGCACGCTGGCGGCGATCGCGCAGGGGCTCGCCGACAACCTGATCGAGCGCGCCGCCGACGTCGCGCTGAAGGAGCGCCGGCCGCTGGTGCTGGTGCCGCGCGAGACGCCGTTCTCCGCGATCCACCTCGAGAACATGCTGCGCCTTTCCCGCGCCGGCGCCGTGATCCTGCCGCCCAACCCCGGCTTCTATACCCACCCGCAGTCGGTGCAGGACGTCGTCGACTTCGTCGTCGCGCGCATCCTCGACCAGCTCGGCGTTGCGCACACGCTGATGAAGCGCTGGGGCGAGGCGTGAGCTGGCGCGGCCTGTTCGGCGGCGGCAAGGCGCCGCCGCCGGCGCCGGAGCGGCTGCGCATTCCGCTGTTCCCGCTGAAGTCGGTGCTGTTTCCCGGCGGCACGCTGGCGCTGAAGGTCTTCGAGCAGCGCTACCTGGACATGACCGCCGACTGCATGAAGCGCGAGGCGCCGTTCGGCGTCTGCCTGATCGCCAGCGGCCAGGAGGTCGGCGCGCCGGCGGTGCCGCATGCGGTCGGCACCTTGGCGCACGTCGCCAGCTGGGAGATGGAGGAGCTTGGCATCCTGCTGCTCGCAGTGCGCGGCGGCCGCCGCTTCCGCATCCTGGCGAGCGAGACCGCCGCCGACGGCCTGCTGCGTGCCGAGGTCGAGCTGTTGCCGGAGGCCGCCGGCGTCGCCGTGCCGGCGGCGCAGCGCGGGCTGCTGCCGCTCCTGGAGAAGGTGGCCTCGGACATCGGCCCGGAAAAGATGCCGCTGCCGCACGACTGGAACGACGCTGCCTGGGTCGGCTACCGGCTGACCGAGGTGATGCCGGTGCAGCTGCTCGCCAAGCAGAAGCTGCTCGAACTCGACGACGCCGTCGCGCGCCTGGAAATCCTCTTCAAGTATCTGTCCCAGCGCGGCCTGGTCAAGTAGCCGCGGCCAGCCGCTCGAGCAGCTTGCGCACCGGCGCCGGCAGCGCCGCCGATGCAGCCGCGTCGATCGCCACCCATTCGAGCGCGGCGGCGGCGTCGCAGGCCGCCGGCGGCGGCGCCGCGACCGGGCAGCGCCACGGCTGCAGCGTCAGCCGGAAATGCGTGAAGGCGTGCTTCAGCGCGGGCAGCGCCTCGGCAGCACCGAGCGGCCGCAGTCCGAAGCGCGCGGCGAGTTCCGGCGGCTGTCCTTCCGGCGGCGCCAGCAGGCCGCCCCAGATGCCGCTCGGCGGCCGCCGCTCGAGCAGCACGCGGTCGCCGGCGACGAACAGCGTGACCGTGCTCTCCCGCTCGGGGACCGCCTTCGCCGGCCGCGCCGCCGGCAGTTCGCCCTGCCGGCCGTCGCGCTCGGCGACGCACAGGCCGCGCAGCGGACACTCGCCGCAGCGCGGTTTGCCGCGCGTGCACAGCGTCGCGCCGAGGTCCATCTGTCCCTGCGTGTAGGCCTCGATGTCGGCGGCGGGCAGCAGCGATTCGGCGAGCGCCCACAGCTCGCGCTCGACCGCGGCCTGCCCGGGAAAGCCGTCGACGCCGAAGCAGCGGGCCAGCACGCGCTTGACGTTGCCGTCGAGGATGGCGCCGCGCTCGCCGAAGGCGAAGGCGGCGATCGCCGCCGCCGTCGATTTGCCGATCCCGGGCAGTTCGGCGATCAGCGCCGCCGATTCGGGAAAATTCCCGCCGTGCCCGGCGACGATCGCCTGCGCGCAGCGGTGCAGGTTGCGCGCCCGCGCGTAGTAGCCGAGCCCGGCCCACAGCTCGAGCACCGCCGCCAGCGGCGCCGCGGCGAGGCTGGCGAGGTCGGGAAAGCGCGCGAGGAAGCGCGCGTAGTACGGAATCACCGTCGCCACCTGCGTCTGCTGCAGCATGATCTCCGACAGCCAGATGCGGTACGGGTCGCGCGTGCGCTGCCAGGGCAGGTCGTGGCGGCCGTGGCGCTTCTGCCAGGCGACCAAGCGGGCGGCGAAGTCGTTCATGCGGGAATTCTCGGGCAAAGGGAGGGTCGACAGCGGTAGCGGGCAGCGGGGATAATCGCCGGCTCGCCCGATGCTATCACGGCCCCGATTGATGAGTTCCCATTCCGACCACGGCGGCAGTTCCGCCACCTCGCCCCTCTACTGCCCGGCCTGCGACGACGGCCCGGGCGGCCAGGAGACGCGCGGTGACTACGACTGCCGCGCCTTCCGCGATGCGCTCGGCAGCTTCGCCACCGGCATCGCCGTCGTCACCGCCTGCGCGCCGGACGGCGAGTTCGTCGGGCTGACCGTCAATTCCTTCAACTCGGTCTCGCTCGATCCGCCGCTGGTGCTGTGGAGCCTCGACCTCGGCTCGCCGAACCTGGAGTCCTTCCGCAGCGCCAGCCACTACGTCGTGAACATCCTCGCCGCCGAACAGACCGAGGTCTCGCAGCGCTTCGCGACGCGCATGCCGGACCGCTTCGGCGACCTGCAGCTATGCACCGGCGCTGGCGGCGCGCCGCTGCTGCACGGCTGTTGCGCGTGGTTCGAATGCGCCAACGAGGTCCAGTACCCGGGCGGCGACCACCTGATCTTCGTCGGCCGCGTCGAGCGTTTCTCGCACGATCCGGCGCGGCGGCCGCTGATCTACCACGGTGGCCGCTACCGCAGCCTGGCGCGGGATTGAACGGCCCCGCGCTTTCGGCATAGAATGCGTCCTCCCGCGCCTTCCCGGGCGCGGCATGCGGGTGTCGTATAATGGCCATTACCTCAGCTTCCCAAGCTGATGACGAGGGTTCGATTCCCTTCACCCGCTCCACTGCATCATTCTGCGGACTTCCGCGGAAGTCCAAGAGAGTCTGCAAGTCGTTGCCACACAAGGACTTTTCCTTTCTTTGACGTTCTGCCGTAGTCCACTGCGATCCGCCTACAGCCGGGACTTTTAAGTCCACAAACAAGTCCATTTTGAGGGCGCGGCTGATTCCGGATTGTTGATGGAGGGGCGAGGTCGACGTGACCAGCATCTGGTTCCTGACTCATGTTCAGGAGCAAGAGCATGGCACTCTCAGACTTGGCCGTTCGACAGGCCAAGGCAACTGGCAAGGCATACACCCTCCCTGACCTGGATGGCCTCTCCCTGGCCGTCACGGCTGCAGGGGGCAGGACTTGGCACTTCCGCTACTACTGGGCGGGCAAGCAGAAGCGGATGTCGCTCGGCACCTACCCGGAGGTGACGCTTCGCGAGGCCCGCAGCCTGCGCGACGAAGCGCGCGCCCTGCTGGCCAAAGGCATCAATCCTCGCGTTCACCGCAAGCAGAAGCGCACCGCTGTCCGGCTCGCCGACGAAAACACCTTCGAGGCGGTGTATCGCAAGTGGCTCAAGCATCGCGGGCTCAGCCTCAAGGAAGGCCGGCAGACGACCCTTTCGATACTTCCGCGCATCTTCGACAAGGATGTGCTGCCCGCCTTGGGCAAGCGGTCGGTCTATGAGATCAAGCGTCCCGACCTCTTGGAGGTGATCGCCAAGATCGAGAAGCGCAAGGCGCTCTCCGTCGCCGAGAAAGTCAGGACGTGGTTCAACCAACTGTTCCGCTACGCGCTGGTGATCGTGCCGGGCCTGGAGCAGAACCCTGCCTCCGATCTCGATGTGGTGGCGCTGCCGCTGCCACCCGTCAACCACAATCCGTTCCTGCGCATGGCCGAGCTGCCGAAGCTGTTGCAGCGGCTGCGCAGCTATCGCGGCAGGCGGCAGACCCAGCTCGGACTGCGGCTATTGCTGCTGACCGGCGTGCGAACCGGCGAGCTGCGACAGGCGATGCCGGATCAATTTGATCTGGACCGTGGGTTGTGGATCATCCCGCCCGACGTCGTGAAGCAACTCCAGTTGGATATGCGCAAGAAGCGGCAGCAGCCGAAGGACATCCCGCCCTACATCGTGCCGCTGTCGATTCAGGCCATGGAGATCGTCCGGCACTTGCTGGATGAGTTCAAGCCGGCCCAGCGCTACCTGTTTCGGCACGACAGCGACTTGAAGAAGCGCATCAGCGAGAACACGCTCAATGGTGCGCTCAAACGCATGGGCTATCAGGAACGCCTGACCGGACACGGTATCCGCGGCACGATGTCCACTGCGCTCAACGAGATCGGCTACCCGAAGGTCTGGGTGGATGCACAGCTCTCGCATGTCGATCCCAACAAGGTCAGCGCGACCTACAACCATGCCGAGTACGTGGAGCAGCGTCGCCGCATGATGCAGGACTGGGCCGATCGGCTCGACCTCTTCGAGCAGAACCAGGTCGAGGCGGCCAGCATGCCGCTCACCGTGCATCTGGAAGGCGTGCCCGCGTTCCCGAATGAGCAAACCGCAAGCGCCCCCTCCACGCCGGTTGCCGCCTCGCCAATCCTGCTGGTGACGAAGCCGGGTGACGCCATGCCGTTGGTTTCTGCCGCCGCACATCGGCTGCCGGCGGTTCCGCCCCCTCGGTCGGCCGCGCCGCTGGTGCCTTCGGACATTCAGCGCGAGCGGATGGAGCTGTTCGATGTCTTCGAGGCACCGCACAACCTTCCCGTCGCGGCATTTGCCAAGATGGCGGGCAAGTCCCGCAGGTGGATCAGCTACGAGATCAAGGCGGGCAACTTGCTCGCGTTGAACGTAGGCAACCGCGGCCAGCGCGTGCCGGACTGGCACCTCGACCCACTCAAGCACGAGCTGATCCAGTCCGTCCTGAAGCTGACCAGGGGCGCGGACCCTTGGCAGATCTACCATGCACTGCTGCAACCGCGCTCGATGCTGCGGGGGCGTTCGGCACTGGAGGGCGTGACGGCCGGCAATCTCGACAAGCTCGTCATGGCAGTGAGCACGGCCGTGAAGGAAAGCGAATGGACCCTGCCGCGAGTCGGAGTCGCCTAGCAGCAGGAATGCGGGATCGTGGCGAACCGCGATTCCCGCGCGTCTGTCAGGACACCAAGCGCGCGCGGCGGGCGAATCTTGCCTGGGTGTCCGACAAGGAAGCATCGCGGCGCAACAGGTAAGCCATCTCGATCATTGGTGCGCCGGCCAGCGGCCGCATGGCGATGCCTCGGCGTAGGTAGCTCGCCAGTCTCGCGGCAGGCGCAATGGCGATCCCGTACCCGGCGGCAACCAGCGTCATCGCCACATCGAATGTCTCCACCGTTTGCTCCCGCTCCTGCAGCGCGTTCTCAAACACGCGCTGCACGGTCATGCGCCATGGTTCATCGGCCGTGGACTGCGAGCAGATCAAGGGCTGCTTGAGCACTTCCTGGCATGGCACTTCACGGTAGGCCAGCAGGTGGGAGCGCTTGGCCACGGCGACCGCCAGCGTGTCATGCCACAGCGGTTCGCATACCCAGCCAGGCCACTGCCGGGCAACCGCAGACAAGGCGAAGTCGAAGCCGTCGCCCGGCAGCTCCGCGCCTCGACCGGGACCTGTCCAGCCGGCGAGGACGGCATGAGTCTCCGGCTCTTCGGCGCGCTGCAGGGCGAGCACGTCGGCGAGTTGGGGCGGCACCCATTCGCCGAGGACGGCCATGCGAATTTCGGCGGTGATGTCACTCGATTCCACGTCCAGCTCCCCCCATGCGGTGAACTCGTGGCAACTGATCTCGAAGCCGTTGAATGAGTTAAGTTTAACGTGGTTTAAATCGTGACCATGTTCGACGCTCTTGGCAATGCCAAAGCGTTCGATCCAAAGGGGCCGCCCCACCGGCACCACTACCTACGAAGCGGAACCAGCCATCGCGTTTGGGGCTGCCGTGCGGGAAGAAAGAACCAACCAGGGCATCGCTCAGGAAACGCTGGCCCACATGGCCGGCATCGAACGGTCGCACATGGGCAAGATCGAGCGCGGCGAGCATGTCCCCACGCTCCCTCTCATCCTCAAGATTGCCCGTGCGCTGAAATGCAGTTCCGCCCACTTGATGACTCTGACCGAAGCCAAGCTGGCGGAGTCGGCCCCATCCGCAGATTGAAGCCGGCCCGCACAGCGGTCGCATGCCTACGCCTGATCGTCGTCCTTGCCCCCAAGGGCTGAATCTTCGCGCTTTGCGGCCTCGTTGACGAGCCGCAGGTATGGGTTGTCTGGCGGCGTCTCCTGGAACAGCGCATCCGGGCTGGCGAGCAGGTAGCCGTGCAGCCGGCGCGACTTGCGCGGCCCCGTGACTTCGCAGGTCCAGATGTTCAGCCCGCTCGGCTGCTTGCGGTGCTGTCCCAACTTCTCGAAGCGCTTCTGCACCCACTGCCACCCCTCCAGCTTCTCCTGCTTGGCCAGCGCGGCGACTTGAAGGTACTCCTGCGCGTAGCGCTGGAACACGCCGGGGCTGACGAGGTAGGTCGTACCGGCGACGGTATGCACCAGGGCCTTGGCGTCGTTGATGATGAGCTTGCGCGTCTGGATGCTCTGACGCAGCCAGGCCATGAAGTGCGCCCCGGAGGGCTCCGCGCGATCCTGGGAAGGCGCGAGGCTCATCTGCGGCGGGGGCATGGTCGAAGGGGCCGGCTCGGGCTCGGCAATAGGGGAACTCGGGATCTCCGGTGCCGTGGGTGGAGCGGTGTCGCCCAGCAGGTCGAGCAGCGCGGCCACGCCGGTATCCGTGGCTGTGGATGCGATCGGCGCCGTGCTCGCGGATGCAGCTTCGATGCCTTCGGCGCGCGGCCCATCGGCCACCGTTGTCGCCTGCGGCGTCGGCTCCGCCTGTTCCTCTTCGACCTGCACACGGCCTGCGAACGGCGCCGGCCGGTCGGCGGCATCCCAGATCATCGCCGGCGAGAGTTTCAGGAAGGTGAATGCGTGCGACCAGCCGGCGTCGCTGGTGACGGTAGCCTTCCAGATCGCCTTGCCATCCGGCGTCGGTTGCACGATGCCGTGATCCTGCAGCACGTTGAACACCGCCGTATTGCTCGCCGGGATGCCGTCGATGCCCTGTGACAGCAGATGTGCGCGCAGCTTGTCGGAGACGGTCTTGCTCACCAGCCACAAGGCGTCTTGGGTCAGCCAACCGTCCGCCGGGCCGGCCTGGTTCAACTTGAACGCTTCCTTGAGCAGGTAGCGCAAGCCGTCGAGCAATTTGCGTTGCAGCGCATGCTTGGGCGCCGCCAGCGCCTTGCTGGGATCGCCGCCGAGTTCCTGGGCGACCGATGCCTGGTCGGCCTGCACGACCAGCTCGCCGAGTGTGCCGGCGTGCTCGTACTGGCCGGCCAGCACGTACAGCAGCGCGGCCCAGAGGTCGGGATAGCCGCTGAGCCAGTCGAAGATGTCCCGATCGAGAAGGTGCGCGTAGAGCAGCCCGGTGGCGGCGCTGTGCAGGCGGTACTCACGCTCCTTTCGGTAACGGAAGCGGTAGGGCTTTCGCAGTGGGCCGTGCCAGGGATGCCAGACGCTGCCGTCGGCATGCTCGACGTGCAGATCGACCGCAATCTTGCCGATGTCGTGCAGCAGGGCCGCGTAGGCCGTGCCTGCGGTCCAGGCTTCGGCCTGGGCCGCCTGTGCCTCCGGCGTCACGCCCGCAGGCAGCAGGTATGACTGCCGCAATTTCAGCGCATAGGCGACGATCTCCAAGCCGTGGTCCAGCATGCCGCCCGGATAGGCGTGGTGGTGGTTCTCGGAGGCCGGGAACTGCTGGACCAGCTCAGCGTAGCGCTCCAGTGGGGCGAGGTAGAGCGTGGCGAACTGCCGGCGCGAGAGCGATGTGCGCTGCCAGATGTGTTCCAGCAGTTTCTGCCGACGCGGCGTGGCCAGCAGCGATGCGGCCGACTCCGGCCGCATCAACCCTTTCGGAGTTTCGATGGCGGAGGTGGGCGGCGTGCCGGCGGTGGGTGGCACCCGTTTGCGCTGGAACAGCGAGAGCATGGCGAACCCCGGATGACGGGCTGCTCGGGGGCGCCTTTTGGCCTTTTCAGGATAGGGCCTTTCCCCTTGGCGCCCTTCCTTTGCCCCTTCCCAGCCCTTTGGCCTTTGTCGGAAGCCTTTGGGTATAGGGCCGCTGCTTCGCGGGTGCCACGATGAATGCGGCATGGGGCAATCCCGGCAAGTGGGGCGCTGCGGGATGTTCGTCAGCTCTGGCCCAAGCCGGTGTCGAGGGCGGCGGATTGCGCTGCGAAGTCGTCGGGACGGCGCTTGCGGAAGGTTTCGAGATTGGCGAGCTTCCAGCGCAGTGCCGGCAGTTGCGCGGCGTGTTGGCATTGCACCAGCGACCAGTCGGGTTCTGCGCGCACCAGCCCGCTCAGAAACTGCCTGTGCGCGGTGCTCAGTCGCTGTGGCAGCTCGCGCCGCAGCCTGGCGCGAGCGTCGAGCAGTGTCTCCAGGGTGCATTCCACTTCGGTCATGCCGACAAAGGCCCGCTCGTACTCGCCGGCGATGTCCTTGTCGTTGCCGAACAGCACTTCGTGGGGCGGCCGGTTGTGGCCCGCCAGATAGATCACGAAGCACTCGACCATGCCGTCGCTGATGTCGCCCGACTCAAAGAGCTGCCACACGTCGAACAGGTCGCGGGGGTGCTGCCGATCCAGCGCGGCCACCAGCTTGCTGGCGTACAGCTCGTCCGGTGCCAGAACCGGCAGCTCGAACTCGACGCCGAACAGATCGCTGGTCTTGGCGCTCAGCGGCCGCCGCTCGACGGGCAGCACGCTGCCGCGGAACACGACATTGACCTCGATCTTCACCTGGCTGGCGTCGTTCTCGACGATCAGCTTGGTGTCTCCCAGGTCCTTGGCGCGAACCAGGCGTGTCTGCACGCCCAGTGGCGCAACGCGCGTGGCGATGGCGGCCAGCTCCTGGTTGATGGCTTGCAGCGCTTCGTCGCGCGGCGTCTGCCACGGGAGGTACACCGCGTCGATGTCCACCGAAAGGCGCGGCATGTCCCGCACGAAGAGGTTGATAGCCGTGCCGCCCTTCATGGCGAAGATGTCGTTGGCGAACACGTCGGGCGCGACGGCCAGCAGCAGGCGAACGGTGTCCGCGTAGGTCTTATCCATGAGGTCTCAGGCTCAGCAAGGTGCCGTCATCGAGCCGGCTCATCCAGCGCGTGTTGCTGCCGGTGCGAACCGGGTACTGCTCCAGTAGGGCATCGACATCCACGAGGCTGGTCTCGCGCGCCCAGGTCAGGAACAGGCGCACGGCCTTCACGCTGGCGCAGCAGGACAGCAGTTGCCCGAGCAAGTCCTTGCGGGGGGAACGCAGTCCATCGAAGATGTTGCGGGCCTCTTCGAGGCTCTGCTTGACGCCGGCTTCGTACAGCAGCTCCAGAACGGCACGCTCGGGGGCTGCCACCCGCAGGTCCTCGGGCAGGCCAGGCGGCGTGGTCAGGGTCTTGCCGGCCAGCGCCGTGTCCGGCCAGTCGAACAGGCGGGCGTGGACGTAGCGGGCCGGAAAACGCGAGGTGAACCAGGCCGGCAAGGCGAAGCGACTGTCGCCCCACAGCACCAGCGCCTCCCGGCTGCCCAGGTTGTGCCGCACGCCCTGCAGGGCCAGGGCGCTCTTGCCGCCGACGTGCAGGCCGGGCACGCGCTGTTGCAGGAACTTCAGCGCACCGTAGACCCCGAACTCATCGTTCGGGAAGGCATAGACGCCATGGGCCAGGCGCACGAGCCACGCCCCGTCGGCATAGTGGGCGGCGAGCTGGGGCGACACCCCGAACTGGCTCAAGGTGGCAAGGTCGAACGGCGCCCCGCGGGGGAGTTCCGCCTGCAGTCGCTTGATTACCTGGTGCCTAGAATTTCCATCCATGCTATAAAAATAGCACGGAATCCAATCAATCTCTCGACTTGTCGCAAGAACGCGCAGGGAAAGTAGCATAAGGTTTGATTTTTGACGCAAAATCTAATCGCCTTGCGACCCAGGTCGACCCGGCTCTGCCAGCCGCAACCCGCCCTCCTGATCGCAGTCTATGCTGGAGGGCAAGCCACGACCGGCCACTCCGCGAGGTGAGGCACCACTGAAACCGAGGCATATGAGCATGACCACCAACACGCACAACGGGCGCTGGAGCCACCGGCTGGGCCGGGGGGCTGGCCGTGCTTGGCGTGGATACCTGCGCCGCGAGCAGCGTGTCCCCGGCTGGCTGGTGACGCGCGGGGTGCCCGCGAGCGCGGCGACGGCGTTGCTCTGGATCGTCAAGCTGGCCGTACTTGGCATGCTGCTCTACACCGTATCCTGGCTCGTCCTGCTGCTGGCCTTTGCGGTGGTCGCCGCATGGCTCGCGCGGAACGCCGACGAGGACGACGAGAAGCAGCCGGAACTTAGAGACGGACACTCGGGCGTCGGCCTGTATGACAAAGATGACTGGCGGATCGACATGGGCGATTCCGGCGAGCCGTAGCTGGCGCATCCACGCGAGAAAATGCTCCTTACTTCGCCACACCTTTCGATACGGCGGTCATCGCAAGGCGAGAGCCACTACCCCCAGCCGACTTCGCATCGGACGTGCCAGTGATGAGACCGCCCAGGAAGTTTCCGGCGCGAACGCCTGCCCATCCGAGTGCCATGACCCAGAACGTCGGCAACACGATGAACATCGTTGCCATGACGAAGTTCAGCAGCATGTCACCGAACGCATTGTTCAGGCCGATCAATGGGTCGAAGTTGGCGTGCGGCCTGTCCGCGCCAAACCCCCAGCCGTAGAGCGCGTCCAGGATCGTGCTGTCAATCCAGCGCGCGAGCTGGAACCAGAAGTCCACGAAGAACAGCGCGAACTGGACGCAGCTCACCGTCATCACCGTCTTCAGGTCGTAGGTGCCGATCAGCAGCACCAGCGGGATGCAGATGACGAGCGCCATCTTGAGCATCGTCAGCACCATCGGCAGCGCCTGGCGCACCACGTCCATCGCCGGAAAGAAGCCCAGCGAGCCGACGGTCAGCCCCAGGTCGCCCGCGCCGCGCGTGACGACGTTCGGCAGCGTCTTGTCGATCTGGCCGCCGTAGTCGGTGTAGACGGCGCCCTGGTTCATCTCCTGCTGCCGCGGTGAGACGACGGCGCGGATCACCGAGTCATTGACCTCGATCTGCGACAGGAAGCCCGCCCAGCGCCCGATGCGGGTCAGCAGGTCCGGGGCGACCTGTGCCAGCAGCCGGCTGCGCAGTCCCTGGCCGCCATCGGCCCACCACTGTTGGCAGGACGGATAGCCGCCGCCGCTGTCCACCTGTGCCAGCCCTGCATCGCGGGTCGCGTCGTAGGGCCAGGCTGTGCGTGGGGTCTTGGAGCGATAGGTGTCATAGAAGCCGGGCGTGTCGAGGAAGTAACTCGACCCGATCCAGGTGACGTCGTTCATCTGCTCGTCGGAGAGCGTCGGCCGGTTCATGAACAGCTTGGCGCGCGACGGCCCGTAGCAGTCGTGCGTGAAGTCGGCGACCTCCTGTGCCAGCACCGGATCGTCGATGCGCGTGGCATCCACATCCATGCGAATCTGACGCAGGTCCGTGCCGCAGGGAATCGCCGCCACCGCGGAGCCCGTCACGGCTTTCGACAGCGCGTGCATGAAGAACCACCACACCGGCACCAGCGCGCTCTGGTCGTTGAGCGCCGTGTAGACGTTGGACCAGCCCGTGTCGTTGGGCAGCGGGACGTTGACCTGGCATTGCGCGGAGCGCGTGGTGTCGAACTTGATCGTGGCGAGATCCACCGGGATGAACGGGATGCCGGCGAACATGATGACCACGATCGCCACCCACACCCGGTTCTCGATGCGCATCGACGACAGCACGCCCTTGTTGCCCTCGTCCGCGCCTTCGCTGCGGGCCTTGAGCCATTCCTGGATCACGATGGCCACGAACGGCAGCGCGAACACGCCGCTGGCCACGAGGATGCTCCAGATGCCGTTGTTGACCACCCAAGCCACCAGGGTCAGGTAATACTCCAGGTAGTCCGTGGTGTAGAGCGTCATGCCTGCCTCCCGGTCTCAGCCGTGCCGCAACAGTTGGCTGGCTTCCAGCGCGACCACGGCGATTACGGCCGCGATCTCCGTGCGCAGCAGCCGCTGATGCGTCTCGCGGGACGGCTCCCGCCGCAACAGGCGCCGACGCATCCACCACCAGCCGTAAGCCGTCGCTCCGTAGAGGCACAGCCGCCACACGAAGAAGTGGCCGGCGTGCGCCTGCAGCCAGTGCTGCCAGCCCCCGACGCCGCCGACCATGTGGATGCCGGCGATGTTCACTGCCACCGCGGCGGCGACCACCAGCAAGGTCCACAGCAGCGCCACGCCGACGCGGCGGTTGACCAGCCATGACAGCCGCAGCCAGGCGAGCCCGCTCATGGCGTACCGCTCCGCGGCTTCTGGACTTCCCGCAGACGGTCGCGCGTGGTGTCGCCCTCGAAGATGCCGCGCGAACCGGCAGCGCGGGTGCCGTGGCGCTGGATGATCGCCATCGCCGAGTTGCCGGCCAGCGTGCGCCGCAGCTCCAGCTCAGTCTTGAGGTTGTTGATCTCCTGCTCCAGCGCGCTGTTCTCCTGGTCGACCGCCTGCACGGCCAGCTCGTTGGCGGCGACGTTCGGCTCCTTCTTGCCGGTCAGCAACGTGCGTTGCAGCAGCAGGGCCTTCTCCAGCACGCTGGACAGCGCCGCCTCCGACGCCAGGCGCTTGCCCAGCACGTCCTGGTCGGGTTCGTCACGCAGGGCCTCGATCACGCCGCGAGTGATCGGCAGCGAGCTGCTGCCGGCTGCGTCGAGATTGGTCGGCGTCGTCGGCCGGGCGCCCGTCACCAGCTCCTGCAGCACTTGCAGCTTGGTCTCGTACTCTTCCTGGATCACTGGCGTGAGCCCGACGCCAGGCGTGGTCTGGGTCTTCGTGCAGTTTTCGCAGGTGCGTTGCTCGCGTTCGCCCAGCACGCGGTTCGCAAAGGCCGCGGCCGCGCCAGGCGACGACCATGTCTGGCAGGTCAGGCGGTTGCCGCAGGCGCTGCGCGCGATCGACGAGGTATCGGTGGCGCTGCGCCCGTTGAGCAGGTTGTAGCCCGCGCGCGTCACATCGCCGACCACCTTGATCGAACTCTGGCCGGAGCCGCCCGCGTTGCCGCCGCCGACCCAGGGCACGCCGTTGTTCCCTTTGTTGGACTCGGCCTGCTCGATGGCGGAGACGGCATCGGTGCTGCCGACCGCATCCCGCAGCGCCATCCCTTCGGCGAGCTGGTCCCAGCCGGCCTGGCCACCGGCCATGTCCGCCATCCGATTGGCGATGGCCCGGCAGGTCATCTTCGAGCGGTCGAAGTCCAGGCGCGCCTGGAGGATGCCGTTGGTCAGCAGGTTGTAGAGCCCCGGGTCGGCGCGCTGGATGATCAGGGCCGGCAGCGAGGCCACGGCGCTGGTGGCGTTCTGGATCACGTTGCTCATGATCGTCTGGAAGCCGTTGGTGATGCCGTTGAGCTGGTTCTGCAGCGTGGTCGTGATGCTCATGTCGCCGCAGATCAGGTTGCTGTTCCAGCCGACCCCCACGCCGATGCTCTGCATGTTGCCGGCACCCCCCATCGACACGGCCCGGCCGCCGCCGATGCTGTAGAGCACGTCGTCGCCGATCACGCTGCCGCTGACGTTCACGCCATTGGGGTCGATGCGGGTCTGCGCCCAGGCGACGCCGACGACCAGCGTGATGGCCGCCACGAGCAGCGTGGCCCGCAGGTGCGGCTTCGCGCGGCGCAGGAAGTCAGGGAGGGAGGCGTTCATCGTGGGTTCCTCACATGAAATCGACGCTGCCGAGGAAGACCTGGCCACGGCGCCGGCAGCAGGAGTACGGCCGCCACAAGGCCCAGGCGTAGTCACCCTGCTGGGCCTGCACGCGGGTGCGGCTGTGCGGGAAGACCACACAACTGTTCGAGAGCGTAGGCGTCAGCTCCTGCCACTTGCCCGTCGAAGCGTCGGTCTCCATCAGCGCGCCGGCCGGCCAGTAGCCGTCGCGGGCGTTGGCCAGCAGGGGCTGGTACACGTGAATCTGGTTGCGGCGCGTCACGATGTCGCCCACGCGCTGCGCGACCACGGCACCGCTCTTGTGGTCGTCGGTCTGGTGCAGGAAGCCACCGCGGGGATACACGTTGCCCCAGAGGTTCAGGCCGGTGCGCGTACCGATTTCGCGCCGGCCGGGGATGAGCGCTTCGGGGTAGAACGCTTCCGGGATGTTGTAGCGCCAGGCGATCGTGTCGAGCGTGCTCAGCAGATACGGCATGAAGGCCGTGCCAGCGCCTTCGCAGGTGTAGCCGGAGGCGCTGGCGAACTGGCTGAACACCATCCCGGCCGGATGGCCGATGACATCGGCGTTCTTGAACTTGGCGAGGTTGTTCTCGTTGTCGTGACTGGTCGTGCCGTCACCGCCAGCCTTGGCGGTCGGGTTGGGCATGCTCATCGCCCTGACTTCCGGCCACGGGTTTTCGCCGGTGTTCGAGTAGCTCGACACCACCGCATCGGGGACGTAGTGGCGCACCTTGACGGAGGTGCGAACCGAGCAGCCGAAGGGCGTGCAGTACAGCCAGTAGCAAATACCTGCGACGCGGTACTCCAGGCAGTCGGGGGACAGCGCAGACGAGACGATGGTGGCGGTGTCCAGGGCGAACGTCGATGTGGCCGCGCCCAGCAGCAGCGAGGCAACGGTGGCGCGCAGGCGCCGGGATGCCAGCAGGAGGCTCATGGCTGCGTGCTCCGGTAGGCGTTGATGCGCGCGACGGCGCGGGGCACGTCGGGCTCGCCGTAGACCACGTAGCGTCGATCGACCACCACGGCGGGAATCTTGGCGATGCCCAGTCCCCGGGCATCCGCGACACCTTGGTAGGCATGGCCGATGCGACGCTGCAGCGCCTCGCCACCGTCATGCAACCGCTGCCGCACCACGGCTGCGGCCTGTTGCGGGTCGGCCGGCAGGTGCGCGGCGAGTTCGACCTCGATGCGCGTGGCCTGGTCCAGCTCGATGATCCGCACGCCGGCCGGGGCCTGCACCGGATGACGGCTGTCGGTGACGACGAGCACATCGGCGGCCGCCGCAATGGGGCCGAGCAGCGCGGCGCACAGTCCAGCGGCCAGCCTGGCGGCCAAGGGGCGCCGCGAGACGCCAGGAAGGTTGAGGGAATGAGTCGGCATGTCGCGCCTCCGCGGAGTCGATGCAGACTCGTAGTCGAGCGCAACGCAGATCAGGGAACGACAAAGAAACCGAAACCGGTCAGTCCCGATTTCTCTGCGGGTCGGCGAAAGGAAACGGGAGCCAAGGGCTCCCGTGGTGATGAAATGAATGCGCGTGGGGTGCTGCTACAACAAGCCGGCTTCGGCGAACGAGTACGGGCTGCCCTTGCCGACGATGAAGTGATCCAGCACCCGGACATCGACGGTGGCCAGGGCACTCTTCAGCCGCTCGGTGATCGCACGATCAGCGGCCGAGGGCTCGGTGTTTCCCGAGGGGTGCTGATGCGCCAGGATCAGCGCCGAAGCGTTGAGCGTCAGCGCACGCTGGACAACCACCCTCGGATACACCGAAGTCTGGTCGACCGTGCCCTTGAACAGCGGCTCAAAGGCGAGCACCTGGTGCTGGTTGTCGAGAAACACGACGGCGAAGATTTCGTTCGGCTCCGCGACCAGTTTCAGGCGCAGGTAGTCGCGCACCGCGGCGGGACTGCCCAGCGCCGGACCGGCCTTGAACACGCGGTTCTCCAGCAGGGTGATGGCCTGCCGGATGATCCAGTCTTCGTGCTGGGCGGCGATCAGGGTGAGCGACTCCGGGCGGGAGTCGGCGATGACAAGAGACATGGCGAACCTCCAATGGATGAGATCGGAGGGCGCCTGCCCCTGGAGGGCAAACCCTCCTGGGGACGATGGGGATGGAACAGGTGACGAGCGGGCATCCACCACCGCCGATGCGGTGGCTGTTCGCGTCAAGGGATGCGATGCGAACGGGTTTCGATCAACGCGGACGAGCCGCGCCGCAGCCTTGAAGATCGATGGCTACCTGGGCATGTCACCGGCAACGCCGGCGGGCATGTCTGGGGAGTGGGCGGGTTCGGCTGCGGTCGTGCTGCCGGCGGCGAGCAGGTCGATGGCCGACAGCAGGGCATCGCCTTCGACGGGACCGTGCAGCAGGAGAGTCTTGCCGGACTCGCGGTCGCGCAGTTGCAAGGCCGGCGTGGCCGCGATGTCCTGCTGTGCCGCTTCCATCGCTTGGGCACGGATGACGGCATCGGGGCGCTCGCTGTCGAGGCAACCCTGCATGGCTGGCGTGAGGTCGGGATAGCGCAGGCCCTCCGGCAGGCCCTGGCCGTCGCCACGGGTGTTCGAGTAGAGCCACGCCACGGCCTGCCAGAACGTGGCATGTCCGCCCGTCTCGCCCGCGCACTCGGCCAGGCGTGCTCCGGTAGTCGCGGCCGGCTCGTGCATGGACAGCGGCAGGTGGTGCCACTGCCAGTTCACCTCGGGATGGGCGTCGATCCAGCGCTTGAGCGTCGGGAAGTAGGCCCGGCAGTACGGGCACTCCAGGTCGGCGTACCCGACCACCGTGAAGCGCGCATCGGCACGGCCATACAGCCAGGGCGGGCCAGCCGGTTTCGACGCTTCGGACCCGACGGCGGCCAGAGAAATGGGCTCGATTGCCGGATGCGGCACGCGCAGCAGCATCCACGAGGCCACCGCAATCGTCACCACGATCAGCAGACCGATCCAAGGATGATGGCGGGCGAAGGAAGGCAGGCGCATCGTGTCGCTCCCGTCAGGCCAACGTGCCCAGCGCCAGGGGTTCGATGCCCCGCGCACGGTCAATCTTCTCGGCCACGCGGAAGGCGGCATCCAATTCGCTGATGCCGTGCTGTTGCATCAACTGGAAGCGTTCGGCTTTCTCCTCGGGCTCGGTCATCGCCATCGCCAGGTAGAGGCTGGGCGGCACGGCGCGGAACAGCACCTCCATCGACTTGGACAGGATGACGCCCTCGCTGAACTTGCCGGCTTCCTTGCGGGCCGAGAGCATCAGCGCCTTCTGCGACGCGTTGAGTTCGCGGAAGCGCGCGATCTTCTCCACTTCATCGGGCGGCATCGACAGGCAGATCCACCACTCGATCATGTTGAGCATGGGCTCGGCCGCCTTCGGCAGGTCGTCCAGGTTCTGCGTGGCGAGCCAGAACCACGCGCCGAGCTTGCGCCACATCTTGGTGATCTTGACCACGTAGGGCGCGAGCAGCGGGTTCTTCGTGATGATGTGGCCTTCGTCCGTCACGTTGATGATCGGGCGGCCCAGGAACTGGTCGCGCTCGGCGATGTTGTTGACGGTGTTGATGAGCGAGATGTAGGCAATCGAGAGTTGGGCGTTGTAGCCCTCGCGCGCGAAGGTGGCCAGGTCCACGATGGTGATGTCCGCCTCGGGCCACGGCGTGCCGGACCGGTCGAACATCTCGCCGTCCACGCCCTGGCAGAACATGTCCATGGCGTCGGCCATCTCCAGCAGCCGTGCGCGCCGTATCTCCGGCAGCGTGGCGTCGCGGGCGCGCTCGCGTAGCGCGTCGCGCATGTCGCGCGTGAGCACCGTGCGTCTGTCCGCCACGCAATGCTGGGCCGCATCGAGGATGCACTGGCGAATCAGGCTGCGGTCGGCGCGCGTCATGCGCGCTTCTTCCTTGTCCTCGCCGCCGGTGATCATCAGTCGTGCAGTGATCTCCAGCTCGCCGAGCACGTCGCGCTGCTCATCGCCTTCCATGGCCATGCCGGCATCGGTCTGGTCCTCGTCGAGCGCATCGACGTCCAGCGTCTGCACCTGGCTCGGCGTATCGACCAGGCGCCGGGCGTCGGCGAACGGAGCCAGACTGACACCCGCGCCCGGCGCGAGCTTCACCCGATGCACGGTGAGGCCCAGCCGTGCCGCGAAGTCGCCGAACAGGCCGAAGCTGTTGCCCGCCTCGACGATGAACAGGCGCGGGCGGTAGATCGCCGTCACCTGGTTCAGGATGTTGTTGAGCGTCGCGCTCTTGCCCGAACCCGTGGGGCCGAACAGGAACAGATGCGCGTTCATCTGCCGGTCGAGGCGGTTCAACGGATCGAAGGTGATCGGACCTCCGCCGCGGTTGAAGAAAGTGATGCCCGGATGCCCCGTGCCCTGGCTGCGGCCCCAGACCGGTGCCAGGTTCGCCGCGTGTTGCGCGAACATGAGCTGGGTGTACCACTGGCGCTTGTCGGCAGCCGGGTCGAACACGCACGGCAGCCAGCGCAGATAGCTGTTCAGCGGCGCCACCTCGTCCTCTTCGCGTACCGGTTGCAGGCCGGCGCTGAGCATCACGTTGACGAGCTGCAGGCCGCGCGCATCGAGCTGGTCCAGGTCGCGGCCGCGCAGGTAGAACGCCAGCGCGCCGCGGTAGAGCTTGTGCGCGCTGCCGATCAGGCCGCGCGCCTGCTGCACGTCCTGCCGGGTCTGCTCCGAGGCCAGGGTCTCGCCGACGGACTTCCTGGCGAGGTGGTTGAGGTGCGCCTCCAGCACGTCCTGGGGCGTGGCGACCAGCGTCAGGCACATCACCGTGTCCTCGGGCATCTGGTCGAACAGCGCGTTCATGGCGTCGCCGCCTTTGCGCGTCTCGCCCGTCAGATGGCCGGTCACGGGTGGCGTGCGCAGGCGATCCATCACGATCACCCGATGCGGCATGCCGTCGAAGAACCACAGGCCGCCCGCCACGTCCGAACGGGGCTGGCCGAAGAACAGGCGCTGCGCGAAGTCGGTGCCGCTGGCGAGTTCGATCTCGCCCTCCTCCCGCTCTTCCGGGTAGCGGGTCAGCGCGTAGAAGCGTTCCCGGTCTTCGGCAGCGGCGCCGAGCAAGGTCGGATTCGGGTTGAACCAGCGCAGCAGCCAGGCGTGGATGTCCGCCGCGCCGAGACGCCGAGCCTTCACGCCGGCATTCGCCAGCCCGCCGACGAGGCGGTCGCAGATCGTGGTCAGCGCCTGCTCGGGCGACTGGCCGCGCCGTGGGGTTGGGGCCGCGGACGTGCGGCGGTAGACCACCATGCGCACCCGCCGCACCTGGCCGCGCCACGGCAGGCGCGTCACCGTGGTGTCCTCGAACAGGCCACCCGGCTTGGCGATGGCCCGCAGGTGATGGGCGAAGAAGCGCAGGTAGAAGTCGCTGAACGCGCTGCCCTGCGCACGCGGCTGCAGGTAGTTCGCCAGGGAGCGCCGATAGTTGTCCCAGTCGGCCTCGTCCTGGGCGTAGAGCTGCACCACCCAGGGGTTGTCGTCCAACTCGTCGAAGGCGTCCTGCAGGGCGTTCTCCAGCGCATCGCGCGCCTGCCATAGCCAGGCCATCTCGCGGCCCTCGGTGCCGACCGGCGCCAGCTCGAAGAAGGCCGCCACCGACTGGCCGTCTTCCAGCAACATGCACTTGCTGCCGGGCAGGTACTCGACCCAGGGCAGCAAGTCCGCGAACGACGGCGCGACGCCATAGAGCGCATCGTGGTCGGCCTGGGTGGCCGGCCTGCGCCGGCCCCGGCCGAGCGCGCTACCCGGCTCGGCGACACCCTGTGCCGCCAGGGCCGTTACGTGCCGTGCCCAGGCATCATCGGCCGCATCTGCGGCGTCAGCAGGCGATGCGTCGGGCTTGCGTGACCACGGCAGCGACCAGGCCATCAGTAGTCCTCCACGCGCTCGCCCGGCATCGCGTACTGCACGCGCTGGTAGAGCGGGAACACCGTGCTGTAGCCAGGCACCGGCACCGGGTCGGTGCCCGCCAGGTGCGGGAACACGTACATCACCAGGTCGGGGTTCGGCAGACGGTGGAACTGGCGGTGAATCTCGTTCTGCGCGGTGCGGGTGTAGCGCGCCTGCACGCCGGGCGCCGCCTGCACATCGGCATCGGCCAGTGGCCGGCGCAGGCCCTGGCGCGCATCGAGCAGTTGCCGCGCGGCCTGGCCGCTGCCCGCGCTGCCGCCGGTCTCCTGGTGCCAGATGTCGAGCATGGTGCTGTCGCCGTGCGGCAGCAGCTTCTCCTTGCTCGTAGCGCAGCCGCCGAGCAGGGTGGCCGCCAGCAGCACGGCGGCCGCGTCAATCCAGATCCGATGCATGGGCTTCTCCGGTACGGTGGTGGACCCGACGCCCCTTGGCGTCGTAGTCGATGTCGAGAGGCTGCTCCAGATGCACGGCCACCTTGGCGCCGGGCTGCACGTAGACCGCCGCGAAGGCCTGGCCGTAGAGCTTGTTGACCCAATCGGCCATGTCGCGCACGCCGCCCGCGAGGATGCGGCCCATCGCTTCGTTGCTGCTGATACCAACGGTGCCCAGCGAGCCGTTGCTGTTGGCGACCACGGCCACGCTGCCGTTGTCGGACTTGATGAGCGAGGCCGCGCCGGCGCCGGCCGCGGTGATGAGCGCCTGGCTGCCCAGGTACTGCTGGGCGTTGCTGCGCCGCTCGCCGCTGACGCAGGGAATGCCGTAGGGGTCGCTGATCCAGCCCAGGCCACCCTGGATGCTGGCGCCGTTGTGACCCGCGTTGCCGCCGCTGCTACCGCCCTTGCTACTGTCCTGCGGCAGCGTGCGGATGGTGCCGTCCTGGAATACGAACGTGACCGAGCGGATTTGCCCGCGCACGCACGAGAGCGTCCAGTCGCCCGAGGCCGTGCCGCTGACCACGGCGCCGGCCACGTCGGGGATGTCGATGCCGTTGGCGGTGAGGTTGTCCGGGCCGATCAGCACCTTGAACGGATAGGGATCGTTGACGGTTCCGTCGATCGGCACGCGCCCGATCAGCGCCGTCATGGCAATCGACCCCATGAGCGTCGAGTTCGACGGCACCGTGTAGACCGCCTTCGTGGATGCGCCCACCGCGCGGCTGCCGACGTCGGCGACGGATTCCACTGCGGCCGACAGGCTTTTCTGGGCCGGCCCGAAGCTCAGGGGAAAGCTCGGCTCCTTGTTGCCGTTCTTGGCGTCGACCTTGGCATCGTCGGGCTCGACCCACTGCGTGCCACTGGTGCCGCGGTTGAAGCGCTGGCCGTCACCCTCTTCCAGCCCCAGCCCGACGGGCAGGTCGGACGGGCCGCCCTTGCCGGAAAGGCCGTCCAGTTGCCGCTGCAGATCCTGCAGCAGCCCCTGGGTCTGCTGCCTGTCGCTGGCCACCTGATTGCGCTCCTGCTCCAGGCGGTTGCGCTCGCCTTCCAGCGCGCTCTGGATGCGCTGGTCGATCGCGCTTTCCCGCGCCCGCAGGCGCTCGTTCTCGGCCTTGTGCTGCTTGTTGTCGCCGAGCGCGCTCTGCAGCTCGGTGCGCAACTGCTTCACCTGGGCCACCAGCGTGGCGACGGTATCGCGCGGCGTGTCGCCTGCGATGCCTAGGGCTTTCATCTCCTCGGGCGTGAGCGTACTGGCCGCGCCCTTGGGGGCGGGCTGGCCGCCGGGGGCGCCGGAGAACAGTTTGATGCCGACGAACACCAGCAGCAGCGCCATCGGGATCAGCAACCACTTGAGCAGCGGATTACTCTTCATCGCGCGCTCCTCCGGTCGAGCCGGCCGCGGCGGCCGGCGGCAGGTTCACGGTGGCGTCGATCGGGCTCAGCGCCGGCAGCAGCGACTCGGCCAGGCCGTGGCCGCGCGTGACCAGGTAGAGCACCGTGGTGTCGGACGAGGTACCGGCCGGCCCCAGGTTCGGATGCTGGAAGGTCGCCGCCACGAAGTTCCCCTGCAGGGTGCGCGGGTCGAGGTCGAGCCAGCGCGCGGCGGTGTTGGTGAGTCGCACGACCGTCACCCACTGGTCTTCCAGGCGCCACGCGGCCAGTGCCCGCGCGCGCACCGGCAGCGTCGGCAGCAAGGTGTCCAGCGCGAGGTCGCGGCGCAGGTTCACGCGCCCGATGCCGGCGACCGGCTCGACGGTGCGCAGCGGCGCGTACAGGTTCTGCGCGGCGTAGCGCGTCAGCACGACCGGTACCGGCGTTTCGCGCCGGGGAACGGATTTGTCTGCGGGCGCATCGGCCTGCTCGTCCGCGCCGCTTGTCGCACCGCCGCCGTAGCGCTTGGCGGGGGCTTCCGCTTCCACGATGCGCACCGGCTCGAGCGGCGCTTGGCCGTCCTTTGCCGGCTCGGCGGCGATGTCGATCAGGATCATCGCGCCGGATTCCACGTCCTGCAGTTGCAGCCGCGTCGGCGGAATGGGCTCGCTCGCCCGCAGGTAGATCGCGCCCCCCGCACTCTGCACGCGCAGGTGGGCACCGACGCTGGCCGGTACGCCGACACGCACATTGCGGTCGATGAAGACCACGCGCTCCTGGCCGACCACCAGCGGCACCGGCAGGGGCAGGCGCTCCCAGCGCAGGATTTCCACGGCTTGGCTGGCCGGCACGACACCGAGGGTCAGCAGGACGCCGGCCAGGGCCGACAAGGCAACGGGCTTCATGGAGAGTCTCCCTGCAGGTGGCCGGAGGCGTTGGCGGGCGCGCCGGCCTGGCTCGGCGTCGGCGGCGTTTCGATGCGCTGGGGTGCGCTGGCGTAGCAGTCCAGCGCCAGGCCAAAGGGGTTGTGCTCGGGGTCGATGTCCAGCCGGACGACCTTGATGGGGTAGCGCACCAGGGCGCGCTTGACCTGCTCGGAGCCGTAGTATTCGTCCGCGCTCACGTCGAGCGTGACGATCCAATCGCGGTCGGAAACCACCTTGACGCGCGTGGCCGGATCGTCGCCGTAGCCGCGGCCGGGAATCTCGTAGATCCCGCGCACGCGCTGACGCAGCTCGCCACTGGCGCGCCGGTACTCGTAGTCCTGTTGCAGAAAGGCCCGGCAGCTCGGCGTCAGGTAGGCCGACAGCGCGCGCAGGTTGCGCGGGTAGTCTTCCTCGCCGTTCGTGGGCCAGCGCTGTACCTGCTGCCAGATGTAGAACGAGAAGGCATACACGCTCTCGGGCGGCACGTCCCACCACTTGCGCGTGCTGCCCGAGCGCAAGTCCGGCGGCACATGGATGGTGAGACTCTTCGGCGCACTCCACCAACCGAAGCCGAGCAGCAGCGCGACCACGAACAACGCGCCGGTCCCCAGGCGCAGCGTCTTCACGTGCGCCTGCAGGTGCGCAATCTCGTTCTTGAAACGGCTCATGGCGCCCCTCGATCGGTGTTGCGCCGGGTCGTCCAGTAGCCCGAGCGGGTGATGAGGCGCTGGCCGCCCAGGAGCGCTGCCAGCGCCGGATGCCGCAGGGCCAACCGCCACTGGAGCTGCCGGTACAGCCAGGTGTCGGGCCGACCGCGCTTCTGCGCGCGCAGGAAGCCGCCGCCGACGAAGACGCCCAACGCGATGCCGGCGACGATCAGCGTGGGCACCATGGCGATGCTGTGCGTGAGCCAGGCCAGCGGCAGGCCGAGCGTGAAACCGGCGGCGGCCGACAGGCCGGCACAGATCCACAACTCGTCGGCGGTCAGCCCGCGCACGACCACCGGCTGGCGGTTCAACCGGTGCGGCAGGAAGGTCACCAGCGTGTCGCGCGAAGTCTCCGAAGGGACAGCCATCGTTTGCCGCCCTCACAGCACGCCGGTGGCCTTGGTGAGCAGCCAGATGCCGACCACCAGCAGGATCGCGCCCACGGCGACCGTCAGGCCGAACTGGCCCCAGGTGGCGCGGCCGGTGTGGATCTCCGAGTAGCGTGTGTAGGCGTGATAGCAGACACCGACGAACATCGAGGCGACCACCAGCAGCGCGATCAGCAGCACGATGTCGTAGCCGTAGTTCTGCAAGGTCTGCAGGATGCCGCTGCCCTGGCCGCGCGATGGGTCTTCCATGGTCGGCAGGCCCTGCGCGAAGGCCGACAGCGGCAGGCCCGCGAGCGCCAGCGGCAGCAGCGGAGCGGCGATGCGGGACGGAATGCGATGGGATGTCGTTGGCGTGTTCATGGCGTATGGCCCTTCGTGACGGTCAGGAGAGGAGGAAGAAGGTCAGCACCAGGTACATCGCCACGAAGCGCACGACGACGCCGAGGAACTGACGTTCGGTGATGCGGTGCTCGGCCCAGCCGACGTAGGCGGTGCGCATGGCCCACACGCCCCACAGCAGCAATACGGCGAACACGAAGCCCAGCACCACGGCAGCGACGGCCGAAGGCGCAAAGCCGCCGTTGGCCTGGAAGGCGGCGATCTGGTCGGCAGAGGGCGTCATGGCGACGGCTCCTCGTCGTCGGCGCGGTCGCGGCGGACGTAATCGCCGGCCAGCGGGACGGGATCGCGCGGCTGGGCGCGCTGGGGCACGAGATAGTCCTGCAGGCCGGCGCGAACGCGGTTCAGGTCGGCACGCAGTCGGGCGTAGTCGAAATGGTAGCGGGCGCGTTCCTGCGGAGCGGTATGGGCGGCGTGCTCGGCGAGGCGGTCGATCAGGTCGAGTTGGCGGGCGAGTGCGGCGACCTGTTCACGCTCTGACGCGTCGTCCCCAGCATGGGCGGGATGCAGAGCTGATAGCGATACCGCTAATGACAATGACAACACTGCCATCAAGCGAGGCCTTAGGGAAGTGCCTTGGCAGGTCTGTCCCATCTAACCATTCCTTCGTGACGTGAATGGCTAAATGCTGTGGCACGTTATTGCTTGGTGCCGTAAAGAATATGGACCACGGCACCACCGTGTTGTCACTGACTGGCACACGGGAGTCAGTAGGCGTTCGGGCGGCGTAATGGAGTCAGTCAATCTCGGAGAGATGCCTCGACTTTGGAATCCGCCTCTACCCGGCCGGCTTCTTGTTCGACAGGAGGAGGGCGGCGCCCGCGGGAGCACCAAGATACTCGAGTACCGCCATGCCCCGATACGGCTGGGTCAGGGCGACTCCAAGCGCGATGTCGCGCACTCAAAGCTGATGTCGCGGGTCACCCTAGGCGGTCGTACGCTCCTTGAGCATTCTCCTGATGAGCGTCTCGACGAATTCGATGTCGACAAATGGAACTTGGGCGTAGATCAACCCCCTTTCACCTTCGAGTTTCGCTAGCATGTGACCTTTGCCCAGCAGACGTTCTGCGCCCTTTTCGCCAAGAGCGATTTCGGATGTTCCTTCCGAGTCGACCCGAAGAATCAGGCGATTGCCCAAATTTGAGCGTAGCTGCATCGGCATAACGTTGGCATCCGGCCGCTGGGCGGCGAAAATGAGATAGATGCCCGCAGCTCGAGCCTTCACACCGAGTCGCTGAACGATCGCCGACACGGCGTCCTTGTAGTCTTCGGTCAGCATCCATTCGGCGAATTCGTCGTGAATGAGCCAGATGACAGGCAGGCGTTCGTTTGCAGCGACCTTGGCATTGTAGGCGGCCAGATTGGATACGCGCGTTTCCTTGAAGCGAGCGTAGCGGAGGTCCATTTCGGCCACGAGTTCTTCGAGCCGCTGAGTTGCCGAGAGCTGATCATCGATGACGCCGCCGTCGATATGGGGCAGCCTGTCGAAAGCGAAATAATCTACGCCTTGTTTGGGGTCGATCAGGACGATCTTCGCTTGTTCCGGTGTGTTGGTCGCGGCGATTCCCATGATGATGTTCTGCATCAGCACGGATTTTCCGCTGCCGGTGCTGCCTGCGATCAGCGTGTGTGGCGCGTGGTCTTTCCCAGGTGAGAGGAATAGAGGAGCGCCCGAATTTTCTTGCACCGCAATCATGAGCTCCTGATTGCCCCAACCGTTCGAGGCCGGTGACCAGTCGGCCCAGAGGGAGCGGATGTCGATGGTCTGGCGTTTGGGGCGCTCCACTGCGATCATGACAGCACCGGGTTCTGGGCGGACCGAGATAACGTTCAGCCCATAGGTCGTCAAGAGCTCGGACCGTTTCTTCAAGACCTGCTCGACGGTCAGGTTGGCGTTGCCGGCGAACTTCAGTAGCGCAGAATTGGGCGTAAGAGCCGAATCGATCAATTTTGCCTGAAGCTGTAGCTGCTGCAGGGCGCTGCGCGTCGAAAAGGCTGTTTGCTTGAGCCATTCCTCTTCTTCGGGCGCGATGGGCGCTAAGTGAAGTGCCGACGCGATCAAATCGCCGATCTCCGAATAGGCCCAATGAGCTTGCGCCTGTGCCGGCGAAGAATCGACTGGTAACGACGCGCTGTCACTGGGAACCGGCGTGGGGAGCAGATATTCGATGCTTGGTTCCGTTGGCACCTCCGCAGGCGTGTCCGGCGTCGGTTCAGGAACTGGGACCGCGGGCCGGGACGCCGGTCGGCGGACAGGCGCTCGATAAGCGCTGCGGAGAAATGCGACGCCAGAGCCCGGAGCACGCCAGGTTGGCTCAAAGTCCATATGGTAGAAGCCCATGCCGCGCCGGACGTCGGCGGTGTTCTGGTCGTGCCAGTAGGCCATCAATAGCTGCTTGAGCGCCTTGCGGCCGATGATTTCCTGATACGCATAACGAGCGTCGGGAACTTCGGTCGCGATCGTCGGATCGTCGATGTCGGACGAGGTTGGGACGAAGACGTGCGAGAGGCCTTTGAGGTGGACCTCGCAGCGGCCTTCGCGCATGGCGCGGCGCCATTCGCCGAGATCGATGCCGCGGGCGGCCGGGATGCGGATACCGTCAAGCATGAGGTCAGCCAGCCGAGCCAGCCAGGACTGGCGGTCGAGCCGCTCCGGATCGCCGAATATGGCGTCTTCCAGGCGCTCGAGCGTATCGCGCAGCTGTTTTTGCGACTCTTTGCGCTTGGCGGCCAGGCTCTCGATTTCGACGTATTTCGCTTCGCTGACAGCGAGCGTGATCCGCAGTGTGCTGTCTTCGGCTACTTGGGGGCAGATCGCAAGCAGATCGGCGATCTGTTGTTCGCGCTGGCCAAGCCAGGACGCGTAGTCATCAAGAAAGTACCAGCCGACCAGTTGATCGGTACCGAAGTCGTCTCGCAACATGCGGCGGCTCAGCACGATGCCCATCAGTTCGCTGGCGCTCTGGCCGCATGTGGCCGCGCGCAGCACGATGTCACCCGATACATCATTGGCGTCGTCGATCAGGCGATCGGCAAGTGCCCGCACCTCGGCATCGGTCAGCGGCAGCTGCAGCGCCTTGAGGCGGCTCATAATCATCGAGCGCAGCAGCGTCATTGGCGCGCGCGAGGAGATGATCAGGTTGCGGCCCTGGGTCGATAGCTGTTTGTAGCGTATGACCCGGACCTGGTGGTTCATCAACTGACGCCGGTCGAGAAGCTCGTCGAAATTGACGACCCAGTTGCCAAGGTCGTGGGTCTCTTCGAAGATGCGTTTGGTCCGGCCGTCGGCGAAATCGAGCTGGCGGACGGGCAAAAGGCGTTTGGCCGTCGATTCATCGCGGTCGCCTTTGAAAACGCTCGCGACGGCAGAGACATAGGCCCAGCCTTCGGCGCTTTGTACCGGGCAGCACAGGAAGACCGCTGATTTAAGGTCGTCTCGGGCAGCCGGCCGGCGGCGCGACCAGCGTGATGGCAACAGCGTACGAATGTCGGCTGGTTCGCTTTGTTCGAGATACCATTCAAGTTGCGCGTGACGCGATATGACATCTTGCGAGAAGACGATGTCGTATGGATGGCCGTCTTTGGGGTTGGGCGGTGGCGCCTGGTCAGCAATCACCGAAATCCGCAGACGGGCCATGAAGTCTTGAGAGGCTTCACTCGCGCTATAGGCGTCTGCCGTAGCTTCGGAACTCAAGATCGAGCAATAGATGTTACGAAGCTTCTGGCTTTCGATGTGGCGCAGCAGAACTTGGCATCGAACGTCGTCCTCGTCGTCCTGCATGCCGCCGATCTTTGTCACGACCGCCTGAGGCAGCCGCGCGGAATCGCAGTTGAACAGTACGACCGACATGTTGCACCGTTCGTGCGGTTGTAGGGCGAGATAGCGCTTGACGAGGTCATGGACGCAGGAGCCGCCCTCAGCTGGGCTTTCATTGGTGTCGTTCTCGCCTTTGGGGTCGGCGACGGGAGGTTCATGCAGGCTGTAGTCGGCGACCACATCGCTTACCGTAAGGAATTGTGGGCCGTCATTCGTCCAGATCAGTACAATCTCGGGGTAGAGCGCGTGCTCGAGATCATGAGCGATATCCCGGAAGAACAGCTTGGGATCGCCCTCTGCCTCGATGCTGCCGAGAACCTGACTCACGAGATCGACGGCAAGCTTAGACTTTCGCCATATGGCGGCGAGACGCATCGGATGCCAGGGCGCGACGACGGCCGCCGGCCTGCCGCCGTCGATCGGCGCGACACCAATCATGAGAAGTGGCTTGAGCAGCTTGTCGCGATTGCGATCGCCCTTGGCGAGTGTGAGGACGCTTTCGAGCAGCGTGGAGTACGCTGTGGTCTGATTGAGGACGGAGTCGGCGCCGCCTCCTTTCGTCGAGAAGTCGCCGATTGCGAGCTTGTAGGCACATTCAAAGGTTGTAAAGGCCTCACCCAACGTCTTGGCATCCTGGGCGGAGAGATAGGCTTGATCAACGCACTCTTTGAGATTTTTGCGCCAAAGCGCGTCGAGATTCCGGTCAGCTTTGGCCGCTGGTACGAATGAGCCGCGATCACGGTCGAATGCCGGCATGAACGTTTTTACGTTGGCCAAATCGATCGATTTGTCAGCGGTGAATTCGCGCTGTGTGCGGCAGGCCGTGAAAGGATTTTGGGTCAAACGCCCCCAATCGTCGACAAGTTGGCTCGCGACGCATGAGGGGTTATAGCGCCAGATCAGCTGCGTCGAGTGCTTTTGAATGCTGTCCCCGTCGGCCGTTGTCTCTAATTCGACGACGAATTTGAGTTGTAGCGCCGGTTTGGCGGTCGACGTGTTGAGCTTGTTCTTGGCCTTGTCGCCCTTTTTCCAGTCGGAGACAAGCTTGTCGAATTCGAAAAGATCGCCGACATCCCAATCGATCATCCCGCCGAACAGGCGACGCAGGCCGGCGTAGCGGTGCGCGAAATAGAGACCGGCTTCATAGTTGAGAGATCGCAGGTCTCTCTTAGTCGCGGATTCGCATTTGATTTTCAGCTTGCGCTGATCGCCCGGCGGCATGCGGTTGTAAAGTGGCTCCATAACCGCGCAAATGCCGGCAATGAAGTCGGTGGTTTCAATTGGGCGGCCATATACGAAGCGATCCCAAGCAGACTTCAGCTTCTTGTCGTCTTTGATTTCGCTGCGGTGGGCTTCATAAAAATCTGTGTCTTCATCGATCTTTTCCGACCGCTTGGACAAGAGCTTGAGATATTCCCGCTCTTCATCGTCAAGCTTGTCTTCTTCTAGCTCACTGAAATACTCAAGTGTGTTCTTGCCAAGATTGAATTTCTCGCGTTGCAAGCCATCGAAGATCGGCTTTATTTGCTCCCAATCTTGTTCCGCTAAAGCTTCGGCCTGGGCGTTCCAGCCGCTGGGCGCCCCAATAAAGGCTTCGATCGCGGGATGACAGGCATTCGGGATCTGGTGCGCAACCTTGTCGAACGCATTGCGCAGGTCTTCTTCGCTGAGCAGGAGCTGGCTTGAGGTCTGCTTGAGGAGCAGCCCGGATCGTCTCTTGTGAGCGTTACTGAATTGCTGTTTCCATGCCGATGCGTGGCCGCGCTGGCGCTCCTTGAGGCTTCCGAAGCACGCGGGGTCGTTGGGAAGACGTAGTGCCGGCATTGCGGCACCCAGCGCATCGATGATTGGGCGACCTGCTTCGTCGTTTTCCCGGCGGGTGCGCAAGATGTAGGCCGCAAAGCGGTCGATCGAGACGATTCGAAGATCACGGAGCCCGGTCAGGGCTTTTTCCCACCATTTTTGCTGTTCCTGGGCAATAGGCAGGCCTTTTGAGGCCTCGCGAACCCAAAGGTCGATACGCTCCAGCAGCTCAGGAGGGCCAAGTTTCGCAATCTCACGAATCGAGGCGTCTTCACCATGTTCGTGTTCGGCAAGTAGATAGGCGGCCTTCGGACAATCAGCGTTTCGATAGAAGGTGGCGCTTTCGGTCGTCAGAGTCTCTTCGGGCAGCCCTTGGCCGCTCACAAGCGAGATCGGCAGCTTGATGTCGATGCGGTCATTGAGAAACGGATCCGCGAGCACGGCGCGTGCGACGGCTGCGACCTGTTCGGCGCCGAGATTGAGTACATACCGCGCAGTCGACTGTACTGCGCCCGTTTCGGCCTGGAGTTCTTCGCGGAGATAGGCGGCGGCGACTGCGCCGACGAGCGAGGCGACGTTCATGCTGCGGATCTCCGCAAGGGATTTTCAACATAGGCGCAGGCGTCGGAGAGCCGCCGTAGCATGCCGATGGTCTTGAGGCGATTTTCGAGCCGCGAGGCATTGGCTTGAAACGCGCGCTTGTCGAAGTCTTCCGTGGTGATGGCGAGTTGACCCTCCTGCTCCCCAAAGACGAAGCCGTAACGGTCGTAGAGCCGGCCAAGGAATTGACCGTAGTCCATGCGCACCGGAACGTTGGCGAGGATTAGGGCCTTGAGGAGTTCGTCGGTTGGTGCGTAGCGCAGCCGATTGGTGCCGCGACGCGAGACCAGCCCTGCGCCTCGTCCGAGGCTGTTGTGGATGTTGGCCGTATGCTGACGATGGCGCCGCTGCGCTGTGTGACGCAGATTTTCGAGGAGAGCGTCAGGGTCGACTGGGCCGGTGTAGTCCTCATCGGGCCAACGTACTTTTTCTCGCATGATTTCACGGCATGTAGCAAATCCCGACTGCTCTGCCGCTGCTGCGATCCATTCCGGCGAATTGCCGATGTTTCGCACATAGGTATCGACAGCCGAAAGCGACAGTTGGTTGTTCGCGATGTAATTGCCTGCCGAAAGCTCGCGAACCAACGTCTTCTTGGGCGCGACAACCTCGCAAATGTAGTGCGGCTTGGGCTTGTCACAGACGTGGGCGGCGACCTGTAGCTGATAAAGGGTGAGATGAAGTGCTCCAAGGGTCGTCAGGTACGGATAGGCGTCGAACCTTGGGAGCTGGAGATCGAGAACGGCGAGCCAATCTTGGGCCAGCACCTCAAAGGCGGGATGCTTGGCGTAAGGCAGGTAGCTGCCGCTTCGCGTATGCCGCTCCTCGGCAATTTCCGGCTGGAGGAGTTCGGTCAGGCGATCGCAGGGATCGCGCCGCTCGAACAGATGTGAAAAATGTCGCGCGAGCTCGGGTGCGGCGCTTGATCGTGCGAGCATCTGATAAAGCAGATCGCCGTTGCGCGTGAAATTGATGTATTCGCGGTTGCCCTCAGTGTTGAGGTCTTCATAAATCGCATGGCGCCCGAACGGAAATACGAAGCGCGAACTCCATCTCTTATTCATGCTGCTCTCAATCGTTGCAGAGCGCAGCATTTCAATGACTTTGACGAGCTGTTCGAAGTTCTGAAATCTGTTCTTGAGGTACGAAAAGTCGCGGTGGGCGACCATCTTGGCGTTGCTCTGCATCCACTCGAGCCATTTAGCCCATCCGGTCTCGTTATCGGGATAGCGATCGGCGAGCTCCAGCAGCTTGTCGTTGTTGAACAAGAGATTACGCAGATATGGCCGTTGGGCCGGCCGGAAGCTGAATGGAAATTCCGTCGCGTCAGCTGCAAATAGCTGTCCGGCTGCATGAGAAGCTTCTGCGACCGAGAGAAATTCGAGGAATAGGAGCCATGGGTCCTGCTCCCACAGTCGATGGCCCCAGATTTGTTCATCGAGCCAAAGGTCATTGTCATCGTGATAGCTCGCCGACGGCGGAGGAAGCTGGACGATTTCAGTCATTTGAGAGCTCTACAACTTGGTCGATGGCATTTCCGGTGGGATCCAGGGCAAGGAGCCGGAACGTCAGGCCATCATCGTCGTCCGGCGTATGACGGTCGATCGCCGCCGCCGAGAGAAGAGCGCTCTTGAATGCCAGTAGATCCTCATAGCATTCGCGGGAGAAATTGCCAGGTAGCGCGCCTTCGCTCACACGCATGAGGAATTCGTAGCGCGTGAGATTGAGGGCCAGCGATCTCCCTTGTCCGTTGGGCAGCGTCACGATGAGATGCGGAAAATCGCGGTGCAGGGATATTTCAACTCGCTCCACACGCCCGTGTGAGTTGATGGCGATTTTGTCTTCGAGCAGTTGACTGATCTTGGCGCCGGAGTGCGACAGACTGGTCGCTAGCAGTAGCTCGCTCTTTGTCGTGGTGAGGAGTCCAGTGAAGATGCGGTTAAGCCCATTTACGAGTTTGCTGACTGTTTGACGCGACACACGTTTGCCGTCGTTCAATGGTTGCGCAACATCGTGCAGATATTCGCCAGCACTATGGAATACGGTCAAACACCAAAGTTTAAGTTCGTCGGCGTGGGGGTCTGGAATCTTGAAAAACAACCCGCGCCTTTGGTCTACGAGCATGTCTAGGAAGGGGTGCCGGTCACCGCTTTGTGCCTCTGGCATCTCGATATAGCTGCGTTGCTCCCCGCGATATCGTTCGGTTGCACCATAGAAGCCGTCGGCCTCGACCAGCTCATGGAAATATTGGCTGACGTTCTCGTCTTCCGAACCGAAAATCAGGATGTTGTCGATCCGGTTCGTGGTCTCAAAACCGATGCCAAACCGACTGAGATAGTCGAAGATTTCCTGCGCATCGCGTTTCGCGCTCTTCAGATTGGCACCGAAGAGATTGGCGAAGAGACTCGCCTTGTGGGTTTCTCCAGCGGCGATGATCTTGGCCACGTCAGATGCAGACATGAGACCGTCCTTAGCTGCGGGATGGCCCAGGATAGCGTTGGCAAGCAGTAGAAGGACGCGCCGGATCGGCGTATGGAGCTCGTTGAAGTCCAGAAGCTGGAATAGCGCCACGAGCCGGGAACGCACGAGCGGGTCGCGCAAGAGCTCAAAATTGTGCCGGATCGGACATCTGGGACCGAAGAATCCGTTCGGTTGTGCGACCGCATAGCAACTCTCCCAGCCCTCGTGGCCAAGGAGTGCGTCGAGACAAAGTGCCAGTACGGTCGCACTGGATACGGCGCTGAGATTGAAAAAATGCAGGCGGTCGGTCGGCTCTGGATCTTCGTCGTTCATGAGCCGGGCTTCGAACAACGCCAAGGCTCGCTGTGAGGCACCGTGGCCGCCTAACTTGCGCCAGTTTTCGATGAGCGGCCCGTCATTGGCGGCGACGAGGAATAGGTTGGACGAGGGTTCGAATAGCGCGGCGCTCAGTTCCTGCAGAAGCTGGGCTTTTGAACCGTCCGGATCGTTCTTGCAGAACGGTGTCAGGTCGCGAATGAGATGGAGTGTGTAGGTGTGGCCATTGATCGTTACAGGCTGCTTGAAATAGGACGTATTGCTGGCCCAGGCGTCTGGTGAGCCTCCCAACGCCTCCCATACTTGGTAGCAGAGGTAGCTTTTGCCGTCGCCGGCTGTGCCGGTGAGTATGACCACGCCGCCGTGGCCGTCTTTGCGGTCAGTGAATGAGGCGAGTACATCGCGGCTGAGCGGATGCTCGAAGGCGATGGGTGTGACGCTGAGCTTCTTCGACCAGCGTCGAATCTCCTCGTCGTACATGTTCGCGTTGCGCGCGAGAGGACCATATTGCCTGACAAAGCTGATCCATTTTTCGGCGTCAACCGTCATCATCCCTTCTCCAACAGCATTAAAGTAAGTATCAGAGCTGCTGCTCATAAGGCGTTAAGAGCAGCACGATCATGGCGTCCGTCAGATCCTTCGGTATGGTCTTGTCGAAGACGCAATGGATGGCAGCTGAAGGCTTCTTAAGGCTCGCCTTTCTCCATGACCGCCCAAGGCTCGCCTTAATCTGGTCCCCGCTCTCAAAGCTCACGCGCTGTACCGTCCCAGCCGTCAAGTGCTGCTTCAGCACATTGGCTTGGCTGGAAGCTTGAGCGTCTGCCAGGTGGGCGCGGTCCAGCTTGCCCGAGAGCCATTCGCCGAAGTCCGATGTCAGACTCAAGGTCGTCGTTGTCTTAGTCTTACTCCTCGATGCAGCGCCGCCGTCGACAGGATCTGGCTTGGGCATATGGCGCCCTTGCACGATGATGACTGAAGCCCAAGGCTCTTTAGTGGCATCAAATTCCTTCTGGAACCCATCTTTGCCTATCAGGACGAGCTTTGCGCGATACGCTGTTACCGACGGCGGCGCAACAGGCTGACCGATCCGCCCTACGCGCTGAGTTAAGTCTTCTTGACGTGCGAGCGCAGCAACTGGCTTCAATCGAGCCAGCCGTTTGATGGAACCCCTGCGCTGGGACAGGTCCGCCAATTCCGGTGTCGTGGGGTTCACCGGATCCCAACTCGCCAGGTAGTACTTTTGCCCCTCGCCGAAAGTCATACTGACCAAGTCGACTGATCCATACGCCGTGCGATAGAACGCGAGTGCCACGTCACTGATCTCTTGCGGAACACTGCGCAGGCACAAGACCACGGTCTTCTGACTGGAGTGTGGCCTTGCGAGGTCACAGCTCTGATCAACCACGAGAAGGAACTCCTTCGGTGTGCCGTCCCCGTTCAATCTCGCGAAGAGGTCACCAAGTTGGACCGGCGAACGCTTGGTTTCTGGGAGGTCGTCAGTGATATCGAGCCGCATCACCGAGCGCACGTACATCTCGGCCAGTCGACTGCCGGGCGGTACCGTCCCAGGAAACGCGCTGTGCCCAATCAAGTCTGGCAGTTGCACGCCCAAGGCGCGCACTCCCGCGTCCTCCAGCAGACCGCTCGCGAGCGACTCCGAGACTAACCATGACAGGTAATCAGGCAGCCTAGCCTCTTCGACAGCCAGTTCAGCTTCATGAAGCAGCGCGATTTCCGAAGGCTCGACCTTCGACAGACTCTGCCGCAACGTCATCGCTGCACGAATGGCACCTAGCCAGAACTCGTCGAGCATGTGCGCCCAAGATTGTTTGCCGTGGTAGCCCTCAAGCATGCGTCTGAGCTTCGGCATGAGCTGCTGGGCGATCTGGTTCTTCTCGACAAAGCAGAAGAAATCCGCCCGAAGCCCCGTTCGTTCCTTGAAAACTCCCTGCTGTTCTGCCGCCCCTAGTCTCGACGACATCAGTACAACCAGCGGGTACTGCTTGAGAGTACCTTCCTGTCTCGCATCAATGATCAGTTGAGCAAGCTGCGCGGCGCGTGCTAATGATCGCTCTGGGTCTCTCTCGTCTTTAAGGTAGAAGTCCAGAAAAATGACCTGGTATCCGGTGACATCGAGCGTCGCGGGGTCAAACTTCGAAACTCGGTTGACGCGCCATTTCTGCTGATTCAAGAAGCTCTCAAGCCCTTCGAGAGCGCCTCGCTTCTCTTCTACGTCCTCTGCATACTTTCGGAAGACGGTTTCCTCTAGCCAGGACCAAGCTTGCCTCTCTCGCAAAGCCCAAAGCCGGGCCACAGTGGCCGTGTCTTGAAGAAGCTCATCCAGGTGCAGCGGAACTGAGGGATCAAGCTCTGGGCGACGAAACTCCCTCTTCACCTGCGTCAACCGCTTCGGTACATCGAGTAGGGTGTCTCGAAATCGGGATACCGCTTCCCCATCAATATCGGCGGGGTCAGCCGATGCATAGGCATCGTCGATAACGACCACTTTCTTTAACGGCTTGACGAGTGCTTCTTCAAGAGCCTCCATCCCTTGCCCCTCTATAGCTGACAACGAATCCATGATGGATCCGGTCTTCATCAGCTTCCGCAAGTGCGATTTCCATCGCATTACCTTCCGCAAGCTTCTTCGCGATATACAAACCCATCCCGCGACCTTCGCCAGAAGGCTTGGTCGTAAAGAACGCATTGAATACTTCATCGCCGCGGTCTTCTGGAATTCCAGGACCGTTGTCCAAAACGGTGAATGTGTTGGCAACCCTGTCGATGCTGAAGTTGATGACGGGCTCGAACTTCGTCGTCGTCGCAAGCAACTTGAGCCAATAAACCGAGTTGGAGATGAAGTTTTCTACGATCTGCAGAAGCTGCCCGCGGACGGCATTGATCAGCACGGGCGCCTTGCCTAGACCGGTCAGGTCGGCTCGGATTCCATGGCGCCCAAATTGGGGTTCGTGCATTTCCACGACATCCCGCAGCATCTGAACTAGGTCAAACGATTCCTTCCTTTGACGCCCCGGCGTCGACAACGGGTCCAGGACCCGGATCCGCCTCTCGAGAGTGCTCAGTTGATCTCGCAGGTTCCGAAGCTGGCGGTTTTCGGTGGCATTGCTCGGCTTGTAGGTCTGCAGCAGCTTCAAGGCGTTTGCGGAAAGGCGCGCCAATTCATGGAAGATGAACTCCGTCATTAGGCCGACGCCCGCGAGATGGACGTATTTGTCAATGTCCTCCTCATAGGCGCGCACGGTCATCTTCGAACGCTCCCAGGCTTCCGACATGTCCGTCATGCGAGCAAGCAGGGTGTTGATCGCCGCGACGTCCTCCGGAGCCTTGACTTTGGTCCTCAGGTGCTGGACCTGCTTCAGCGCCTGTTTCTGGGCTTCCTCCAGGCGCTTCTCCAGCTTCGGAAACTCCTTAGCCGCCGACTCGTCCTGTGCCCCCTCAACAGCGTTGAGGTAGCTCTTAAACTCGACCACCAAGATGTGGCGCAATAGCGCGATCAGCGCTGCTTTCTCTTCCGTGTCGCGCAAGCCTTCCCGATTGGTCTGATCCTGCAGATGTGGATTGCCACGACTGGAGATGCGGACCGCACCGACCAGTTGTTTTCGATTCATCTTGTAGCCCTGCGTGGCCAACGCAATGCCGTCCAGATCAAGCCAGTCGTCACGCGGCTCTGCATAAGGATATACGCGGTAGTGATCGCGATAAAGCAGTAACCCTCCGCCCCAGCGCGTCAACCACTGCAGAGCCGCTTCGTAGCCATCAGGTTTATCGAGGCGAAGCTTCTGCCGGTTAAACCAATGCGCCTCCATCTCAAAAGGGCCGAGGCTCGCAAGACCCTGCATCAGGGTACCCGCTGGCCGGAATACCTCGCCCGTCCTTGGCCGCTTGCCCTTCAAAGTCAGCGCGCTGAGAAGATGCATCCCCTCCAGGCTGAAGGTCTTGCTCTGTCCGTAGGCCTTGTAAGTCACCTCACCCGATAGGACAGGTTGCCCGTCAGCATCGAGCGCGAAACTCGCTGAGCATCGTGCATGCGCGTATGCGAGCTGACGCGTCTGAAACGAAGGGATGTCGACTGACTGTCCATTAAAGTACAGTCGCACATTCGGGCGGCTGAACGAAGTCAGGAACGGATCCACCAACTTGGCGAAATCCGTCTTCGCAAGAGACTCCATTTTTTCGATCGACCACTCGCTCGTCAGGTTGGACATGCGGATGATCGTGCCGTGATCAGACGCTTTATTCTTCTTCGGGCCGACGTTAGGAGCTGCAGGGAAGTCGTCTAGGTTGAGGTGTGGATTGCGCTTGATCGTGGACCAGTCGATCTTGAGTTCATGCAGCGCCTTATCGCCCTTCTTGGACGTCAAGACGTGAAGCTGATCACCAAGGCGCACGGCAGAGAGGCGGCCGATGCCCTTTTCACCGAGCACCGTGTGGGCGCTGTCGCGCAGTCGATCGTCCAGGCGGTGGGTGGTGCCAATCGTGAGATAGACGCCACCAAGGTCCTCGAACGACATGCCGCCACCGTCGTCAGAAATCTCGACCCAATTGCAGTGTTTGTAGGCGGCATCTAGTGCCTGGATGTAATCACCGTTTGACGCCGACAGCGCCTTATCCAGGAATGCCTCACGGTTCGCCTGTGCTGCCGTGGGCTCCATGCCGGCTTCGAGCATTTGCCAAACCGTGTCCCGGGAGAGACTTTCCTTCTTCTGGGTCGATCGCTCAAGTATTTGGCGAATGCTGAGGTATTCACTGCGCGGCAATGTGACGCGAACGTGTACCTCAATGCGCGTTGCCCGCGCATCCAACGAGTTCTTCACCAACTCATAGATCGCGATCTGGTCGGAGCTGATCAACTCCGCACCGAGCTCAAGGAGGACGCGAGCTTTGACTGTTATACCCACAAGCAACTACGCCCAACAGCAGTTACAGCTGACATACGAGGCATCCTTGATCATCGTCGTCCTCCGGCACCTCAGCGGAATCCGCCTGGGCGAAGACCTCCATCAGCGTCACGTTCTCGCGGCGCTGAGCCTTGCGTTCGATGCGGATCACGTGCTCGCGCTTGATCTCTTCCATGCGCTCGGGCCGTTCGAGTTCCGCCAGACTTTCCCCCTGGCTCCACGTGAAGAAATTGCCGGTCTTCTCGTATGGCTTCTCGTACGCCTTGGCTTTTTCGTACAGGTCCGGGTGCGTTTCCTTGAGACGGACCCACTCGATCTTTTGTTGGTAGAAGCAAAAGTAACAGCCTGATCGGGTGCGTCCCCAGCGTGTATATGGCGGCATGCCCACGCCGGAAGTCCGCAGGATCTCCTCGATGTCGCGCAGCACCAGCCCGTCTTCGCGAAACGGATAAACCGCCTTGATGTTCGGCTTGTGGCTGATGTAGCCGCTGCGGTCCTCGTCAGCGCGCAGCCCCACGTAGTTCACGACCTCGTCGTTGCCGCAATATTGCTCGAAAGGCTTGAGCTTCAAGGCCCGCGTGCACCAGCGCCGGTGATTGGATGGGATCATGCCGCCGTACATCTCGTACCAATGGTCGAACCCGACATCTGCATTTAGATGCGCCACCTCCTTGCCGAGGTAGTTCGAGATGCGCTGCAGATACTCGTAAGTCTCGGGTAGCTCCTTGCGCGTGTCACTGAAGATGTATTCCATCTCCGGCACGCGGTCGCGGAGGTAAATGGCCAACGCCGCACTGTCCTTTCCGCCGGACAAGCTGAGGATGTGCCTAACCCGCTTCTCGCTTGCCATGTCGCTTCTCCTCGGTGAAATCCGTCGGTGCACGCGTCACCTGCAGGTCCTGCAGCGCCTGCGCCAGTGCCGCAGCAGCGGTCTGTGGGTCAGCACCGGCCTCCTGCGCAAGCAGGTCCAACACGCTGCGCGCGAGCCGCGCGGACTGCTCGGTCGTGGCGACCAGCAGTGCGGACTCCTGCCCGCTGGCGCTGGTAAGCGTCAGGCTCACAAAGCGCTCGGCGGCGCGCGGGGCGCCCTTGCGTTGCATCACCAGACGCAGCCAGCGTCGGTAGTGGCCGGAAATGTCCGTCACAGCCTGCGCAAACCGGTCGATGGTCTCGTCTGTCCAGGCGTCTAAAGGACGCTGGACGAGTAGACTGGCTACAGAATCAAGCCACTTCTCATCCGTCAGCGTTAGATCCGTGCAACGCAGCATGAAGCTCTTAAGCCGGGCATCTGCCAATCCGGTGGCGGTGCCCGAGCATTCTGCCTGCAACTGGCTTCGAATCTTGCCAAGCGGGCCGACCATCTCGAACGCCTGCCCCAACTCGGTGACGACAGTATCCTGCAATTTGCGTTGGCTCATGCCCAGGTCGGTCAGCGCCGCTGACAGCCACTCCAGGAAGGGGCGTGCCCCCTTGCTCTGGGCGTGCGCCTGGGGCAGTGTCGAAGTCAGGAGTTGTATTGGATCCTGCGCTTTGCGCAGGGCCGCGCGGATCAACGCGGCATCTTTGCTGACCCGCCCTGTCTGCTGGGTGAAATCCGACAGCCGAGCGAACCAACGATACAGCGCGCGAGCCAGTTCCAGATAGGTCGAGTCGCTGCCAGGCGCGGCTCCAAGCGAGGCGAGCACGGTGCCGTAGTCACGCAGCAAATCGGGGCCTCCCTGCGCCTGCGGGAGTTCGTGCAGCGTGAATGTATGCGGATTCCGATGCATGCGCTGTAGATGCTCGCTCGTAAGTTCCAGCACGAGCGTGCCGCGTTCGAAAACTGCGCAGCGGCTGCGATGAATCATCAGATAGAGCGTGATCCAAACGCTGGCCGGGCCACTGCGCACCCCTAGGGGCGGAGCGGCCAGCGCCTGCAGTACCTGCTCGAACGTGGGAGCTTCCTTGCTCGCCATGACGAGCGAGATCTCGGACCAGAGTGCGCAGATGTCGACGCGAGCCCCTGGCTTGGGTTCTACCAGCTTCCAGTCGTTGCTGTCGGCCTGCCAGATGCCCGTGTCGCGCAGCAGCGTTGCATGGATCAGCCGCTCGGGCGGGTACTCGTTGTCGCGGAAGAGAGGGGTTGCACTTGAGCCAGCCAGCAGAGCGTCAAGCAGTCGCTGACGCGCGAGTACGATAGCGGAGGCGGGGCGATCCTTATTGATCAGCTCGTTGATGATGCGCGGTGCACGGTGGAAGACCTTCTCGAACATCCAAGACGCCACTTGGCCGACGTTCATCGACTCGCTATCCGGCACAGCCTCACCCTGGTGCCAGTACACCGGCCCTGGCCGGTCTGGGCTAGGCACCAATGCGGAAAACACCAGCGCATCGACATCCTCCTTGGCCTGGTGGAGCCGGCTGTCGACGTACTGGCTGGTCCAGGGATCCAGCCGCTTGGCGGCCACTTCACGCTGGACTGCCAGCCAGATTGCCAGCTCTGCGAGCGCAGCGCGCCCTTGGGCGGACAACGTCAGGCAGCAGTGCAAGCTGAGCGGATCGTCCACGCTCCGCAAACGGTCCAGCGCTTGCTGCTCCTCATGCGAGCTTGCCGTCACCAGGATTAGGCGTAGCCAGCCGTCAGGTTGCCTGTCAGCGTCACCACTGCGAGCGCCCGCATGAGGCCAAGCAGCAACAGTTCCGACGTCTATGGCCAGAGTTCGAATCGTTCCCCGCCGGTCATAGTGCTTGTTGGCCACGACTAGTCGATTCCCCAGAGCGTGCGAGGCACCACGCACGGTGAGCTCGTTGTCGCCGGCCTGCGCCGCATGGTCATAAAGCGCTTCGATGTTGATGGCATCCGATACGGCGAAGCCGTATTCGGAACGGCTGTGTCTGCGGATCAACTGGCCCTGGTCCACAAGGCGATCAAGCAGCGCTCGCGTCTCGGGCGCCTCTAGACCGCCGATCGCGAACGCGACCAATTCCGGAGTGATATGTAGCGCGAGTGGCGCCTGGACCAACTCCAGCACGGCGATGGTTTTGAGTGCCACGATGGCGTCCGCGTCCTTCGCCTGCCGCTCAATGCTAGTGAGTGCGAATGCCCAACGGCGCTCGGCGGCGAGGTCGCGAAAACGCAACCCATGGCCCGAGGCCAGATAGTCGAACACGTGAGCCAAGCGATACCAGGGGTAACCCTCTGCTGGCATGACTTGGGCAAAGTCCCGAAGCCCCGCCGGCTCGCTGCTGTTGAGGAACGCATGGAACGAGCGCTCACTCTGACCGTAACGTTTGGAAACGATAGCCAGCGAAGCGAGCGTCAGCGGATGGAGCGGGTAGAGCTTCTCGGGGTGATGGAACAGACCACGGTCAGCGGAGGTTGGCGCGCGTAAGATGGATTGCTCCAGCGCTGTGCCAAATAGATCCCGCGCGGTTTCCACGAGCTTCGGATCGCGGTATAGCGCCGGTTTGGTGCCCAGAGCATGGGCCGCGAAATGCACATAACGTTCGACGGGCTCGTCGAAGGGAATCTCCTCGAAGCGCGATGCAACTTTGTGCCACTCGTCGCCCAGGGCGCGCCCAACGCCCGCTGCGTAGCTGGCGAAGTGCTGGTGCTGAAGCACGACCATCGCGAGTGAGTCGTCCCTTTGCCGGCATGCCTCCTCAGCCAGTTGCTGAAGCGCGATCAGGTCGCCGGCTTCCGGGTGCATCGCGGCATGCTCGACGAACTTGCCCACCTCATCGACTAGGAGCAACGTGCCAGAGAAACCCTGCGCGCGAGCGACGGATGCGAAATCGCGCATCAGTTCTCCGGCAACCGCGTTGATGGGGCGTCCCTTGTAGAAGCCCGGCTCACTTAGGTGACGCCTCAGCGCATTGACCTCCTTGCCGCGGGACCAGCCATCCAGGGCGCGATGGACTTCCGCTTCCAGCGCCAATCCGATCGACAGCCGTGCGCCCACGATCGCGAGCGCGAAACGCCTGGAGGCTGTGAATAGGTTGGCGACAGACGCGGAGGCGCCGCGCAACATCTCCCAGACCGCAGGATGAGCGTCACGACCGGTAAGCAATTGGGCAAGCACGATCCCCAACGCGGACTTACCGCTTCCGTACGGGCCGACCACTTTCCAGGCGCGCTGGTTCTGTCGCTCCACAAGTGACGTGCCGATCTGCTTTAGTGCCTGGACGGCATTGGGCGTGGGCAGGTAGCTGGAGATGGCCGTTTCGTCGTGAAGATCGCGGCTCAGCGAGATCGAGCGGGTGTGGTACGCGTTCAGCTCCAGGCCATCGATGATTCGTTTAAGCATGGACGGGAGCCTCCTCATGTGCCTCAAGCAAGTAGTTCAGATCGATGCGATCGCGGTGGAGCACAATGCTTTGCGTGTCGGACGTATCGACGAAACGCATGGCATCGCGCAACGGGCCTTGTGCCACGTTCTCTACGAAAGTGCGCAATTGGTGTTCATCCAGACGGAAGACGACCCCAGGACTGTTCACGCCCTTGAGCAGACGATGGAAATCCACAGATGAGGAGCCTTGGTCGGACGAGGCCACGAACTCCACCAACGCGATCGCAAACACACGCAGACTCAAACCGATCGGCGCACGAAGATCGGTATTGAAGACGATACGGCCATCCTCTTCCTTGGTGGCGCGCAGCAACGCAAGGTCCTGCAGCGGGCACCAGGAGGTGTCGTCGCCGTTGCGCTCGGCCTGGTAGTAGCTTTGGAGAAAGATGGCGGCATGCTGCTCCAGTGTGCTAGCGGCGAGCGGCCTGGCGGAGCCTTCGGCGCGTTGGGTCAGTGCTGCGACTAGCCGCTGGCGGTCGAAGCGCACAAGTCGCCCCTCGCCAAATACTTCCGACCAAGCCGCTAGTGCCGCACCAGTACACAGACGCCAATGCAGCAACCACAGCGACTCAAGAGACTCCAGATACTGATCCGACCCGTGCTCGGGGTCGAGCAGCTTGCGTCCGATAGGGCCAGGCTGGTGACCATGCCCCGCCACGGGGACAAGAACGCCCATGGCCTCACACCAGAACTGCAACGACTTCAGCATGTTGCGGCCGATGCCCAGCGTATGCATCGCCCGCTCTTCATCCTTCAGAAGGTCGGGATCCACCGAGACCGCCTGATAAGCCTTAGGCAGCCAGCCGTATCGGCAGACGAATGACTCGTGTCCGGAAAAGCGATCGGCGATGGTCATGGTGTTTTGGCCCTGGTTTTGGTGCGCTTTGCGCTGAGGGAAGCCTCAGCCGCTTCGGTTGATGGCGTGCGCTCGATAATGATGGCCTTGGTAGTGGCGTCGAAGTACAAATCCACTGAATCGCCCTCCTGGATGCCGGCATTGCGCAGCAACGCTTCGGTGAGGGCAATTCTCCCCATTTTCTGTACTTTTTTCGTACCGAAATGAATCTTCATGAAGTACCCGCCAGAGCGGAAGCTAGTCTTGAATCTGGGTGATATTAACCCAACGGTGCCCTCCGCCGATACAGCGCATGAGCACAATATATGATCTATAGGTACTTCTTGAATGTCGCCGCTGCAATGCACACCGCCACGCCGAGCAATGCGGCGCTGGGCAGCAGGATCAGCAGCGGGTTCACGCTGACCGGCAGTGCCAGGTAAGTCACCCACGGCAGCACGGCCAGCGGGATCAGGCTGGCCCTGGCGCGGTGATAGATGAACCCCGATTCGCGTCCCGCGCCGAAGCGGCGGATGTCCCGGCGCACCAGGCCGTCCACCAGCCCGACGAAGGCAGCCATCAGGAACAGCGGCAGGGTCAGGCACAGCACCAGCAGCCGCACGAGAAAGACGAGCACCGTGTAGGCCGAGGCGATCAGGTAGCTCTCCAGATTCACGTAGACCAGACCCAGGTAGTGGCGGAAATCCTTGGTCGGGCGATGGCTGCCGGCGCTGGCCTGCGCCGAGGCGTCGCGTATCCAGTCCAGCAGACCGCTCTTCACGAACAGCCAGTCGTAGCCCTGCTCGACCAGACGGTACGCGGTGCGCCCCGGCTCCTGCACCAGAGCGCTGCGCGTGAAATGTGAGGAGAGCTGATCCAGCTCGTAGTGCAGCATGCCCTGCGCGTGGCGCCAGCTCTGATCGGGCCAGAAGAAGTGCATGCCGACGCATTCGATCAGGATGCACAGCAGCAGCGCGCCGCACAGCACGCCGAAGAAGCGAAACGGCAGCGTCACCAGGCCCGCGATCAGCCCCTGCTGTCGTTGCTGCTGGCGCTGGGCCGCAACGGCCGGATCGCTCATGCTTCGGCCTCTTCAGCGGCGGCAATCTGCTTGAAGTCGTCCAGCAGGTCGTCGGGCAGCGCCTTGTCCTGCAGGCCGGGGATGCCTTGGTTCTCCCACCAGTCGCCGGCCTCGACGTAGTGCTGTCGCATGTAGCCGGCCAGCTCCTGCAGATCCTTGGGCATGGCTTCGTCGGGATCGGGTGCCGGCAGCGGCATGCGGACTTTCCAGAGGTTGCCGCCCTCGATCAGCGCGAAGCACTGCCCCTTGGGCAGCGCCACCACGTGCGCCGGCTCGATCAACGGCACGCTGGTCGTGCTGATGCGGTCCTGGGTATTGGACGTGAACGCGGTATTGCCGTGCGGGTCGGAGCTGTCGGTGGCGCCGCTCATCAGCGCCGTGGCGTACACCTCGACCTTGGGCAGTTGTCGCGTCAACAGCTCGGCGGTGGCGGTCTCGCGCACGCGCAGCATGAACAGATTATTGAAGTTGCCGACCACCTGGCCGGCCTTGGCACGGTTGCCGATGCGCGCCTCGATGTCGCTCAAGGTCTGCGTGTAGGCCGTCACCTGCACGCCGGCACCGCCGCCCTTGTTGACCATCGGAATGAACTCGTCGCCCATGAGTTCATTGAATTCGTCGGCGTGGACGTTGATCGGGATCTTGGCGCCCGCCGCGGCGCCGGGCAGCCCGTCGTCGATGCCGAACTTGTAGATGTGGCCGGCGACCGAGACCAGATCGCTGAACATCGAGTTGCCCACCGCCGCCGCGACTTCGGCGTCGGACAGCGCATCCAGCCCCACGTAGACCACCGCGCGTTTGCGGATGACCTGCATCCAGTCGAAGATCGGCCGCGGGTCGGAGAGGTCAGAATAGTTCGGCGCGAGCAGTTGGGCGATCTTGCCGGTGGTGAGCTTCTCCAGCAGCGGCAGCAGCGAAGCGACGATCTTGTCGAAGTACGTCCGGTCGTAGCGCACGGCGCTGCGCAGGCCATCGAGCACCGGGTCGTAGACGCGCACCTGCGACAGGTACTGTTCGAGGGCGACGACGCGCTTCTCGCGCCCGATCATGTTGCGCGGGATGTTCTTGTCGTTCAGCTTGGCTTCGAGCTGGACGATGACCTCCCAGGCCTTCGGCTCGTTCTTGGCGAAGTAGTGCTGGGCGTACTCGATGAACAGCGCGTCGATGTTGATGACGTGGCGCTGGATCAGCAGGTAGTCCGGCCGCTGCCCCAGCTCGACCAGGGCGCGGGCGATGATGTTGACGAAGCGCCAAGCGAACTCGCGGAATGCGGCGCTGTTGCCTTCGCCCGAGAGCTGTCCGGCGATGCGCGTGGCCACCTCGGAGATCCGCCCGAACCGGCCCACGGCGTTGTAGCGCGCCGAGATGTCCGGCCAGCCCAGGTGGAAGACGTAGAACTCGCCCTCGCGCCCGGCGCGCTTGGCCTCGACGTACATGCGCTTCAACAGGTCGGCGTCGCCCTTGGGGTCGAAGACGATCACCACCTCGTGCTCGCCGCGAACTTTGCGGCGGATGTCCTGGGTGATGAACAACTCGGCCAGGCGCGTCTTGCCCACGCGCGTGGTCCCGAGCACCAGCGAGTGGCCTACACGCTCGCCCAGCGGCAGGGTGACATCGATCTCGTGCGGCTCGATGCCATGCAGGCGCGGCAGTCCGCCGACCGGCGGCAGCGGTCGTGCCGGGTTGAGCGGGCTGTCCCAGGCCAGCGCGCGCGCCAGCGTCGAGACGGGAAACGGCGCGAATTCAAGCCGCTCCTCCAGCCGCCGGGCGGCCCGGTAGATCGCCGTCGGCTCGACATAGCGGCGGAACTCCGGCCGGTAGGTCTGCATCAGCCGGTGCGTGTGTCGCTGCTCCCAGCGAAAGCCCCGGCCGACGAACAATCGTTGCTGACTCACCGGCACGTCGCGGCTGGTCATCACGTAGCGCGGCAGGCGGCGGATGTTGCGGCGATAGCGCAGGATCGCCCAGGCATCGCGCAGGCGAATCGCGCCGAAGGTCAGGAAGGCCAGTGCCGAGCCCAGGCCGAGCAGTGGGTTCAGCGCGAGCGACCACGGGGCCACCAGGCACAGAATCCCGGCGCCGGCGCAGACCGCCACGGTATAAAGCTCCACCGCTGGCCGCAGCAGAACCTCGACCGCATGCGGTTGGGCCATTTGCGCACCTACTGCTCGACGCCGGTGGACGTGATGAGCACCGGGTAGTGGCGCAGGTCCAGGCGCTGGGCCAGGTCGTCGCCGGAGGCCGGCGAGAGGGTCAGGCCGGGAGCCAGACTGCGCAGCGCCGTCAGCGCGGCCATCGACTCCACGTTGACCACCAGCCCCACGGCCTGCAGCTCCCGCAGCGCCGCCTGCCGCCGCCGCAGCCAAGCACGCGAACGCTCGTCGTCGCCGATCAGGAACAGCGCCGTCAGGCCCGGCGCCCGGATGACGCGGCGCTGCACCTCGCCCGGCGACAGTTGCGTCGAGCGCACCGGCAGCATGGCGGCTTCGGCGTCGGCCGCGTTGCCCACGCGAGGGGCTGGCATCGGGGCCGGCGGTGTGGCCTGATCCGGCTGGGGATTCAGCGGCCGGTAGTACGGCAGCGCGGAGTCGCCGCCACGGTCTTCGACGACGATCAACGGCGCGGAGGCGGTCTGGGCGAAGACGCTGGTCGTGGACAGCAGCCCGATGGCGGCGATGAGGACGATGTGGTTCATGGCGTGGTGGCCTGGAGGGTTGGAACGGAAACGCCGGGGGCGAGCACGCGGATCAGGTGCCGATGCACACTGCGCCGGTAGCGCGCCGCGGGTGCCCCGCCGGCGGGCCGGTGGTAGCGGCCGATGGCAAGCAGCCAGTCCTCTCCCGGCGTGTGCTGTTCGTGCAGGATTTCCGCAGCGATGGCGAGGTTGCGGTACGGGTCCAGCAACTCGCAGGGCTGCGTGTAGCGATGCGTGTGGTAGCCGAGATTGACTTGGCCGAGGCCGGCGTCGATGCGATTGGCCGGCGTGCGGGCGAGCGCCCGGCGCAACCCCGCGCAGGCCTCGGCGCGGGTGGCGTAGCGCTGCGGCGTGCCGGCGACGTTGAGCGTCCACGGCCAGGGGATCAGGCGCCCGCGCAGCATGGCGCCGCTCTCCTGCAAGGCCACCGCGTACAGCACCGCCGCCGGCACGTCTGCACGATGCGCCGCCAGTCGATAGGCCGGCGGCGGCACTTCCCGCGCCAGGGCGGCCAACGTCCAGCCGCCGGTGGCGAGCAGCAGCGCGGCGCTGGCGCAGCGGATGGCGACGCGGGACGGCCGACGCTCCCGTCCCGGAGCACCTATTGCCGCTGCCACTGGCCGTTCACCTCGCGCACCACGGCCGGCAGATCGCCGGGCAGGCCCAGCGACAGCCAGCGCCCCGCATCGTGGTTGAGCGTGATGGTGCGGGCGCGCACCCTGGCCGGGTCGATGCCCGCCTGGGTGGCCCACTGCCGGATGCGCGCGTCGTCCTGACGGCTGCCGACCATGTAGAGGTCGAAGGCCGTGCCGGCCGCCTGCAACTGCTGCACGCGCTGCGCGCACGGTGCGCAGTCGGCCTTGACGAAGACCGCCAGGCGCCCGGAGCCGGTGTTGCCGGCACCCTGCGCCTTGGCGCCGGGCAGGCTCACGCGCGGCTGGCCGGGAAACAGGCGCTGCCACGCCGCGTCGTAGGCCCGCTGGTAGGCCAGCGTCTTGCCGACGCGCCGGGCCTCGGCCTGCACCTGCAACTCCGCGTAGCGCCTCCGCTCCTCCTCGCTGCGGGCCTCGATGCCCAGCGCCGTGAGCGGATCGAGCTGGGGCGAATAGACCCCGAGCGGCCCCTGCATCAGTTGCCGGTAACGCGCCCACTCCTCGGAGCGAAGCCCCCATTCCCGTGCCTGCCTCTCGTCGAGCGCGGCATCGGCGCCCGGCTGCACCTGGGCGGGCACTATGCGCGAGTTCGTCACCGGGGCCGGCTGGGCGGATGCGCCGAAAGCGGCGAACAGGACGACGGCAGCGAGCGACGACCGCAAGATCATGGCGACCTCCTACGGCACCGCGATGCGCTGCGTCTGGCCGTTCACCTGGAACACGCCCGCCTGCGCCTCGATGGATTGCAGTTGCCAGCCGCCCTCGGCATCGCCCTCGCGCAGCAGCCGGGCGCCCGCGAGCGAGGCCGCGGCGGTGGAGGTGATCGACAGAAAGCGCTCGCCTCCCCGCAGTTCCACGCCGAGCACCCGGAACGGCGGCTCCGGCACCTTGGGCTTCGTCGCAACCGGAGCGCGCGGGCGAGCGGCGGATGCCACCTGCCTGGTCTTCTCCAGGCGGGTTTCGATTCCGTTCACGCGCGCCTGCAGCGTCTGTAGGTCGATGGCCAGGGCCCTCGTCTTGTCGGCCTCTTCGAGGCGCGTCATCCGTTCGTCCAGCGCCTGCCGCGCGGTGGCGAATTCGGCCTGGCTGATCGGCGCCGGCCGGCGCTTGTCTGCATCGGCACGTTGTTCGAGATCGGCCACGCGCAGGCCCAGCGCATTGACCTGCGTATCCTGCGCGCTGCCCTGGGTCTGCTCGGCGAGCCGCGACAGGCCGACGCTGTTGATGAGTGCCACGGCACTGATGAGCAGCAGCCAGAAGGCCGCGGCGATCTTGAGCCAGCGCGTGCGGGAATTGCGCTCGGATGGCGCTTGGGGAAAGGTCATGGCTGCATCTCCTCGGGCCGGTCGGCGTCCTGCACGGGCGTGGTGGTGCCGGGCGGGTTAGCGGGAAGGAAGGTGGGAGCACCGTGCCGGCTGAAGCAGACCTGGCGGGTCAAGTCATCGACCGACAGCTCCCAGGCGGGGCCGGCAAGGGTCAGCAAGGCATCGCGCAGCATCAGCGGGCCCAGGCGCAGGTGTGCGGCGGGCAGCGGCAGCGCGTAGAGCGTGGCGGCCTCGGCCGCATCGCAGAGCCGATAGCCGGAGCGCAGCAACACGTGGCGCATGGCATCGCCCACGCTGGCATCGAGCATGGGCGGAATCGAGACCTCCATCGCCTGCTGCAAGAGATCGCGCTGCGCAGGTTCCGGCACCAGCTCGACCAGGGTGTAGCGTCCGTAGCGGGCAACCGGAACCAGCCCCTGGTCCAGCACCGAAGCTATCTCGTCGGGCGGCGCTTCTATATGGTCAGGGGTGGCCGGTGTCGTCGTGCAACCGGACAGCAGGCCGCTGAGCACGGCGAAGATGCAGAGGAAACGAGACAGAGACGGCAGCATGTGGCACCCCACGGTGACGGGATGCCTTCACCATTGCAGAAGCGTGCTGCGCGGGATGCCGAAAATCCGAAACGCGCGGCGCCCCATTTCCGAGGGAAGTCAGGGCGGGTTCGGGCCCGTCATTTCGCCGGTGGCGATGGCGCTCGGGTTAGCCGTTGAAGACGCCGCCTGGTCCGGCAAGTGCAGCCGCACCCGTTCGATCCGCCCGATGAACCGGCGAAGTTGCTCCGGTGACTAGGTGCTCCGACACGGCAGCTGGTCTTCGATGAGCAGGATGCGCATGACGACATCGTTCCGGACGGATGCCTTCATTCCATGCACCCGTCCGCACCGGGACTGCGGAAGTGTTCCTGTCCTCTGCTTCAGGGGCTGGCGCGGCGCGGAGCGGCCTCATGACGCCGTCTTCCCGTACCGCCGGAAGGCGCGCCAGAGCGCGACGTCATAGACAATCTTCAGCACGCCGCCGGCTACCAATGGCACAGCCAGCCAACCGGCGGCAAACAACGCACCGCCGATGGCCGGGCTCGCCGCGGTCGTGAGGCTCCTGGGCACGGCGGTGAAGCTTGCAGCCGCTGCGCGCTCGGCCGGCGTCACCTCCGCCATGACGAAGGCCGAGCGCGTCGGCACGTCCATCAGGGAGATCTCCCCATCGCGGCAAACCTGGACACAGTCGCTCACAACTCCATGTCGTTCCGCTTGGACGCGAAAGGCCCCGCTGCCGGGAGACTAATCACTTGCCGTTGCCAGAAATTCCGTTGCTCCCGGATAGCACAGCCACCGCGATGGACTACGAGGAACAGCGGTATTAAGCGGTGACCCTTTGAGGATTGGGCGGCTTACCCGGCGGCAGCACGATGCGGAAGCGGCTGCCCCGCCCTGGCTCGCTCTCGACCTCGATGCGTCCGCCATGGGCCTCCACTGCCTGTCGGGCAATGGCCAGGCCCAGGCCGAAGCCGCCGCGCCGGTCCCCAGGCGTCCGGCTGCGGGCGGCATCGACGCGATGGAAGCGCTCGAAGATGTGCGGCAATTCCTGTGCGGGAATGCCGGGCCCCTGATCGGCCACGCCGATCTCGGCGGCGTCTGGCCGCCAGCGGCAGGTGATCGCAACCACCGCGTCCGGCGGGCTGTGCTTGATGGCATTGTCGAGCAAATTGACCAGCGCCTGGCGCAGCATGGTCCAGTCGCCGCGGACCGGAACCGGCGCGGCGGGCAGATCGCGTTCCATGCGCACCCGGCCTTCCTCCGCCAGCACGCCGAGCAGGCCGGCGGCGTCCTCCACCAACTCGCGCAGGTCGATGGGCTCGCGCGTCATCGCCACGCGACCGCCCTCGGCGCGGGTGATCTCGAGCAGCAGCGTGGTGAGCAAGGTGAGTCGGTCCACCTCCTCCAGCATGGTGCCGATGATGTCGCGGTATTCCGTCTCGGAATGGGGCTCGCGCAGGCCCACCTCGCCGACGCTGCGGATGACGGTGAGCGGCGTGCGCAACTCGTGGGAGGCATCGGCGGTGAAGCGGCGCAACTGCTCGAACGACCGCTCGAGCCGGGCAAACAGGTCGTTGAATGTGGTGGCGAGCCGCTGCAGATCGTCGGCGGCGGCGGGCACCGGGAGACGGACATCCAGATGCTCCGCCGTGATCGCGCGGGCTTCCGCGGTCATTCTGGCCACCGGCACCAGCGCCCGCCCCGCCAGCCAGTAGCCCGTGAGGCCGGCGGCGAGCACGGCGAGCGGGATGCCGATGGCCAGCACCAGCAGGAACGCGGCCAGATCCCGCCGGATCTGTTCCTCGTCATAGGCGACACGCACGATGGCGTGCTCGCCGTCCACCTCCACCGTGCGCTGGAGGATCCGGAGATGGGTTCCGTCAGCCAGCGTGTCCGAGAAGAAGCCCGACGGCCGGGGTTCGAAGGCCAGGGGCTCGACGGGGCGGCCGCGGGCATAGCCGCCGAGGGAGCGGTGCAGCAGGCTGGCATCGGCGCGGTGCACGTCGATCCAGAGCATGTTGGGCAGCGTCTGGAAGTCCGGACTGGCGGCGGAGGGGCGCCAAATGAGCCTGTGGGAAGCATCGACGAACAGGGAGCGCTCGGCGATCTCCACTTCCTGGTCGAGGCGGTGGTCGACCTCGATACTGAGGCGTTCGTATGCGGCCGCATAGACGAATACGGCATAAACGAAAAGTAGGAGACTCAGGGTAGCGGCGTAGCCCACCGCTAGGCGCGTGCGGATCCCCAGGGTGCGCCACACATCGACAGGGTTCTTCCAAAGCATAGGGGGATAGGGTCGCGGCGCGAAGGCCATCGGCCTTCGCGCCGCGACCGGTGGTTACTCGCCCGTCACCGCTTTCTCCGCCAGTTTCCTGGCTTCGGCGACATAGGCCATGGCCTTCTCCTGGTTGTGGACGCCGAAGCTGCCGTCCAGGAGAACGAAGTTGAGCTTGGCGCGCGCTTCCTCCGCCAGCTTCATGGACGCCGGCTCGCTGACCGGCGCCTTCGCCAGCAGCTTCTCGACCTCATCGATTTCGGCGCGGACCATGGACTGCTTCTGCTTGAGAATGATGTCCAGGGTGTTCGTGTCGAAGGCCGGCGCCTGTACGCCACTGGCCATCTTCTTGCCCTGCCCCTCGTGGCATGAGGCGCAACTGCTGCGGATGCCCTGCGTCTTTTCCATCGCCGGTGTGGCCACCATGAAGGTGTGGGACGAAACATCCCACTGATGCGGCCCCGAGGCCGTCTTGTCGGACCGGTAGCCGTTCCTCGGCATGTGACAGTCCACGCATTGCACACCCGCCTTGTGCATCGGGCTGCCGGCGAACATCTCACTGTTGTTGCGCTTGGCGTAGCCAGAACCGGAGTGGCAAGTGGTGCACAGCTCCTCGGGTTTTTGCCGCAGCTGCGCCCCCTCGGCCTTGCCATGGAAGGTATGGCAGGTCAGGCAACTCATGCCGGCCTTGTTGGCATGGGCACTCTTGCTGAAGTCCTGAAACTGCTGGCGGTTGCGCTTGGCCCAGTCGTTGGGCCAAAAGTACTTGTACTCGTCCGGATTGGACGTGCCGGAATAGCTCCAGAAGCGCGAGCGACTGGTCATGTCCACATCACCCGGCAGGAAACCCTGCTGGAAGGAAATGTCCGAAATCTTCTTGTTGGTATTGCGGCCGTGGCACTGGGCGCAGACCTGGGTTTGCTGCATGGGGCTCAGGTCCTTGAGCGGATGCACGATGGTGGTGGCCGCCGGATCGAGGGGCTTGCCGGCCGCCTTCGCCGTCTCCGCCTCCCCCACGTGCTTGCTGGCGGGGCCGTGGCAGCGCTCGCAGGCGATGCCGATCTCGCCTTTGCCGTTCTCTTTCGCCTTCCAATGGCCGGCGACGTCGTCCTTGTAGAACTCGAAGCCGGTGGTATGGCAGCCGGAGCATTTCCCCTCGGCGAAGCGGCCTTTCGGCAACTCCTCCAACTTCAAGGGGCGGCCGTCGGGGGAGCCGTCCGGCGTCACCCATTCATAGGGGCGATAGGACGAGATCAGCCAGTCCTTGGCCGCCACCGACCAGCGAATGGGAGCGGGCAGGTAGTTCTCGCCGATCTTGATTTCGTAGTGCTGGTCCCATTTCCCGCCCAGCACCTTGGCGATCTCGAAGGTCTGGTCATTGGCGGGATTGTCCTTGTCCAGTACGGTGAAGAAGAACTTGTCCGACTGGCGGTGGGTCTTCACCTGGAAGGTCAGCTTCTCTTCCTTGCCGTCCTTGGTCTTGACCTTGACGTCCTTGTAGGTGATGACCCGATCGTTGAAATCGCCGACGATGATGTCGGGGCTGGGCCAGCGCTCCATCTTGGCGTGCCAGGTTTCCCGCCACTCGGCATGCTGCATCTCGTGACAGGACTTGCAGCTGTCGCTGCCGGCGTATTGCGCGTCGCCGAAGAACTTCTGCCCGGATTCGATGCGGCCGGTCTGGCCGGCGATGGATAGGGTTTCGATGGGGGTGCGCTTGACCGTTTCCTTGCCGGCCGCCTGAACGGCGAACGAGAACGAAATGAGAGCGACGCCCATCAGGACGCTTCGCGCAAACCTCCGTGCGTTGCCTGCCGAAATCATTTTTATTCCTCCCACTTAAGTGAAACGAAGCCGTCGCGTCGATGCATACCGCACGAATCGACGCGAACTGCCGGTGTTCAGCAAGTGGTCGGCGCGGCGTTGCACCAAGTACGTGGGACATGTTACGAGAAGTTCCGCTGGCGCTTTCTGAAGTTTTTTTCAGGATTCGCAATTGCCCGTCGACGGCCATCAGGGAGCCGCGTCGCCGAGAACGAAACCGACACCCCGCAAGGTATGGATGAGCGGCTGATCACGGTCATGGTCGATCTTCCTGCGCAGCCGCGCGATATGCACGTCGATGACGTTGTCCAGTGGCGTGGCGCGTTGCACCTCGTGCCACACGTCGCGCGCCAGCATCTCGCGGGAAACGACTCGGCCCTGATGCAGCGCCAGGTATTCGAGAAGCTCGTACTCACGGGCGGTCAGCTCGATGGGCATGGCGGCGCGCGTGACCCGACGGGCGACCCGGTCTATCTCGAGGTCGGCGACGACAAGGTGCAGCACATCCTGCCCCCGGCCGCGCCGTAGCAGCGCCCGGATCCGGGCCAGCAGTTCCCCGAAGGCAAAGGGCTTGATCAGGTAATCGTCCGCGCCGAGGTCGAGGCCGCGGATGCGGTCCTCCACCGTATCCCGGGCCGAGAGGATGATCACCGGCGTGGAAAGCCCCCGGTTGCGCAAGGCGCGCAGGATTTCCAGGCCGTCGCAGCCGGGCAGCATGAGATCGAGCACGAGCAGGTCGAACACCTGCGACGAGACCAGGAAGTGGCCTTCCTCCCCCGTGGCCGCCACCGTCACATCGAAGCGCTCGGCTTCCAGCCCGTGCTGGACGGACTGGGCGACTTTCAGCTGGTCTTCGATGATCAGGATGCGCATGACGGCACCGTTCCGGACGGATGGCGTCATTCTATGCACCCGTCGGCACTGGGACTACGGAAGTGTTTCTGTCTTTTGCTTCAGGGGCGGGCGCGGCGCGGAACGGCCTCATGACGCCGTCTCCCCGTGACGTCGGAAGGCGCGCCAGAGAGCGACGTCATAGGCGATCTTCAGCGCGCCGCAGGCCACCAGTGGCGCAGCGAGCCAACCTGCGGCAAACAACGCACCGCCGATGGCGGGGCTGGCCGCGGCCGCGAGGCTCCTCGGCACGGCGGTGAAGGCCCGCAGGGCCCGGCCGATCAGCAGCAGGCACGCCTCGGGCGCAAGGCCGGCGGGCAGCAGCATCACTTCAGGCCGAGCAGCCGCGCGACCTTCTTCAGCGGCGTGTCGGCGCACCAGGCGTAGAGCGCGTCGTAGATCACCATGCCGTGCCGAAGCATCTCATGGTCGTCGGCGAAGTTGAGCGACAGCCCTTTCGAGATGGCGAGAAGGCCTGCCGCTTCCTTCGCCAGTTGCGGCTGGGCGCAGTCGGCGGCCCGCACGATCAGCGCCAGCTTGTTCAAGGCCGGATCGTCGAGTTTGAACTTGGCGATGAAGGCATCGAAGCTGCATCGGTCGCCGTGGTGGCCGAGCTCGACATCCGGCACGTCATAGGGGATCGCGCCGGAGTCGGCGGCGACCTTCAGGACGTCGCCAGCCGGCACGTAGAGGAACTCGGGGGCCTCGTCGATGAAGCGCGTTACCAGCCAGGGGCAGGCGATACGGTCGATCTTGGGGCGTTCGCGGGTGACCCATTTCATGCTCCGCCCTCCACCTTGGCATACGCAGCCTCGGCCGCCGTCCAGGACAGGTTCTGCATGAAGGCGTCCACATAGGCTGCGGCCTTGGCACCGAAGTCCATGTGGTAGCTGTGCTCGTACATGTCGAGGGCGACGAGCGGCGTGGCGCCGGCCAGGTTGTGGGCGTGGTCGGCGGCCCAGGCGTTCACGAGACGCCCGCGGCGCTGGCTCCATACCAACAGGGTCCAGCCGGAGCCACCGCCCTGGGCCTTGCCCAGGGCGGTGAACTCGGCGCGCCAGGCGTCCACGGAGCCGAAGTCCCGCTCGATGGCCGCCTTCAGCGCCCCGTCGGGGTCGCCCCACGTGCCGCCGAGGGAATCGAAGTACACCTCATGCAGGATCATCGAGCCGCTGGCGATCATCTCCTCGCGCTTGAGGCCGTTGATCTCGAACACCGGGGCGCTGGCCCAGGTCAATTCGGCCAGGCGCTGCTCGATGGCGTTCAGGCGCTTGACCGCGCCACCGTAGTTGTTTTCCCAGTGGCTGACGATAAGTTTCTCGGACAGGCCATCGAGACGGGAAGGGTCGAAGGCAAGAGGTTTCGGTTCGTAAGGCATGGTGGACACCTCCTCAAACGATGTAGGTGTGGACGAGGCCGATGGCGGCGCAGGCGCCGATCACTTTCATGATGTCCTGCTTGTACTTCCACAGGGCAATGAAGGCCGCCACCGAGATCAGGGCGTAGAACCATTCGAAGCCACCCGAGAACGGCGCGGCTTCAGTCGCCCTCGGGAAGATCACGTGCCAGCCGAAGAACAACGCCAGGTTGAGCACCACGCCCACCACGGCGGCGGTGATGCCGGTGAGCGGCGCGGTGAACTTGATGTCGCCGTGGGTGGATTCCACCAGCGGCGCACCGGCCAGGATGAAGACGAAGCTGGGCAGGAAGGTGAAGAAGGTCGCCACCGACGCTCCCGCGAACCCTGCCAGCAGCAAGGCATCAAGCCCGAAGATCGCCTTGGTCCAGGCGCCCACGAAGCCGACGAAGGACACCACCATGATCAGCGGCCCCGGCGTGGTCTCACCCAACGCCAGGCCGTCGATCATCTGCGTGCCGGTCAGCCACTGATAGTGTTCGACACCGCCCTGATAGACATAGGGCAGCACCGCATAGGCGCCACCGAAGGTGACGAGTGCCGCCTTGGTGAAGAACTCTCCCATGTCCTGCAACACCGGGTTGCCCAGCAAGGCCATGGCCGCAGCCCAGAGCGCCAGTGCCACCACCAGGAGGGTGATGAGATAGGACCAGCGAAAGCGCGTATGGGCGAGGGGGGGAGTGTCGTCGTCGATCAGGGCGGGGCCATAGTTCTTGTCCGCAGCGCCGTGGCCACCGCCCACCCTGAACTTGTCGGGCATCACTTTGCCGCCGATGAAGCCCAGGATGCCGGCCGCGACGACAATGTAGGGAAAGGGCACGCGGAAGACGAAGATCGCGATAAAGGACAGAGCCGCCAGCGTCCACAGCACCTTGTTCTTCAAGGCCCGCGACCCGATGCGCCAGGCGGCGAACACCACGATGGCCACCACCGCTGGCTTGATGCCGTTGAACACCCCCTGCACGAAGGTGACGTCGCCAAAGGCCAGGTAGACGTAGGTGAGCGCCGCGAGGATGAAGAGAGAAGGCAGCACGAACAGGACGCCGGCGACGATGCCGCCCCAGGTGCGGTGCAACAGCCAGCCGATGTAGATGGCGAGTTGCTGCGCCTCGGGGCCGGGCAGCAGCATGCAGTAATTGAGCGCATGCAGGAAGCGGTGCTCGGAAATCCAGCGGCGCTTCTCCACCAGTTCCTGGTGCATGACGGCGATCTGTCCGGCGGGACCGCCGAAGCTGATGAAACCGAGCTTGAGCCAGTAGAAGAAGGCTTCCCGGAACGAGGGGTGGGCGGGTCGCAACTGCGACGGGGTCGGGGCGTTCACGTTGTTTTGTCCTCGTAACTCTTGAGTAGCCAGTCAAAGACTTCACACGCGCGGGCAAGCAGCACGTCGTCTTCGGGTTCGGATGCCCGCAGGCCGGCGAGCAGCGATTCGATGCCCAACGCTTCAGCGACCGGGAGCCCTCCCACATCCAGGCAATGCACGAGCTCGCCCAGGCGTACCAGTGCAGGGGCGGAATCAAATCCGAAACTCGCTAGCAGCGTCTCGAAGGTGACCTTGGTGCCCACATGGCTGAAGGCGGCGCCGTCGAAATCGAAGCCGAGCCAGTCATTGCGGCAGTCGGCGGGACTCGCCAGCCAGACGATGCGAGCGCTCGGGTCGATGAACCGCCGGATCAGCCATGCCGAAGCGAGTCGGTCCACCCACGGACGCGCCCGCGTGGCCCAGGTTCGGCCCTGATAGTCGGCGCGGTCCAGCCGCGGAATATCCGCCTGCCGGGCGGTCGGCTCGTCGGGAGACATGCGGCGGGTGATCGCGTCGCGCAGGTCGTCCAGCAGGCTCAAGGTCTGCCGCTGCGCCTCGCCGGGGAAGAAGTCGATGCGCGTCACCTGCTCGAAGCGGCGCACGAGCGGCTGGAGCTTGCGCGCGGCGGCTGCGCCAGCCAGGGATGCCAGGCTCCGTCCGAGCTCCTTGATCTCCTCGGCGATGCCGGCGTACTCCTCGCCGCGGTCGAACAGGGCGCGCAGCGCGGCCTGCTGGGCTTCGTCACACTCCGACAGGCGATACACCTCGCCGCTGCCCCCGGCCTCCACCGCCTGCGCCGCCACTTCGTCCAGCGTCGCGGCGCTGTCGGCCGAGTCGGGCAGCAGATAGACCCCGTCACGCAGCGTCGCGCAGCCCAACGCCTTGACGGAGCGCCAGACGCGCATGCGGCCGGTCGATGCCTTGGTGGGCAGACTGATGAACAGCGCGAGAAAGCTCAAGCACGGACTCCTTTATCGCCAAGGGGTGGGCGATGAGTTATATATCTTACTATATGTTATAGATAAAACTAGATCCGAGAAGTTGCGTAGCGAGTCCGTCCGATCTGATCCCAAATCGCATGTCACCCGCCGATGCGCCGACCGGCTTATCAAGAAACGCTTGGGGAAGCTGGTGATGACCGATACGGGCATTGACCGGCACTACTACGGCCGCGTTTTTTTGTTTTCTGAAACGCTCCCCTGAAATAGCGGCTGCAGCAACGACCGAAGACAAGAATTCGGCCCCCGAAGGGGCCGATCAAGAGGGGAAACAATCTCAATGCACCAACTGCCGAGCCAGCGCCACTTCCACCGAGTCGCCGTCCTGGTTCAGGACATCGAGCCCGGATTCGGGCACGTCGCCAGAGGTGCTCTGCGACACCATGATCTTCTTTGCCATCAGCCCCAGGCAGGTCATCTGCGAGGAGTTGGCGTAGCCCAGGTAGATCACGCGCACCGGCTGTTTCTGGCCGATGCGCCATGAGCGCCGGGCGGCCTGCTGCAGCGAATACACGTTGTAGCCGGACTGGAGGAACACGATGGTCGGGAACTCCAACAGGTCGAGGCCGGTTTTCACCAACTCGGGATTGGTGATGAGCACGTCGATGCCACGGTCCAACTGCTCGGCGATCCAGTCTTCGCGGCGGGAGGCATCCACGCTCGCGCGCAGTACCGCCACCTTGAAGCCTTCCTGCTCCAGCAGCACCTTCAAACGCGATGTGGTGTCGCGCGTGCCGGTGTAGACCGAATAGACCAGGGTCTTGCGACCTTCTGCCTTCTCCTGCCGGCAGATCTCGATCAGCTCGCGTTCCTTGGGCATCACCTCCAGCTCGTTGAACTGAGCCGGAACGAACGCCAAGGTGTTGCGAGTGCGCGGATGCACCACCGTTTCCGACCGGAAGCAGCAGTCCGGCCAGGCCAGCAGCACGTTGAGAACCACACCGAGCAGCGTCGTGTCGCGCTTCGCCAGGGCCTGCTTCAGCTCCTGGGTCAGCCGACCCGCCAGATCACGGTAGGCCGCGGCTTGCGCCGTGTCCATCGCGACTTCGCGGAATTCCTCGTCGTAGGGCGGCAGCACATTGCCACCGATGTCCTTCAACTTGAGGAAGACCGTGAACGGCAGGACGCAACGCAGCACGCCCTTCGGACCGAAGCCCGGCGCCTTGACCGTGCGCACCGATACCTTGGTGCCCTTGGCCGTCTTGTGCGCCGTGCCCGTGCTCTCGGAATAGATGTCCTTGAGCACGCCGTGATCGCGCATGAACGCCATCGCGGCCGAGGTCATGCTGCCGCTCTTCGTCGGCCGGTAGCCGTCTTCGATCATCCGCCCCGGCAGGGCTCGGAACAGCAGGTGGAACAGGTCGTCGCCGTAACCGCCCATCAGTGTGCCGGTGAGCAGCAGCGTCTTGCGCGCCTTGGCCGCCAACACTCCCATGGCCTGGCCCTGTGCGGAGCCGCCGTTCTTGTACTCGTGTGCCTCGTCGGCGATGAGCAGGTCGAACGTGCCTTGGGGAAGCTGCCTCTTGATGAACTCGGACGGCTGGTAGCCGCCCTCGCCGAAGCCGAACTCCATGTTGGCCATCGCGCGTTCCATGCGATGGGCTTGCCGGTCCGAGAAGACCAGCTCGCCGTTGCCATCCATCAGGTTGATGAACTCGTGGATGTTGTCCCCGAGCATCGACGCGAGGAAGGCGTCGCCGAACTTCTGCATCAGCTTCTGCGCGGTCACTTCGCCAATGGTTGGAATACGCTTCAGCGCCTTGAGTACGGTCGAGGACTGGTCACTGGCGGACAAGCCCCTGGGGCGAATCAGCGTCCACAGCGGTGCGGCGCAATGGCTGCACTTGCGGCGGCTCTCTTCGGCTTCGAGTTCGACCGGGTTGATCGGCTCGCCGTCGAGGTCGGTGATGGTGTGGCCGCAGTCCGGGCACGCTCCCACGTCGCCGTGGGGCGTGCGCCGGCGAGTGAAGACAGGCTTCCAGTGGAACCCCATCCGCATCCGCACGCGGCCCAGGACGAAGAACTCCTGGCCCTGCGCCGGCACGCCCAACTGCTCGCGCAGTTTCAGCAGCTTGACCAGCGTGTCCGGGCCATTGAGCACCCAGACCTTGGCTCCGGCCACCGTCTCCTGGATTTCGCGCCGCCACTTGTAGACCAGGTGCGGCGGAGACAGAACCAAGGTACGGCGGTAGCCTTCGGCATTGAGCACGGCGGCGGTGGCAATACCCACCGTCGTCTTGCCGCAGCCCATCTCGCCGTTGATGATCGCGGCACGCTCGCCGCGGTCGACCAGCAGCTCGGTGACCGCATGGACCACATCGGCCTGCGCCTGGAACAGCTTGCGCTTGAGGCTTGCGAGGACGATCTGCCGATGAGCCCGCGGTTGGCCGGTGTAGACCGGCGGGTTGGCGCGGTTGAGCGATTCGAGCAGTTCGTCGCCGAACTCGGTGACGAAGTCCTGCAGGCTGAGGGTGAGAGGGGAAGCGGCCGCTTCGAGCAGGTCGCCCTGTGCAGCGGTTTCGGGGACAGTTTCGAGATCGAGGGACATGGTGATGCTCCAAAGAATATGGGGCATGCGCCTCCCCTGTGGGGCGATGACATGCCCCGAGGTGGGAAGGAAGGAACGGTGCGCGGCCTTCGAGAAGGATCAGTACTCGCTGGGCAACAGCAGCGTGGTGACGCTGCGATCCCATTCGGTGATGATCCAGAGCTTCAGGCCGGGCGTGACCTGGTAGGACGAGAACAGACGATCCTCGCCGGATTTCAGCGCGGCGTCGTTCAATCGCCGATCGTCGTCGCTCAGTTCGCCCCAGTCGCCATGAAGATGGCGGCGCAGGTACGGCGTGGGGTTGAGCCGGCCCTGTCGGACCAACTCGTCGACGCCGGCGGTCATGACCACCTGCCCGGGCGAAAAGCGTGCTTGTGACGCGAGGTTGAGGACTGCGAGTGCCATGGTGGTTTCTCCTTCTGGAAGAAGGGGCCACGGCACCCCATCGGGGCAACGTGACCCCGGTGGGTGGATGAAAGCGACGGCGAACCGTCAGGGAATAGCGTCAACGGATGGTCAGCACTTCGCCCCACGTGGGCGAGCCCAGCGTCAAATCCCATGCACGAATGACCGGCACGAACTTGTCGGTGAGGATGCGCGTCTCGGCCACGGAGCCGTCGTCGCGTTCGGTGTATTCCGTCTGGAGGGTCTTCTCCTTGTGGGTATCACCTTTGACGACGAGCACGCGCCCGCTCTTGGACTTCACTACGCCGGAGATCGCGCCTGCGGCCAAGGCCAGGGCGAGATGCCAGTGCGACAAGGCCCGCGCGGGCGGACGCAGCGATTGCTGCGCGGCGCCCAGGTGGGTATCGAGCGCCGGCCAGAGTCCTTGCAGCCGGCCGACTTCATCGGCGAACTGCTCGGGCTCCATCGTCACGCGATAGAAGTGCTCCGGCTCGGCCGGGCTGGCAGGGACGGTGTACGGCACGAACGGCCATTCGAGCGGCAGCTCCTCGGCTTCGGCGTCGCCCTGTCCGATCTGCAGCAGCAGACCGCGGGTGGCCTTGACCGAATCCGATGCCTGGTCGCGTTGACGAACCCGGCGACCGAAGATCACTACCTGCTTGAACTGCGTTTCCACCGCACGGTAGATACGCAGGTCGGCGAAGTGGCGCGTCAGCCATCCGACCAGCTCGGCGTCGAGCACGTAGGACGGCACGATGAAGATCAGCACGCCGCCGTACTGCAGCAGCGGCAGCGCACGCTGATAGAACAGCTTTTCCAGCCGCGCACGGCCCTGGCCCTGATAGCCGATGTTGCCGTTCACGTCCTTGCTCAGGTCGCCATACGGCGGGTTCAGCCACAGCAGCCCGAATGACTGGCGCGAGATCAGCGTGTCCATCAGGTCACCGTGGATGCAGCGATCGACCAGTTGCCGTGCGTGGCGGGCACGCTCGGCGTCGTACTCGACGGCGAAGGCCTGGACCTGTTCGCGCCCGAGGGCGTGGGCGGCTTCGGCGATCGCCACGCCTTCGCCGGCGCAGGGATCGAGGATGGACATGGAGCCGGGAGACGGCGCCAGTGCAGACAAGGCCCGCTCCAGCGTCGGTTCGTCGGTGGGGAAGTAGCCGTTACGAATGAAATTGCGCGCCAGGCGCGGAAACATGAGTGCCATGGATTTCTCCTGGTGATGTATGAGGGAAGGCGGGCACGCGCGGCGCGCATGCGCGTTGGGATGGCTCACGCCACACGCCGAAGCGGTGCGTTCGCGGCCAGTTCGTACTGCGTGGCGCCGAGGGTGCCGTTGCGGATCAGCTCGCCCAGCGCCTTCGTCAGCGCCGGGACATCGAGGGCCAGCCGATGGCCTTCCAGCGGCCCGAGGGCCAAGGGAAGACCGGTCAGCATCCGTCGTGTCTGCAACAGCTCCAGCACGGTGTCGCGCCAGTGGTCGAGCAGTGGCAGCGGGCAGGTGTCCTGCACCAGCGTCCACAGCCGGTCGAGCCGGTGAGCGGAATCCCTGGGCAGAAGCGCCAGCGCGCTAGCGTTGGCCTTGTCTGGCTTCACGCAGCGACGATCGAACAGCCACACATTCGTCAGCGAACCGAACAGCGTTCGCCGATAGGCGCGGGTGATGCGCTTTTCCAGGTTCTCGACGTTGCCGACGAAGACCGGGATGGATGCGCCCTGCTCGGTGATGACGTGGAACTGATCCAGTCCCTGTTCATCCCGGCCGAGGGTCAGGCGGGCGAGGAACTCCTGAACGGCGGTGTCGCGCGCCCAGATCGAGAGAAAGACCAGATTGCCCTGCTCGTCACCGACGCAACCGTCGGCCATGAGGTCGGGGCATTCGTCGATGCGGTACAGCGGTTTCGCGGAAGAAGGTGCAGGCATGGTGATGTCCTCTTGGAGATGAAGGAGCAACCACAGCCCGCGGGGCCATGCTCGCCCCGGTTGGGTGAAGGAAGATGCGTACCGCTAGACAGCGCGCCCCGCGTGGAAGCGGTGAACCCGCTCGCGCCACTCGGAGCTTTGCACCGGCGCCATGTCGAGATAGTGCAGCGGGCACGAGTAGTAGTACGGATGCACGGACTCATCGAGGGACTTGTAGCCCCAATCGCCGCCCGAGCTTTCCAGCAGATGGCAGCCGATGTAGCAGACGGACTCACCGGCCGCGAGGCCCATGACGCCCGCCTGCCTGGCGGTGACGCGAACCACGGTCCACAGAACGTCGCCGTCCAGCGTGTGGTCGATGACTTCGCAGCAAGCGCGTTCGGACGCCTGCGGAGCGAGCAGCTCGCGGATCAACTGATCGCGCGTCTGACGAACGAAGGTCCAGCCCATGAGGGTCTCCTTGAAGAAAAGGCCGGAGCCCTCCCCGTCGGGGGAGAACCCCGGCGGGTGGCGGAATGCCGCGCAAGGCGGCGGATGGATCAGGCAGCTTGGAGGTGCCAGTCCTGGGACAACGGAGCGAACTCGTAGCCCAGCTTGTCGAGACGGTCGCGCTGCTGACGCAGCACACGACGATCCACGGTCGCATCGAGCTTCACGGTCTCGCCCAGGGGCCACAAGGCACCGAACAGCGCCGCGTCGTCTGCCTCGGCCGAGGCCGCAGCGGACACGGGAGCCGGTTCGCTGCCGAACGGCGTGGTATCGACCAGGGGATCGCGCGGACTGCGCGGCTTCGCCTTCGGCTTGGCCGGGGGCGATGCCGGCGCGGGCGCCTGCGCTTCCTCGTCGATCGGATCGACTTCCTGCGGACTCAGCCGGCGGGCTTCATCGCGGCTCAGGGCGTCGATGTTGGACAGCGCCATCCCGCCCAGATGGGCGCGGATCTCGATGACCATGCGGCCGTTGGCGTTGTACGTGGAGGGGCGAATCTCGACGATGACGAAATCACCGTCGTACTTGCCCTCGCGGTACTGATCGAGTTCGGCGTTCTTCACGACGAACTCGCCGATCGAGGTCGCCAGGCGGCCGACGTTGAAGTCGCCGTTCCTGCCGTGGATGGTCTTGATGGCCAGTTGGCCGGGGATGGTGATCATGAAGGTCTCCTGGGACGAAGAGAAGACAAGGCCCCGGGGATGGGGCCTTGCGGATCAGAACGACTCGGCAACGGCCAATGCGGGGGCATCGGCTGCGTCGTCGGCAGCATCGGCGACGGGCTTGGAAGGCTCCGGTGCCGAGGCTTGCTGCGCAGCGGGCGCGTCGGACGTCACAGGGACTTCCGGGTTGCGCTCGTCGGTCTCGGTCGGCTTGGGTTCGGCCTTGTAGACGAGCTTGCCGTCGACCTTGATCCAACTGACGAACAGCAGGCGGGCCTTGAGGCTCACTCCCTGCTCGCCAGTACGCTTCCCCTTGGAATAGGTGAAGGTGTCGGTCCACAGGTCGCCCAGACGGAAGCCAATCATCACTTTCTTCTCGGCGTCGACCGCCTGAATGCAGCGGCGCACGAGGTGCTGCGCCTCCGAACCCGATACACGCGTGTCGAAACGCACGTACGAGACGTCATCGCTGGGGCCGTTCAGAGCTGCGATGTCGCAAGCCAGGAACGCATCGCCTTTCTTGGGCTTCACTTCGCGGATGCGATTGAGATACCCGAGGCCAGTGATGTGCAGATCGAAGTAGGATTTTTCGGTGGAAGTAGTCATGGTGAATCTCCTGGGGAAAAATGAGGCGGAGACACACCCGACCCAAGGCGGGGAAGGTGTGGAACCCCCGCGTGGGTTGATGGAACAGCTTGGTGGCATCGCCATCGAGAACCGATGGCCGTTCGCGCATGGATGCCGGTGCGAACTCGTTCGATCAACGCGGTCGGAACCGCTTCGCAGCCTTGAAGATCGTGGCTGCCTGGGCATGTTGCTGACGGGAGTCAGCGAAACATGGCGGGAGCGTGGCACGAGGGAATCGACCGGCCGAGCGGATATCGGCATTCGCCAATGCCCGCATTGATGGGGCCTCGGTGACGATGCGCCAATGACGCGTACGGCGACTATCGCATTCTGAATCCTGCGTAGTCTGGATCCCACCCATCTAGACGTCCCGTAGGAGCAGAAGACGCAGCAGTCGGCGGGCTTCGGGCACAGGAGTGCGTGACAAGCCTCGCACTCATTGAACCATTTGCAGGCATCCGTCGGCATCCGCTCGGTCTTGGTGTGCCCCCAGGGCCGGGCAGGTCAGCGTGGAACCCGGAATCACCGCTGCCGCTCTGGAACGGGCTTCATGCGGGCGTGACCTATTGCGCCTGGGCCGCGATTTCTCCACGCGCCTGCCGCACGACGCTCCACCCCGCTGAGAGTGCCAGCGCTGCGACCACCACCGCCACCAGCAGATCCGGCCAGGCCGTACCGGTGCGCAGGACGCCGAGCGCCGCCAGCCCCACCGCCACATTGACGATGGCGTCGTTGCGGCTGCACAGCCAGACCGAGCGCAGGTTGGCGTCCCCCTCGCGATAACCGTAGAGCATCGCGGCGACGCTGACATTGGCGATCAAGGCAAGCAGAGCAATCGCTCCCATTGTGACGGGTTCGGGCGGGATGCCGGACATCGCCGCCCAGCCCGTCTTACCCAGCACGAAGAAGCCGTCGGCGCCCATGGTCAACCCTTTGATGAGGGCGGCGCAGGCGCGCCACAAAAGGCCTAGGGACAGTACCGCCAGCGACAACCCGTAGTTGGCGGCGTCTCCGGCAAAATCGACCGCGTCCGCGAGCAGGGACATTGAACCGGGGTGCAGCCCGCCGACGATTTCGTCCAGGAACATCAGGGCATTGATGGCGAGCGCCACCCACAGCGCCTTGCGGAAACGCGGACTGGCGACGGCCTTTGCCGACGAACACTCTCCGGCGCAGCAAGCGGACATGATCCCTCCTTCACAACTCGATGCCGCCATTGCAAACCATGGAGTCGCTCCAGGGTAAAGCATCTACAATGACCGGTCTGACAGGAGACACGCATGCGCATCGGTGAAATCGCTCAAACGACTGGCGTGGACGTCGAGACGATCCGCTACTACGAAAAGACGGGTTTGCTGCCGACACCGCCCCGGCTGTCGAACGGCTACCGGGATTACGGCGAGCACCATGGCGAGCGCCTGACCTTCATCCGTCATTGCCGCGCGCTCGACATGCCGCTGGCCGAGATCGGGCGCCTGCTCGATTTCGTCACCCACCCGGAGGCTGACTGCGGCGACATCAACCGGTTGATCGACGACCATCTGGCCCGCGTGCGGGCACGGCTGAACTCGCTGCACGCCCTGGAGAAACAGCTCGCAGCGCTGCGTGCGCGCTGCAAGATCGGACACGTGGCCGCCGACTGCGGCATCCTGCACGAGTTGGTGGCGGCCGCTCACGGTGAGGCCTGCGCGTGCCATGCCGCCAACCGCGGGGAAGCACGATGATGCCGCTGCTCAAGACCGCCGTCCTGTTCGCGATCACCGCGGTCGCGGAGATCCTGGGCTGCTACCTGCCGTGGCTCGTGTTGAAGCAGGGGCGTCCGCTGTGGCTGCTCTTGCCCGCCGCGGTCTCGCTCGCCCTCTTCGCCTGGTTGCTGACCTTGCATCCGTTCGCCGCAGGGCGCACCTATGCGGCCTACGGCGGCGTCTATGTCGCCATGGCGCTGGGCTGGCTTTGGGCAGTGGATGGCGTCGCGCCGACGCGCTGGGACGCGATCGGCGCGGGCGTGGCCTTGGTCGGCATGGCGATCATCGCGCTGCAGCCAAGGAGCATCTGAACGGAGTTAGGCGACTTGCGGATGCGCGTCATGGCGTCGCCACCGCCCGAGAGGTTCCCGATTCGTACTCGACTCACGAAACCCGCGCCGTTGCTGACCCACATGCAAAGAGCGCTCATCGCATGTTCGAATGTCCGCAAACGGCACAAACTCCGAACGGCCCATCCAGGCCGGCCCCCCGAGCCGGGCCTGAAGGCGGTCGAGGGACGGATTCTCCTTGCGGCAGGGCACGCACCAAGTGGCCCACAGGTTGAGCAGCACCACCCGACCGCGAAAATCGGCCATTGCGCGCGGCTTCCCGCTCCCGTCCTGAAAGCGGATCTCGGGCAGCGGCCGCGAACCGCCACCGCCGTCGCCCGCCCCGTCGCCCGCCGCAGCGCGCCCGTAACCGTAGTAGCCCGCCGCCATCACGGCGGCAACGCCGGCGGGCACGGCGAGCGCCCACACGGGTTTCATCGAAAGACGAAACGGGTTCCTCGCCGTCATGGGCATTCGTTCCGGATGAAGACCGAGATCTCTTCGGGTGCCGCGAACACCACCTGGGCGCGGTCGCCGCCCATGCCGGCGCCGACGATGACCGGCTCGCCCTTGCGCGGGCCATGCGCGGACGAGTCGGTCTTGAAGCGAAGGTTGAATTCCCAGAAGGGGTAGCGCGCGCCGTTGCCCAGCGTGACCCGGTAGGTGTCGCCGCAATGGCCGATCGCCTTCACCCGCTGGCCGGCTTCGACGGTCTTGAGGTCCGGCAGCGCGGGCGTCTTGAGGGCCGCCGCCTTGCCCTCGGAAACGGCTCGCAGGTAGGCGACGAGGTCGCTTCGCATCGTTGCGTCGGGCAGGCCTTGGTACGCCAACGCGTTGCCCGGGATGAAGGCGACCGGGTCGCGCAGCCAGTCCAGGGTCTGCTCGTTCCACACCGCCGTCGACTTGCGCAAGGCGTCGGAATAGCGGTGAAAGCCTTCGGCCGTGCCTGCCCGGCGGCCGTAGACGGCGGCGAGGCTGAGGCCGGTGCGATGGTCGCCGCCGACGAGCGAATGGCATCCGGCGCAGGCGCGAAAGGCCTGCGCGCCGCGATCCGGGTTGCCGGAAGCGAAGGCGATCGGCGGGATGCAGAGGGCGGCGAACGCCCCAAGAAGACGGCAAATTCTCATTCGGGTTCTCCTTGCTCGGTGCCGGGCGCCGCCGCTTGCCGCCGGCTGGCGCTCGGACCAAAGGCGTGGCAAGCGGGACATCGTCACGATTGCAACAGCAGCCTGAGGTCGTGGGCGATCGCTTCCGGCGCGGCATCCCCATTGAAGTACAGCCGCAGCAGCCCCTGCGGATCGAAGGCGAAGATCCCCGCCTGGTGGTCCACGGTATAGAAACCGGTCACGTCCGGCACTTGGCGTGCGAAGAAGAGCTTGAAGTCCTGCGACGCGCGCGCGACCTCCGCCTCGCTCCCCCGCAGGCCGATGAAGGTCGGGTGAAACGCCGGCACGAAGTGCGCGAAGGTCTCGGCCGTGTCGCGGGCCGGATCGAGCGTCACGAAGAGGCCCTGGACGCGCGTGCCGTCGTCCCCGAGCAACGCGACCACCCGCGCCATCTTCGCCAGCGTGGTGGGGCAGGCGTCGGGGCCGACGTGCAGCGGCTGACCGGCTTCTTCGGCCATGACGACGTAGACGAGGTTTCGGGCGATGCCGTGGCTGGGGCACTCCGCGTTCAGCTCGGGCGGCACGTTCTGGCCTTCCGTGATCAGCGCGAAGTCGTCGCAGAAGACGCAGGCATGGCGCTCGACCCGGCTGTCGGCGCAAAAGCGCGACCTGCTTGATGAGGATGGCCATGAGGTGCTGTGACTTGCACGAGCCTTGGCGGGCCGGGACATTATCGCGATGTTGGAGGGACGGCGCGACGGACGTCCGTGATCGGGAGCGACCGGACTGACGTCCCCTATCGACCAGCCGCCGGTACGCTTGGTCGCGATGAGACGCAGCGAAGTTCAGGCGGGCAGCGAGGTTCAGGCGGGCTGAATGCGGGTTGAGAATCGTGTTCTCACCGCTATGCATCAAGCGCCCTCTCATGATTACATTACGGTAATCCAAACGTCATTCACTGGACAGCCGCTGTGGCGCACACTGCCAACGTCAGCGAGCGACCGCGCGTAACAGCCAGTGCCGACTCGCCAATCACCGTTGGAGACCATGATGAAACCCAGGACTGCATTCGCCATCAGCACCTTCTGCACCGCCCTCGCTTTGTCCTTCGGCGCTAGCGCGGCACCTGAAACCGCAACGACCCAGCAGCCAGCCAATGCGGCCACGACTACGCCGACAACTCCGGCTCAAGGGACGCCACGGCACAGTCACATGACAGAGAAACTCGGTACACCCGCCGAACGAGCCGTGTCCGGCCACCCCGAGGCGAAGGCCGAGGAGAGGGGAGCAAGTCCGGTCAAGCGACACAATCACCAGCGGGACATGAAGTAGTACCTTGGCCAGAACTATCGTGGCCCATCAACCGAGGCAGGCACATGGCGAACGATGTATCTGCCGCCTTCTTGCCGCTGCCGCAGCTTGCCCCGACGATGCAGTGAATTTCCGATATTGCGCCCTCGTCCTGCGCAGGCGCTGGATCGTTGAATGTGATTATTATTGTGTCAGAACACCCGTCGTCGAAATCAGCCCGGGGAAGTGGCACAAGCTGGGGCATTGATCCTGTCAAACTGATTCCTCTCGGCAATGCGTCGTCCGTTGCAGTACCCGTAAAATCAAATTGGCCCGCGTAGCCTTTCGGCGCGCGGGCCAATCGATAGCCGCCACCCGGCGGCTACTCGGATTTAATTTCCGCGATGATCCCGATGAAGCGCGCTATCGAGGCGCCAGATTTCGTTACCCTTCATCATGATCTTTTGGCCGTCCTTCGCTTCCATCATGTGCCCCTCCTTCATCGGAACAACCTGACCCACTTTGTTTTCCATGGCCATTTTGCCGTCTTTGAACACATACACCGTGGAACCATCCTTCAGTTCGTACGATTTGACGACATTGCCTTGGTCGACAGCGAAGGCCGATGTGGCAATCAGGATGGAGGCAGCGGTGGTAACGAGTTTTGTCAGCATGATTTTCCCCTTGCAGGTTTTGTTGCGGTAGTGAATTTGAACAGGTACGGCGCGGCGCACAACTCGAGTTAATTCGAACTCCCCTTGTGCGCCGATCTTTCGTTGCCGGCGATCAACGGCCCCCCAGCCACATCGGGTTTACCTCGACATATACGGTCACGTCATCGACGCCGGGAATGATTTTCGACAGGGGGAAACTGCGCCCCGGGAACGCGTCAAAAGTCCAATTGACGGTCTTGCCCCCCATCCGGATGGCGACAGTCTCAAGCTGTACGACATTGAGATAGCGACTGTTGCTGTCGATTACCACCGTGCGTTCCGGAGCCCCGGTTGCCGCATAGCCGTATGGCGCAAGTTGTCGCTCAGTGGGCTGGCTGGGCGAAGCTTGGACGTGCTCAAGCCAGTGCGTTGCGCCGCCTTCGGAATAATCCTCATGCGCGAATGCGCCGGAAGCAGCTGAAATCAGCGCTGTTGCAACAATGGCGCGGGTCAATGTGCTCTTCATGGTGTTTCCCCTTGCAGTATCAGAATCATGCGCTGCCTTCGAGCGACCATGAGCACATGCTAAAGGGGAGCCGCTTACTGCATGATGTCCCGGAAATTACTTCGGTGTTAGTTTTCTGTCATCAGGACGGCATGATCGGGCAGGACATGCTGAAGAATGCCTGGTAGGGCATCGGTGAGCGCGGTCGGCATGGCAGGCGATCCGGTTGAGGTCACGCGCACCATCGAAGTGACCGTGGACGACTCCATGCACTTCATTCCTGACCACACGACCGTCAAGACTGGCGAGACCGTCTGGTTGTTCGCGAAGAACCTCGGCAAAGTGCCACATGAAAAGGTGATCGGCTGGATAACCGAGTTCACGGAGCACGCGGAATCGAACATGCTCACGCTCAAACAAAGGCAGCGCTGCGGAATCGTGTGGAAGTTCGCACAAGCGGCACGGTAGACCTTGCCTGCCTCATCCCGGGTCACATGAAAGTCGGCATGCTCGCCAACGTGACCGCAACCGAGTGATCGTATCCATGAATCCCTTACCCATGCGGCCCTCGCGGGCCGCATTTGCTGTCGCCTGACCCCATTCGCGCCTGCCGGCAGGACGAACTTCGACGGCCGCCTGTCCGACGCACCGATGCCCCCGGGGCACCCGGGGCACCCGTGTTCGATATGGTCTTTCGCCACGATCACCGCGACGCGCGACACCGCCGGATGTGCGGTCAATGGCACCCAGAAGGCGGACCGACCTGCAGCTGGCCAATTTCGCACTCTTCCGTGTAGTGCACGAAGCCGCGGCGCAGGCGCTCGGCCCACCCACTGCCGAGCCGCGCACCGGCATCCGCGAAAGCGGCCTCGATTTGGGCCGCGGTCGCCTGCAACAGATCATACGTCACGACGATCTCCGCACCGCGCACCTCCACAGCCTCGATCCCCATCAACGCGCCCACTCGTGCCCGCACGGAATCGGCCTGATACGCGTCGAGGGCCGTGTCGAGCACGAAGCGCCGGCGCTTGAGCACCGTCTGTCCGCTCTGTTTCGGAGCCGGGCGGCCGGGCAGACCGACATACAGGTGCGGGTTGGCGAGGAAGCGCTCGCGGCACTGCGCCGTACAGAAAGCGAAATGCCTGCCCAGATACTCGGCGCCGAAGCTGGTGGGATCCACCCACATTCCGCACACCACGTCCTTGATCGGTTCCTTATCTTTCAATGTAGTCTCCCAAACACACGGTTGTCGGCACCGCCGACGATAGCCTCTCGGTGAGTCTGATCCGCGATCGTGCAGTGCACGTTCATCAGCGCGAACACCGCGGCAAGCATGGCTCCAGGCGTCTCATCGCGCCATCTTCGATACGCCTCCAGGCCGTCGGAGTTCATTCGACTCGCCGCTTGCTCGCCCGGGGGCGGTGCGTCCTCCATTTCAGTTCTCTCCTTCATGGTGTTGGGCATCAGCCGCAACCGGACGCATCATGGCCTCTCACGGAGCATTTGCCCGCTACCGTCACCGTCCGGCGTCGCCTCGGGGCGCCATCTTGCGTAGATCGCCTTCAGAGCTAAGGGCGGAAGCGCGGTGGTAAGTGCGATCACGATCAGCAGGGCCGCATACGCTTCGGTGTTGAGGAGACCATTGGCCAGGCCCACTTGCGTGAAGATGAGGCCGACCTCGCCGCGTGGCACCATGGCGAGCCCGATCACCGCTTGGCGCAACCGGCTCTCCCGGATGCAGTAGCCGGCAAGGCCCTTGCCGGCGATCGCGATCAGAAGCAGGGCCAACGCTAGTTTCCACACGAACGTGGAACCCCAGTCGACTGCGCGCAAGTCCAACGACACGCCAACCATGACGAAGAAAACTGGCGTAAACACGTGAATAAGAGGGCGGAACTGGTGCTCCAGGCGTTCGGAGAGGTCCGGTGCGGCGTCCAGGGCACGGTTGAGGGTAGCGGAGAACGGGACGCGCAGGCGGTGTGCCACGTGCAGCCGAAAGCGATGCCCCATGGCAATGCCGGTGGCGAATCCGCCCAGGATCAGTGGCGCCCCGACCAGATGTGCCAGGTAGCTGAACAACATGATCAGGCTCACCACCATGGTCACGAGCAAGCCGGGCGACGCGCTCCTGCGGTCGTAGCGATCGATTACGCAGGCGACCAGCTTGGCTGTCACCGGGGCGAGCACGACAAACAGGAAAATGTACAGGCTCACCTGGCCGACCGAAGTCGGCGTGATCTCCCCGATGACCGCGAACTGGTACAGGAAGGCCAGCGCGAGCACGCCCAGGATGTCGTCCAGCACCGCCGCACCGATGATGATCTGCGCCTCGTCCGATGAGCGCCGCCGCAGGTCCGTCAGTACCCGCACCGTGATGCCGATGCTGGTCGCGGTGAGGGTGCCGCCTATGAACAGACTAGCCATGAGCGGCAGCTCATAGCCGTATCGGCTGACGCTCGCTCCGAGTGCAAAGGGGAGTGCAAATCCCGTGAGGGCGACGAGCACCGGCTTCGCGCCGGCACGGGCGAGCCGGTACACATCGGTATTCATGCCCACCTCGAACAGCAGCAGGATGATGCCGATTTCAGCCAGGATCTCCAGGGGAGTGCTCGGAGAGACCCAACCCAGCAGCGACGGCCCCAGGATCAATCCGGCCGTCAATTCGCCGATGACTGCGGGAATACCTAGCCGGCTCGCGGTTTCTGCCAGCAGTCGGGCACCGAGCAGCACCATGGCGAGCGCGAGGAAGAATTCGTGGAGTTCCACCACTCACCCGCGCCTAGGGCCGGTCGCCGTTAGTGCGATCCCGCCCGTGGCCCGCATCTGCGCACCGGCGCGAGGGCGAGAGCCAACGTCAATCGCGGCCCCCCCCTGGTTGGGCACCGTCGTGTCGTCTTGTGTGGCGGGCGCTCCCCGAACGGCCTGCCTCGCCCCGAGGAAGAACGCGCTGACCCGCAGCGTTTCAGCAAGGCGCCGACTCGCGAAGGGTCCATACCACGCAGACCGCCCCTTACCTCCGCGGCAGTCCGCACCCAGAGGGCGCAGTACCACATAGAAGCCGGCCTGCACCGTGCCGCGGGGCGAAGCGCCCAATCGGACGATCTCGCAGCGCATGGACCCCAGCAGGCGCCCGCGCACGGCCGGGCGCCTGCGCTCACCAGCTGCGGCGTCGCCGGTCCCCACGCGTCGGGTCTCACGCACACCAGCGCCGCTGGAGAAAGTTGTAGACCGGGACGTAGACGAGGCCCGCGTAGACGCCGTAGAGAAAACTCTCCACCAGCCCGATCACGAATGCAGACCAACTCAGCCACTTGAAACCGGGCAACACCTGCTCAAGGAACGCATGCATGTGCAAACTCTCGGGGGTGGCGAGCCCGTAGGCGACGCAAAACACGAAGCTAAACGCGGTTGATATCCCCAATGCCCATGTCACTACCTTCAAATTCAACATGATTGCCCCCTAGTGTCGGTGCCCGCCGGTCTGCCGCGGCCCGCTCTTGTCGTCATTCTTGCCATGCCTCCCGTGCCCGCCGCCGCAACCGCCATGTCCGAACAAATGCATGCCGACAAAAACGGCCAGGATCAACACGAAAAACCAGTTCTGGGATAGCCATTCCATTTGAGCCTCCTAATCCGCCACGCGCGGCATTCACTGACGGCGATGCCGAATCGAAGGGGGGAGATCCCGGTCGCGGGCCTCGCAGTTCTCCAAACCCTGCCGCAACCGTTCCTCCCAGCCCTCTCCGAGTCGTGCGCCGACCGCTGCCAGGCGGATCTCGATTTGGCGGGCCTCCACCTTCATCAGGTCGCAGACGAACTCGATCCGGATGCCGCGGACCTCCACCGCCCGGATGCCGGACAGCCCCTCAAGCGCCTCGGTCACGCGAGCGCCCTGCTCGGGGGACAACGGAGCAGCCAAGGACAGGCGCCGGTGCTGCAGGACTTGCAGTCCTCTCTGGCAGGGCGATCGCTGACCGCGCAGGCCGGCGTACAGATGGGGGAAAGCCAGGAACCGGTCACGGCACTCGACCGAGCAGAAGCCGTATTCGGTTCCCAGGAACACTGTGGAAATCTCGCGCGAGTGTACCTTCCTCCCACACACCGGATCCTTCACCGACGAGTTCACTGGACTAACCTCCGTCCCACCCCGAAAAAGTTCGACTGTGTGGAAACCATCTTGCGCCTGCGCACCCGACCGGTCTGTGACGCTGGCATTACATCGGCGTAAGCCGCCGAGCGCGAATGTTCCGGCGATGCGCACACCGATCCGTCCGGTCATGGCGCCCCGCCCGGTTGCCGGCTGCCGAGCGGCGGGCTGACCGCCGTAAGGGTCGCAGTGGTGGAGAAACACAACATCAGCGGGGCGCATGGATGTTGGCCCGGTCGCCGTGGTACAGATCGGTGCGCGTGAGGGGCACCGGCCACACGCCCCGCTGACGGCTGGAGGTCAGGATTTGGTAGACGCCGGTGCTGCCGGCTTCGAACTCGAGCGCGCAGGCCACCATGTACAGGTGCCAGACGCGCCAGATTGCTTCGCCGACTTCCCGCACTGCAGCGTCTCGCGCGGCTTCCAGGCGAGAGACCCAGCGCCGCAGCGTGAGCGCATAGTGGGGCCGCAGACCTTCCACATCGAGGATCTCAAAGCCCGCTCGTTCCATGCCGAGCTGGATGTTGCTCACGCAGTCAAGTTCGCCGTCGGGGAACACGTAGCGGTTGATGAACTCGGTCCCTACGGTCTTCCTCCAGCCCTCTTCATCGTGAGTGATACCGTGGTTGAGGAACAGGCCGCCGGGCCGCAGCACGCGGCGCACCGTCGCATAGTAGGCCGGCAGGTTCGCCAGTCCCACATGCTCGAACATCCCGATGCTGGCCACCTTGTCGTACACCGCCGCGCCGGCCAAGTCGCGGTAGTCGCACAACTCGACCGTCACCCGGTCCTCAAGCCCTTCGGCGCGGATGCGCCGTTTCGCGTAGTCGAGCTGGCGCTCGCTCAACGTAATGCCGTGCGCGAGGACACCGTGCTCGCGTGCGGCCCAGCACACCAGCGCGCCCCAACCGCAACCGATGTCGAGCAAGCGCTCGCCGGGTTGCAGACGGAGCTTGCGGCACGTGTGCTCTAGCTTGTTGCGCTGGGCTGAGTCCAGCGTGTCATCGGGGTGCTCGAAGTAGGCGCACGAATAGACGCGTTCGGGGTCCAGCCACAGTCCGTAGAACTCATTGGACACGTCATAGTGGAACGAAATCGCGGCGCAATCGCTGTGGCGCGTGTGGCGATGGGAGAAGCGCAGCGCCACCCGCGAGGCGAAGCCGCGATGAGGTCCGGAGTGCGCATCGGCGGGCGCCGGCAAGCGCAGCGCGTCGCGCAATAGCACGATCCGATCGCGCCACGACAGGGAGATCGACTCGAAATGGCGCTTCAGCCCGAGCGCGCCGTACAGGTCGCCCTCGACGTCCAAAGCTCCACGGACGTAGGCATCGGCCAGAAGGAGCGGGTTTCCCTCGATCACCAGCCGGCGCAGCACCGCCGGGTCGCGCAGCACGAGCGTGAATGGGGCTGGGCGTTCATCGGGCGCGCACAGCGTATCGTCCCATAGGCGCAGTGCCGGCGCCGGCTCCAATCCATGCAGCAGGCGCCGGATGATCCGAATTGCCGGCAAAAAGTCGGGGACGGCAGCACGCGTGGTGCCGGGGGGCGCACTCATCGAAAGGTCTCCCTCACGTTTTCCTTTCGCCCTTTGTTCCGTGACACGCGTGCCGCATTGGCGCGAACGGGCATACCGATCCACGCTGCCCCGCCCACAAGTGCGGCGGCGATCACCCACAGCCCGTTCGCATTGAGCGCTGCGAACAGCGCTCCGCCGGCGAGCGATCCCAAGCCCTGACCCAGGCTGCCAGCGCCGGTGAGCGCGCCCAGAAGCGTGCCGCTCGCGCCCGCATCGTTCAAGGTCGCGAGATAGGCGATCGCCGGTTGCAGAAAGGCCCCGCCAGCGCCGATCAAAGCCACGGCGAGCGCCGCGCCGGCGAGCGAACCTGCTTGCCCGAGAAATGCGATGCCGGCGGCCAAGACGAGAAACCCCGCAGCGAGGAACGGGCCGTGCGCCACCCGATGCAGAATCGGGGCGAGGAACAGGCCACTCTGGACGGCGAGCATGACCACCATGCACAGCGCGAGCAGGGCGCCAAGCGTCGGCGGGTCGAGCGATAGCGCCGTCGGTGCGAGAACAGGCAGCATGGCCTCGAATGCGCCGAGGCCGAACAGGACGAGGAAGCTCGCGAACAGTACCGGCGATGCCTGGCGCCAGACGATCCGGGGTGGGCGCAGTTTAGGATCCGCGCTGCCCACGGCAGGGTCTCCGATCCCGCCGAGGGCAACGCCCATGGCGACCGCCAGGGCACACCCCGCCGCGGTCGCGAGTGGCAGGCCCACGACGGCCAGCGTCATCTCGCTCACATCCCCCATGCGCTCCATGGCGGCGTAGACGAAGCCGCTCGCGGCAGGCCCTGCAAGCAGGCCGAGCAGCGTCGCTATCGATGCGCCGGCAAAGAGCCGTGCCCGGACGCGGGGGTCAGGCACCTTTCCGATCGAGGTGGTAACGACCGGCAATACCGCACCGCCCGCCACCCCCGCCAGGATGCGGCAGCCGTACGCGCTGGCTAGTGAGCCCGCCATCGCGAAGGCGACGAGCGCGACGGCGTAGCCGCACAGCCCGAACAGCAGGAGGCGGTGACCGCCGATCCGGTCCGACACGGCACCCCAGAGGGGCGCTGTCACGAACAGTCCGAGCATGTAGCTGCCCAGCAGGGCGCCGGTATGCCAAGCCACGGCAGTGGGCGTGGCTACGCCAGCCACGTCGCCGAGCATCGTTGGCAGCAGCGGGAGGATCGCCCCGTAGCCGAGCGCGATGACAAAGTTCGCGCCGGCGAGCAGGCAGAAGGCACGCCGGGTCATCTCGTGGCCTGGCGCGCTCAGCATCCCCGCCGCCGGCGCGGCCGATCGGCCTGCACCAGCGGAGCCGCGGCGCCCGCGTACTTTTGAGGTTCGGCCTCGAAGCGCTGGCGCGTGTCGTCCGACTCGAAGTAATAGGCGCGCCCGCCGAAGACCGCGGTAAGCGCACGGTCAGTGCGAACCGGATTGCCGCTTACCGGGTCGAGTGCCGCCCCCGCCACGGTGGGCGCGTCCCCTGATGGCGCGGGCTGCGTCGCCCCATCATGCCCTTCACGCGTATTGCCCTGCGATCGCCCATGGCGGCCACCCATGCTGCGGCCATGCAGACCACCACGTCGCATGAAGAACCACAGGCCCGCTACCACGACGAATACCCAGATCCAGTTCCCGGTCAGCCAATCCATGTCGAATACTCCTCGAAAACCTGGCGACGCGACGCCCATCAATCTCCCCGCGCCGCCGTGCTGCCGATGGCCGGACTGCAGCGGGGACTCCAAGCACCCCCCTCGCCGTTAGGTTTTCTCTCCGTCAAGGCCAACTGTCACCGTGCTTGTCTCAGAGTAGTAGTAGGGCGGAATGACCAGATTGAGCGGTGCCGGCACGTGCCGATAGACGCGCCCGGCCAGATCAAACCGAGAGCCATGGCACGGGCAGTAGTAGCCCCCATCCCATTGGGGGCCAAGGTCGGGCGGCGCAACATCCGGGCGGAAGGTGGGCACGCAGCCAAGGTGGGTGCAGAGGCCCACCGCGATCAGGTACTCGGGCTTGCGCGAACGGTATTGATTGCGACAATACTCGGGCTGCTGGGGACGTTCCGACGTCGGGTCCAGCAAATCGCGCTCTAACTTCTCCAGCCCCGCGAGCATGCGGGGCGTGCGATGCAGAATCCACACGGGCTGGCCGCGCCAGGGCACCGTCATCATCTCTCCGGGCCCCAGCGCGGAGACATCCGCGCTCACCGGCGCGCCGACCGCCTTGGCCCGTTCGCTGGGCATCAGACTGGCCACGAAGGGCACCGCGGTGGCCGCGGCGGCAACACCGCCCGCCACCGAGGTGGCGACCACAAGACGCCTCCGCTGCGGGTCCGGCGGGATCGTGTCATCTTTAGGCATTTTGGATCTCCCTTACGCCAGCGATGCGCCTGCGTCAGATCCGCACCCGACGCAGGCGCAAGGCGTTGAGCACCACCGACAGGGACGACGCGCTCATGGCGAACGCGGCGAAGATCGGGCCGATCAGGATTCCGAAAAACGGATAGAGGACGCCAGCGGCGATGGGTACGCCGGCAGCGTTGTAAACTAGCGCGAAGAACAGGTTCTGCTTAATGTTGCGCATGGTCGCCCGGGACAGCCGCCGCGCCCGCACGATGCCGTCGAGGTTGCCCTTCACCAAGGTGAAGCCGGCGCTCTCGATGGCCACGTCGGCGCCGGTGCCCATGGCGATGCCCACGTCGGCCTGGGCGAGCGCCGGGGCGTCGTTCACCCCGTCGCCGGCCATCGCGACCTTGCTTCCGGCGGCCTGAAGGTCCTGGATGATGCGGGCCTTGTCGGCCGGCAGCACGTCGGCACGGATCTCGTCGATGCCCAGTCGCGCGGCCACCGCCCGGGCGGTGCGCTCGTTGTCGCCGGTGGCCATGATGATGCGAAAGCCGAGCGCGTGCAGCGCCTCGAGCGCCGCGGGTGTGGTCTCCTTTACCGGATCGGCGACGCTGACGAGCCCTGCGATAGCACCCTCGACGACGACGAACATCAAGGTCTCGCCCTGGTCGCGGCGCGCGTTGGCAGTCTCGGACAGCTGCCCGCCGTCAAGGCCGAGTTCAGCGAGCAACCTGGCGTTACCCAGCGCCACCGCGCGGCCCTCGACGACCCCCGTGACACCCTTGCCCGTAAGCGCTTCGAAGTCCTTGGCGTTGCTGAGTTTCACGCCGCGCTCCTCGGCACCGGCGACGATGGCATCGGCCAAGGGGTGCTCCGAGCCGCGTTCGAGACTCGCCGCGAGGCGCAACACTTCGGCTTCGTCATGGCCGGCGGCGGGCAGCACGGCGACCAGTTTCGGCTTGCCGACGGTGAGCGTACCGGTCTTGTCCACGATCAGGGTGTCCACCTTGGCGAAGCGCTCCAGCGCCTCGGCGTTCTTGATCAGCACGCCGGCCTGGGCGCCGCGCCCGGTGGCGGTCATGATGGACATGGGCGTGGCCAGACCTAGTGCGCACGGGCAGGCGATGATCAGCACCGCCACCGCCGCGACCAGCGCGTAGGCGAGCGCCGGCGCCGGCCCCCACACGGCCCAGGCGATGAAGGCGAGGATCGCGATGCCCACCACCGCCGGCACGAAACGGCCGGCCACCATGTCGGCGAACTTCTGGATCGGCGCGCGCGAACGCTGGGCGTTGGCGACCATCTCGACGATCTGGGCCAGCAGGGTGTCGGCGCCGACGCGCTTCGCCTCCATGATCAGGCTGCCGGTGCCGTTGATGGTGGCGCCGGTCACCGGGTCGCCCGCGATCTTCTCGACCGGCATCGGCTCGCCCGTGATCATCGATTCGTCCACCGAGGAGCGACCGTCGACCACCTCGCCGTCCACGGGCACCTTGTCGCCGGGGCGCACCCGCAGCCGGTCACCGACCTGCACCGCCTCAAGCGGGATCTCCTCTTCGGTGCCATCGGGGCGAATCACCCGCGCCGTCTTGGCGGCCATGTCGAGCAGCGCCCGGATCGCCGAGCCGGTCCGCTCGCGCGCCCGCAGTTCCATCACCTGACCGAGGAGGACCAGCGTTACGATGACCGCCGCCGCCTCGAAATAGAGGCCCACGGTGCCGTCTTCCTTGCGAAAGCCGGCGGGGAAGAGCGCTGGCGCAACAACGGCGACGATGCTGAAAACATAGGCCGCACCGACGCCCATGGAGATCAGACTAAACATGTTGAGGTTCATGGTGCGGAACGACTTGTACCCGCGCACGAAGAACGGCCAGCCGGCCCACAGGATCACCGGGGAGCCGAGGACGACTTCAATCCACAGCGACGTCTGCTCGCCGAACCATTCGCGAATCCCGATGTAGCCCAGGTACGGGGTCATGGTCAGGATCAGAAGCGGGACCGTAAACGCGGTGCCGATCCAAAACCGGCGGGTGAAATCCACCAACTCGGGGTTGGGTCCCTCGTCTTCGGCGGGCACGCCCATGGGCTCCAGGGCCATGCCGCATTTTGGGCAATCTCCCGGGGCGTCGCGGACGATCTCCGGATGCATCGGGCAGGTGAATTTCGTGCCCTTCGACGCGGCCCTGGCGGACTGCTTGCCGGCCAAATACCGGGTCGGCTCAGCGATGAACTTGTCGTGGCATTTCTGCGAGCAGAAGTGGTAGGTGCTGCCCTGGTGTTCCGCCGTCGGCTTGCCGGCATCGAGCGGGACGCTCATCCCGCATACCGGGTCCTTCGCGGTCGCCGCATCGTGCGCGTGGCCGCCATGGTCATGCGTGTGCCCCGCCCCAAGTACGTGGTGACCGCCGCCCTCTGCAACCGAGTCCGTAGTGCGCTTCATCGAGGTAACTGGCCTGTCCATGTCCATGCTCCCTGGCTTGCCGTGATTTGAGGTGGGTTCAAGTACTGGGCGACGCCCGGCCATGACCGGTGCGCCAGCGCGGGATGAAAGCCGGTGTCGCCCGGGCGTAGCGCGTCCAGGCGTCGCCGAAAGCGGCCGCCGAGTCGCCTTCCTCGCGGCGGGCGAGGCGCACATACACGACAAGCAGGATCGGGAACATCACCAACGTGATCAGCGTGGGCCACTGGAACAGGAAGCCCACCATGATCAGGACGAACCCGACGTACTGCGGGTGCCGCAACCGGGCGTAAGGGCCGCTGGTCGCGAGTTGACCGCTCGCCTGCGCCGCATAGAGCACCCGCCACGCCGCAGCCAGCAACCAGAAGCCGCCACCGATGAATAGCGTGGAAATCAGATGGAAAGGCCCGAAGTGCGGGTTTGAGCGCCAGCCGAACATCACCTCCAGCAGATGGCCGGAGTCGTGGGCCAGGAAATCCACGCCCGGAAACGTCTGCGCGAGCCAGCCTGACAGCAGGTAGATGGTGAGCGGAAAGCCGTACATTTCCGTGAATAAGGCCACGACGAAGGCCGAGAACATGCCCAAGGTGCGCCAGTCGCGCCGGCTTCGCGGCTTGAAGAAGCTGAAGGCGAAGAAGATGAAGAGGGCCGAGTTGATCAGCACCAGCGACCACAGTCCGTAGGCGTTTTCAGTCATTTTTCGTCTCCGCTGTCGGACTTTGTGGCGTGGCCGCCATGACCATGCCCGCCGTGCATGAACACGTGCATGAGCGGGCAGGCGAGCAGGATCAGCCAAGGTAGCCAGCCCGCCAGATGGACGCGGTGCTCGAAAGCGAGGAGGACAAGCGCGATCGCCGCGAAGCCGCCAAAGACCCATTTCGAGCGCCGGCTCATCTTGGTGGTGGCGGTCCCCGGCGAGGTGTCGTGAGCGGAATGATCATGGGTAGGCATCATTTGTTTCCTGGACGATCAAAAATCTTCTGATTCGGCTTCGCCTGCACCACAGCGAGGTGTGGCACGTCGTTCCCAATTTTCCAGATCGCCGCCGAATACGACGCACTGACGACAGTATGATCCGCAGGGACTTGCTGCGGAATGACGCCTACATTACGAATCGGTCATCTGGATCGCGTCGCACAGGGCAGGTTTTTGGGCCCCACGTCGACTCGACGCGGAACTGACGGACCGGGTTCGCAATCGGATCGTTATCCGAGGAGATTCCAGCCTTGAAAGATTCGCGCAGTTCGACCGCTTCAGCGGCAAAGTGCCGTTGCTGTGGCGCTCTCATCGCATCCCGGCGTGACCCCGAAACCGGTGATCCGCTCTGTGAGCGATGTTTTCTCGAACCGCTCGCGGCGGAATGTACGAGTTGCGGCGACCCGAACGCCGGTTTCGCCGAGGCGCTCGCCGCCGCCCTCGATCTGCGTGAGCATGAGACCGGTCTCCATTCGCGGCGTGTCGCCTGCCATACGGTCGTCCTCGCGAAGCGCTTCTTTCCGCATGACGAGCGGCGCCTCGCCCAAATCTACTGGGGCGCGCTACTTCACGACCTCGGGAAGATCGGCGTGCCGGACCGTATCCTGTTGAAGAACGAACCTCTCGATGACGATGAATGGGCCGTGATGCGCCGCCATCCCGACGACGGCCATTTCCTCGTCAGTCACCTTGCAGGCATGGCGGAGGCCGCAGAAATGGTCCGCTGCCACGAGGAACGTTACGATGGCACAGGTTATCCGCGTGGCTTGCGTGGGGAGGCCATCCCGTTGGGGGCGAGGCTGTTCGCCGTGATCGATACGCTCGACGCCATGACCTCGGATCGCCCCTACCGCAAGGGACTGTCATTCGACACGGCAAAGGCCGAGATACTTCGTATGTCGGGCGTACAGTTTGATCCTGTTGCCGTCGACGCGTTCATCGCAGACGAGGCGGTCCTGAGACGCATGGTGCAGATGAAATGCGATCAGGAGGTCGCGTAGTCATTCCGGCTCCGATGATGCCATGCCGACGAATCCGTAATCCGGAGCTCGTAGCGATGACGAGGCCATGGATCACACTTTCCCAAAGTGGAGGCCCGACGTGCATGAAGCGAAGGTGACATGCGGGTATGTTGCGATCGCGTATCGCCGAAACGGCTATCATTGCGGACATACTGCGAAGATGCCTGCAGAGCCCAACTGCGCGTTGGCAATCGGGTTTATGTCAATCACATGGGCTGCGATGTGCCTTTGCCGCAACGAGTGCGAGATTCCTTGACGCTCGGCGGTCGCGTCGTTACGCGAGGAGGAGAGTCTTGTTCGTATCCCCGTGCATACCGCCCTCAGTCCGTGTCGTCGAGGTCGGTGATTGTCATTCCGGCGCCGCGCCACTGTGCGCCGGCCCCGCCCGCTGACTTGGGGCGTATGGTGTCGGCGGCGCAAACCGCGGTGCGAGTGACGCTCGTGCACATAGTTATCCGTCTGGTGCAGATCAACCGTGCGCTGTGGGGCTTCCTCCTGTGGTGGAGCCTCGTGCGCGTCGGACTGCTCAGCGCCAGGACGTCGCCGGCCCAGCGCTTCGCTGTGACGTTGGAGCAGCTCGGTACGACCTTTGTCAAACTGGGCCAGGGGCTTAGCCTGCATCGGGAACTGCTTCCCGACGACTACGTGGCGGCGCTGCAAAAGCTGCACGACAGCGTCGCGGCGTTTCCCTTCGAGCAGGCCGCGGCCGAGGTGGAGGCTTCCTTTGGGCGCTCGCTGACCGAACTGTTTCTCCACTTCGAACCTCAGCCGCTCGCCGCGGGCTCCATCGCCCAAGTGCATCGCGCCACGCTCACCGACGGCCGCGTGGTCATCGTCAAGGTGCGCCGCCCTGGTATCCGGCGCCAAGTGGACGAGGACATCCGCATATTGCGCTGGTTCCTGAAGAGCGTCCTTTGGTTGAGCCCGGCGCTGCGCGCCGTGAGACCCATGGAAATCGTGGACGAACTGGCGCGGAATCTACACAAGGAGCTCGACTTCCGCGAGGAGGCCAAAAACATCGCCCGGTTCGGGGAGATGTTCCACGAATCTGCGACGGTGTACGTGCCTGCGGTCGTGGACGAACTGTATACGGAGTGGGTGGTTGTACAGGAGTTGAGTCCGGGCAGGCGCATCGATGATGCAGCGTTTCTGCACCAAGGCGAGCGGTTGGCAGCGAACCTGGTAGAGGCCTACATGCGCCAGTTTTTCGTGGAAGGTATGTTCCACGGCGACCCACATCCGGGCAACCTGTTCGTGCTCGAAGACGGGCGGATTTGCTTCCACGATTTCGGCTTGGTGGGCTTCCTGGACCGCCGCACGCGCATGGCCCTCGTAGCGTTCATGATGGCATTCGTGCAGCAGGACGGCGATTGGCTAGTCGATGCCTATCTCGATCTGGGCATGCTCGGCGGCAAGCTGGACCGGATTGAGTTCCGTGCGGGCATGGAGGAAGTGGTGCAAGACTATGGTCGCAAGCCGCTCAGCGACTGGTCCTTTGGCGAAGCCTTCTTGCGCATCGCACGTATGGGTCACGGACGCAACGTACGCCTGCCGCAGCCCCTGCTGCTGCTGCTGCGGGCCGTCTTTCTGATGGAGAGCACGGTGCGCCGCCTCGATCCGCGCTTCAACCTCATGGAGGGGCTGTTCGCCAAGGCCGGGGCGATGCTGGAGATCGCCGGTGGCGTTGGCGATCCCGGCGCGCGCTTCAAGTACGAGGCCTTCGTGTCTCTGCGCCAGCTGCCTTCGGACCTGAGCCGGGCGCTACACGGCATTCGCAACCGCGGCATGGAGGTGTCGGTGGCACATCACGGCCTTGAGCCGCTCCAAGAGGAAATCGGCCGCAGCAGCAGGCGCGTGGCCTTGGCGCTGGTGACCCTGGGCCTGTATATCGCCGCCTCGCTGCTCATGCAGCACAGCCTGGGGCCGCGCTGGGGCGACGTGCCGGTGTTGGCCGGTCTGGGCTATGCTCTCGCGCTGCGGCTGAGTTGGCGCCTGGTGCGTGAGTTTGGTGAGCGTAACTGATGGTTGGACGAGCGTGTATGCCATGGAACTGATGAGGGCAGTGAACGCCAATACACAGGGTATCCCGCAGGGGCGAGGGAGGGAGCGCAGATACGGCACGCGCGCAGCGCGTCCTTGAGTTGGCGCTGCACGATGCCCTTCGCGGTGCTTGCCGCCAGGCTGTGGCGCCGGTCGCCACGCTGGCACGGCCCGGTCGACGCCCGGGACGCGTCGGTGCCGTGATGTGTCGCGTAGCGACCAGGGCGCGCACGAAGTGCAGCCGCTCCAGGGCCCAGGCATCGTAGAGACCGTAGCCGCCAGGCGTGTGGCCCGCGGGTCTGAGCAGCCCGCGCAGCACGTGGTCGCGCACCACACTGACGCTCACCCCAGCGTCCAGAGCCAGTTTCGGTACCGTGTAGGTGCTCACTGGACTACCCTCCTGTCGCTCCGCGACATCCTCCCCGAGGGAGGGAGCGCGCCCTTCGGGCGGCCGTGCGGGCGCGCTCACTGGCGATCCCTCCTTGCTTGCCTAGCCGGCGCAGCAGGACAGTTTCTTCACGTCCTTGCTGAAGGTCTGGGCCGCCAGCTTCAGCCCCTCGACCATCGTCAGGTAGGGGAACAACTGGTCGGCCAGGTCCTGCACCGTCATGCGGTTGCGAATCGCCAGCGCCGCCGTCTGGATCAGTTCGCCCGCTTCCGGGGCCACCGCCTGCACGCCGATCAGCCGGTGGCTGCCTTCCTCGATGACCAGCTTGATGAAGCCGCGCGTGTCGAAGTTGGCGAGCGCGCGCGGCACGTTGTCCAGCGTTAGCAGGCGGCTGTCGGTTTCGATGCCCTTGAGGTGCGCCTCGGCTTCGGACAGCCCGACGGTAGCCACCTGCGGATCGGTGAACACCACCGCCGGCATCGCGGTCAGGTCCAACGCTGCGTCGCCGCCGGTCATGTTGACGGCCGCGCGGGTGCCGGCCGCCGCTGCGACATAGACGAACTGCGGCTGGTCGGTGCAGTCGCCGGCGGCGTAGATGTCCGGGGCGCGGGTGCGCATGCCGGTATCGATCACGATGGCCCCTTGTGCATTGACGGTGATGCCGGCCGCGTCGAGCGCCAGGCTGCGCGTGTTGGGCGCGCGGCCGGTGGCGACCAGCAGCTTGTCGGCACGCAGTTCGCCGTGATTAGTGGTCAGTGCGAACTCGCCGTTTGCATGCGCGACCTGGCTGGCCTGCGTGTGCTCCAACACCTCGATACCCTCCAAGCGGAAGGCCGCCGTGAGCGCCTCGCCGATGGACGGGTCTTCACGGAAGAACAGGGTGCTGCGGGCCAGGAGCGTGACTTTGCTGCCCAGCCGAGCAAAGGCTTGCGCGAGTTCCACGGCCACCATTGAGGAGCCGATCACGGCCAGTCGCTCGGGGATGCGGTCGCTCACCAGGGCTTCGGTCGATGTCCAGTAGGGCGTGTCCTTGAGACCGGGAATCGCCGGCACCGCGGCACTGCTGCCTACGGCGACCAAGCAGCGGTCGAACGAAACCACGTGCTCGCCGCCCGCGTTCAGCCGCACCGTGATGCTGCGGCCGTCCTGGAAGCGGGCTTCGCCGCGCAGCACGGTGATGGCCGGGTTGCCGTCCAGGATGCTTTCGTACTTGGCATGGCGCAGCTCATCGACGCGGTCTTGCTGCTGGACCAGCAGCTTTTCGCGCAGGATCGCCGGCGACGCGGGCGGCAGGCCGGCATCGAACGGGCTTTCCCGGCGCAGGTGGGCGATGTGGGCGGCGCGGATCATGATCTTCGAGGGCACGCAGCCGACGTTGACGCAGGTGCCGCCTATCGTGCTGCGTTCGATCAGCGTGACGCGCGCGCCTTGCTCGACGGCCTTCAGCGCCGCCGCCATCGCGGCCCCGCCGCTGCCGATTACGGCGATATGCAACTGGGCGCGATCGCGTCCGAGCGTGCCATCCGCAGGTGTCGGCGTGTCGGTGCCGACGGGGGATGGCGATCGCAAGGTTTTGGCGTGATAACCCATGACCGAGACGGCAGCGATCAGGTCTTGTGCATCGAGTGGCCGATTGCCGGTCACTTGCGCCGCGCCAGTCGGGTAATCCACCTCCACACGTTCGACGCCGGGCACCTTGAGCAGTGCATCGCGGACATGGTTGGCACACGACGTGCAGGTCATGCCTTCGATGTCGAGCTGAATCATTGATTTCCTCCCTCGCTGTCGAGCGTGCAGCAGGCCTGTGCCTGGCGACGCTTATTCCATGCGTACACCGTGTGACCGATGAAAATCGCCAGCGCCGGGAACAGCACGCAGTCGAGATAGCCGACCCATGCGGCAGCCCCGACCAAAACCACCAGAATCGGGGTGAAGCAGCACAGCGCGGCGATGGCCGTTCCGCCGATGCCGAATCGCAGCAACCTGGTGTGCTTGTCCACGGCCTATTCCTTGATCGAGGACGGATAGCCCGCGTCCTCGGTCGCCTTGGTCAGTTTCTGGACGTCAGTCTTGGCGTCATCGAAGGTCACGACCGCTTCCCGCTTCTCGAAGCTCACGCCCACCTGGCTGACGCCCTCCACCTTGGAAAGCGCCTTCTTGACGGTGATCGGGCAGGCGGCGCAGGTCATGCCGGGCACCGACAGCGTGACGGTCTGGACGACGGCCCAGGCGGGCGTGGCGACGATGGCGGCCAGGGCCACGAGTGCGGCAAGTTTCTTGGTCATGATGATCTCCTGTCAGTAAAACAGCGGAAGGACGTAGGGAAAGGCGAGCGCGACCACCACCAGGGCGGCCACGATCCAGAAGATGAGCTTGTAGGTCGTACGAACCTGCGGAATCGCGCAGACCTCGCCCGGCTTGCAGGCTTGCGCCGGCCGGAAGATGTGGCGCCAAGCGAAGAACAACGCGACCAGCGCCGCGCCGATGAAGATCGGCCGGTACGGTTCCAGCACGGTGAGGTTGCCGATCCAGGCGCCGGAAGAGCCGAGTGCGACCAGCACGAGCGGGCCGAGGCAGCAGGTCGAAGCGAGAATGGCGGCGAGGCCACCGGCAGCCAGGGCGCCGCGACCGTTCATGGGTTCAGTCATGGAAATCCTTCCGGGTCTTGGTCCGATGCGCTAACTTTATTTCCGTAGTCAACTACGGAGTCAAGCGTGATGAACACCGATCCGGACAGCCTGACCATCGGCGCCTTCGCCAAGGCGGCCGGGGTCAACGTCGAGACGATCCGCTTCTATCAACTCAAGGGACTGTTGCCGACGCCGGACCGCCCTTACGGCAGCATCCGCCGCTACGGCAGCGCCGACGTGGCGCGGGTGAAGTTCGTGAAGGCGGCGCAACGGCTGGGCTTCAGCCTGGACGAGATCGGGCAGCTTCTGAAACTGGAAGACGGGACCCATTGCAGCGAGGCGGCGGAACTGGCTGCCTTGCGGCTGGACGACGTGCGCACCAAGCTGTCCGACCTGCGCCGTATCGAGGCAGCCTTGTCCACGCTGGTCGCTGAATGCCATGCGCACCAGGGCAATGTATCCTGTCCGCTAATCGCCGCCCTGCATTGCTGACAGGTCATGGATTGGCCTAGGCATCTGGGAAGCGCCATGGACGTCGGACATCTCGGGCAATCGTCTTCCGAAAACGGCGGCCGCCACCGCGGTCGATGAAAAAGAAGAGCCCCGACGTGGGCGCTCGAATGGGTTGCGGGTTACTCGTCGTCGTAGAGCGTCAGTCCGTCCAGCACGGGCGCGTCGGCATCGAAGATCAGCAGCCGCACGTCGGCGAGCGCGGCCAGGTGCAACACTTCCACAAGGGACTCCGGCATGCCCTTGGCCCGGTGCTCCTGCCGCAGCTCTTCGGCGGTGATGCCCTCGACATGCTGCAGGTTCGCATCCGTCCAGGGCGTGGCGATCAGCTTCATGCCGACCGCCGGGCTGTAGGGAATGCGGAAGGCCACGAACAGAAAACCGCTCGGCGTGGCGATGTCCGCCAGTTCGGCGAGGAAGCGACCGGCCTCCTCGGTGATGTGCGCCGAACTGATTTCCCAGGCACGGCTGTAGAACCCGGTCTCGAAGCGCAGGCGGTGTACCACCTCGTGCGCGGCTTCCTCGGAGTAGGTATCGCCGACGTGCAGCGGCTGGCCGGCCTGTTCGGCCATGACGGCGTAGACGAGGTTTCGGACGATGCCGTGGCTGGGGCACTGCGCGTCCAACTCGGGCGGCACGTTCTGGCCCTCGGTGATCAGCGCGAAGTCGTCGCAGAAGACGCAGGCATGGCGCTCGACCTGGCTGTCCGGCAGGTGCGACTGCGAGATGTGCAGCGGCAGATAGCTCAGCGGGCAGTCGTCGTCGTAGGAAATCGCCAGCAGCCGTTGCACGGACAGGCCATCGTAGCCGCGGACGAAGGGATTTTTGGAATGGGACATAGGATTCCTCCAGCAGAGGATGGCCGAGGCAATCCCCTGCCGGGGATTGAACCCCAGCGAGTGGATGAAGTGGCAGCCGGTCAGCCGGCCGCGGCGTCGGGCCGCCCTGGTGGCGGTCGGCGCAGGTCAGTGGAAGATGGTGATTCGGGACATGGCCGCTCCTGCGAAAAGAAGGAGGGACATGGCCCCGAACGGGGACGCATGTCCCTTGTGGGGCGGGATGAAAGGACGGTGGTTGCCAGGCGCGGCTCACCAGCCGTTGTAGTGCAGCGTGAGGTCGGCGATGACCTGGCGCCGCTCCAGGTCGAGGCCGCCGAAGTCGGACAGCCCCTCGAAGCCGCAACGCTTGAGCATCGCGCCCCCCTCGCGGGAGTTGTAGAAGCTCACCATCGCGGACAGGAACATGCGTTGACCGCTGCTCAGCACACCCAGGGCGTCGTTGAGCATCAGCATGTTGGGCCGCAGGTCCCACTTGGTGGTGGCACGCTGCAGACCTTCGCGGGTGCCGTCGCCGAACCACTCGTGGCCGGCGATCTGCGCGCCGCGCTTCCAGGCCTCGAAGAAGGCCTGCGGCGCAGCGTCGAAGTGCGCCTGTTCCAGCGCCATCTGATCGAGCACGTCTTTGGGCAAAGACAGATTCATGAGAGAACTCCTTGAAGGGTGGGAATCAGGGGTGAGCGCGCTGCGTCCAGGCATGGGTATCCAGGGCGCGCTGTGCTGCGAGGTGGGTCGGGAAATACTCGACGGACTCCCGCGATACCGGGCCTTCGTCGTCTTGCGTGCCGATGTAGTGGCCGGCCGCGCTGCGCAGCACCTGAAGCGGCAGACGCTTGCCGGTCCAGGCCAGCGCCAGCGCACCACTGCGTACTGCGGTTGCAGAGGAAGATGCGGAAGGTTCAGACATGCCGTGCTCCTTGGTGGGTCGGGGAGCACGCATCCCGCAGGGGATGGGGTTCCCCTCGGGTGGTTGAGAAAAGTGCATCGTCGCCAGGCCGGCGAGCGTCCGCGGTGGGCGATGCGAAGCGGACTGGATCGGTCAACGCGGCGAACCGCGTTGCAGTCTTGAAGACCGAGACTGCCAGGGCATGCCGCTGACGACTGTCAGCAACGCATGGCGTGAGGATGGGCGCGAAGCATGGCTGCCGTCGCAGGGAAAACCGAATCGCGGACGGCCCGCTTTAGGGCAGGCCCGCGTCACGGGACAAGGCAAGGACCAGGGCGCCGAAGGCCACGCGGGCCTTCGGCTGGAGAGGAAGGAAAACCACCTGTGGGCTGCGTCAGCGCAGGCCGTCGTCAAAGCCGTTCGCTGCGTCAGCAATCGCACCCGGCCCGTTTCGTGGCTGGGGCCGGAAACCTCTGGCGTGCATCCACACACAAAGGGAGCCCGTTGTTCCGCCGGCGGGCACCGGCACGGAATACCCTCGGCCCAAGGGGCCTCCTCACGGCTCGCGCGGCGGCAAGGCGTCAGGAAGCCCCTCGTGGCCGAGGCAAGGCACACCGATCAAGGGAATGGCGGCGGGCGCGATTCGTGGAGCAATGACCTTCTCGCCCCGTCGCCCGATGGTGGGCAGACGGGGCGCGCACACCGTTGCAGAAGGAGACGCGCGCTTTGGAGTCCCGCGCGGTGCGGGACGTTTGCCTCGCCGCCAGTGAAGGGCCGGCGCGGCAGGGGGAAGCGAGGATCAGGACGCCTTGGAGGCAGCGCGCCGCTTGCGCGGTGCGCTGCGCCGGCCCGTCGGGGACTCGATCGGCAACGTGCCCTTGCAGTCCGGGTAGCGCGAGCAGGACCAGAACGCGCCGCTTTTGCCCGTGCGCTGCTGCATCGGTGCGCCGCACTGCGGGCAGGCCGGCGCCGGCGGCAGCTTGAGCGAGAGCGTTGCGCCGCGGTACTGCTGCACGAGCTGGCCGACCCACACGGACTGCTTCTCGATGAAGGTGTCCAGCGCCATCTGGCCGGCCTCGATCATGTCGAGCGCCTGCTCCCACACCGCCGTGGTGCCGGGGTCGGCGATGGCCGAGGGCACCGCGTCGATGAGCGTGAATGCCGCGTTGGAAGCGCGGACGGCGCGGCCTTTCTTGACCAGGTAGCCGCGACCGATCAGACCGTTGATGATGTTGGCGCGTGTCGCCTCGGTGCCAATGCCGGTGGTATCTCGCAGCTTCTGTTTCAGCCGCGGGTCGGTCACGAACTTGGCGACGGTCTTCATGGCCTTGATCAGCTCGCCCTGCGTGTAGGGCTTGGGCGGCAGCGTCTTCAGCGCCTTGAGATCCACCTTGCCGACCGGGCAGGACAAGCCCGCATGCAGGGCGGGCAGCACCTGGCTGCGCTGCGCATCCTCGCCATCGGCATCGTCCGGCCCTGGCGTCGCCAGCACCTCGCGCCAGCCGGTGACGGCGATCTGCTTGCCCACGGCCGCCAGCGACTGACTGCTGCACGAGAACTGCGCTACCGTCCGGTCGAACTCATGGTGCGGGAGGAACTGCGCGAGGTAATGGGCGCGGATCAGCCGGTAGACGGCGAGTTCCTTCTCGTTCATGGCCGATAGGTTGGCGGGCTCCAGCGTCGGGATGATGCCGTGGTGAGCCGACACCTTGCCGTCGTTCCATGCACGCGAACGCTGTTGGCGATCCAGGCGCTCGATCAGCGGCCGCAAGCTGGGGTCGGTCTTGACCAGGCCGTCGAGTACGGTCGGTACCTCAGCCAGCATGCTCTCGGGCAGGTAGCCCGAATCCGAGCGCGGATACGTTGTCGCCTTGTGCGTCTCGTACAGCGCCTGGGCAATGTCCAGCGTCTCCTGCACGTCGAGGCCCAACTGCTTGGAGCACACCTCCTGCAGCGTGCCCAGGTCGAACGGCAGCGGCGGTGCCTCGCGCACGCGCTCGGTGTCCACCGACACGACCTGCGCATCGCGTGCCGCGCGAATGCGATCCGCAGCCTGCTGCGCCACCGGCTGCTGAAGGCAGCGACCCGCTGCATCCGTACTGCCTTCGGGCGGTATCCAGCTCGCGGTGAAGGATTGGCCGGCATGGGATAGCAGCACATCCACGGCCCAATACGGCATGGAGACGAATCGCGCGATCTCGCGATCACGATCCACCACCAGCTTCAGCGTCGGCGTCTGCACGCGCCCCACCGACAGCACGCCGGTATAGCCGGCCTGGCGCCCCAGCAGTGTGAACAAGCGGCTCAGGTTCATCCCGATCAGCCAGTCGGCGCGCGATCGGGCGAGTGCGGAGAAGTACAGCGGCAGCGTCTCGGCGGACGGCTTGAGCGCACCCAGCGCTTTGCGGATCGACGCATCGTTGAGCGCCGACAGCCACAGGCGCTGAATCGGCCCGCGGTAGCCGCATAGGTCGATGATCTCGCGGGCGATCATCTCGCCCTCGCGGTCGGCGTCGGTCGCTATCACCAGCTCGCCCGCCTTGGCGACGAGCTGCTGCACGACCTTGAATTGCGCTGCGGTCGCCGCCTTGGGCTCGACACGCCAACGCTCAGGAAGAATGGGCAGTTGCTCGATGGCCCAGCGCTTGTATTGTTCGCCGTAGCCTTCGGGCGGAACCGCTTCCACCAGATGACCGATGCACCAGGTCACGACGACACCCGCGCCGCTGTAGCAGCCGTTGCCGCGTTGACCGGCACCCAGCACACGGGCGATGTCCTTGCCCTGGGACGGCTTCTCGCACAGGAACACGCGCATGAAGCCTCCTTGGAAATGTGCGGTTCATCGGATGGGCGTCAGCTTGGCGGGGCCACGAGATGCCGGCAGCAAGGAAGCCGATTGATGCAGACACCGCTTTGTGATCGGCAGGCGGTCCGTTGCCGCAGCGGTGTGCATAGATCGCAGGAGCTGGCGCAGCAAGAGCGTCGTTTCGGGAGGGCGGCTGGAACTCCGTGGACGACCTTGGAGCTATCCCCTGGGGATAGCTCGCTGGTGCATCGCGGGCGTATGACGGTTGCTACAGTCGCCCTCGGGGGAACGGCGATGGGCGAATTACTGTCCGCCGGCCGGCTTGGTGCTGAGCGCCACCGACTCGATGCGGTACGGCAGGATGCCCACGCGCCGCGCCTCGACCTTGAACGTCACGCGCTCGTTCTCGTCGGCGTCCTCCCATTCGTCGCGCACGGTGCGGCCCTCGACCAGCACCCGCATACCTTTCTGGTACAGCGTCTTCCAGTGCTCGGCGTCGCGGTGCCACAGCTCCACGGGCGCCCAGAAGCCGCCGCGATCTTCGTACTCGCCGTCCTTCTTCGGGATCGGGTTGTCGAAGTAGACGTTCAGGCGAAGCAGCCGGCGCGGCTCGTCGTTGCCGTTCGGAAATTCGCGGTAGTCCGGCGCAGAACCGATGTTGCCCTCGCCGACGAAGTGCGTGCTCATGGTGACTCCTTGGTGGTGGGTGGAACGGCCGCGGTATGCCCGTGGACACGCCGCAGGTAAGCCGCTTCGGCCTGGGCGGCCTTGCTGGCGCATTCCAGGGCTTGGCGAGCGATGCTGTGGGTCAGGCTGATCTGCATGTTCAGCACGATGCGCTGCAGTTCGATCGCGTACAGCTCGTCGATCAGCGAGGCCGGCGTCGCGGGGTTGGCCAGCAGGGCCTCCCACAACGCCACACCCATGGAGGAACGGTCGAGGTTGCGCCAGCGCAGGAAGGTCGTCCCTGCGCCAGTGGCCTGCTGGGCCAGTTGCACGTCGAGCAGGCTGAAGGGGTAGGCGCGTGCCTGGGGCAGCACACGCCGCTGCGCCAGGCCAATCACGTCGTCGCGCAGCGCTGCGCACTGGCTGGCCCAGGTCTCCAGACTCCCCTTACCCTTAAAAGGCTGTAAAAGGCCTTTTAGGTAGCCTGCCTGTTCCAGCCGCTGGAAGTCCGCCTGTTCCAGCGCCACGAAGCGCGTGGAGTGACCGATGGGGGGCGATGCCGTCATGCGTCAGCACCCTCATTACCCGTCGCTGGATTGGCTGCGCCATCCGTGTGAGCCGGCGCATCGGGCTCGATGGCGGGCGCAGCAGGCGGCGTGCCGGGCTTGGTCGTCCGCCGCGCGATCGGTGGCGCGAAGCGCGAGCGGCGCGTGCCTTCCAGCACGTCTTGCGGCAGCTCGCCGAACTTCTCCAGCGCCGCTCGCGCCGCGGCGTTCTTCGCCGCGAAGTCGTCGCGCGTCGTGCCCGAGTAGCGGTACTGCTGGGCGAGCGAGAACAGGCTGCGCAGCGCGTGCGCGCCATCATTGAGCCAGCGCTCCAAGGTGCTGCGGTCGATCAGCGCCGTGTGGTGCGCCAGGATGAGTTTGCGCGCCAGGTCGTCGTAGTCAGCCAGCAGGTACACCGCCATGAAGCCGAGCTGTGCATTCACGAACAGCGGCAGCTTCACCGGCTGCACATTCATGTTCTCGCCCAGCGACAGCGCCGGTGGCACGTCGGCCAGGGCCTGGTCGACCTGTTCGCGCAGGGTCTGCAGGCGGGTCTTGGTGTCGGCGAGCTTGTCCTCGATCCGCAACATCCACCAATCCGAGTACGGGTCGTCCTGCTCGGCGCCGCGCTTCATCTTGTTCATGGCGCCGATGAAGCCGTTGAGACCGATGATGCCGGGGCGCCCCTCGGTCGGCGCGCGGCCGTGCCAGATGCGCGAAGCGTGGTGCGTGTGCAGCGTCAGCGACATCGCGCTGCGCAGCGATCCGAGATTCAGTTGCAGGGGTTCTGTGCGTTCGTTGGCCATGGGAGCGACTCGCGGTGAAGGGGCGAGTCGCCAGCATCGGCATCGGCCGGAAGGCTGTCAGTCAACAAACCGCAGCCCATGCGCGCCCGGTTTGTTCCGCACGGAAGGCTGTGTGTGCCGGCTATCCCCTGGGGATAGCTCGGCGGAGTTGTTCGCGGCTCGCGCGGAGGTGAGACCGCGTTGCGGGGCTATGCCTCGCGAGGTCTGTACCAGGCGGCCCGTTGCCCCTCCACCTCACGGTAGCGAAGCTCGAACAGGCGGCACTCGTGCACCACCTGCCGCCAACTGCTGCAGCCGTACTTGGCTGGAAGCTGCTCGGGATGCTGGTCCGCGATCCAGCGGCCAGCGGCGGCAATGGGTGTCCAGCCCTCGACGGCCAACTGCGCGGCGGCCTCGCGCAGCGCGCGAACGATGCCGGCGGCCGGCCAGTCCACCGTGCCGTCCGGCGCGATGCCATTGACCACCAGGTCTTGGAACACATCCGACTGGACGAACTCCGCTGCCAGGCGCCGCGCCTGATCCATGTGCTCGGCCCAGCCGCGCAGCTGCTCAAAGTGTTGATCGATGCGCGTGTAGGCGGAACCGAGTTCGTCCTGTGCAGCGCGACACCCGTCCACGGTCCATAGATCGTGCTGGTCGATGAAGTGGTGCACCAGGGTGTTGCGCAGCGATACCAGGTCTTTGAGGTCGGCCTGGGTTTTGGCGTAGTCCTGCGCAGACAGGCTCAGTTGCACGCGCGTGCGAAAGGAAATCACGTCGCCGGGAAGATCGTTGTCGCGTTCCTTGCCACCATTTCCATCGGTGACCACATACGAACCAAACAGTTGTCCGACCAACGTGCCCAGGGTCTTGGTCGCGGCATCTTCGATCCGCGCTGTGCGAATGGCCTCCAGCGAATGCGCCGGGCCTGAAATCTCGTGGTGCGCCACGATGGCTTTCATGAGGCGCTCGTATTGTTGAAGGCGCAACAGGCATCTGCCCAGCAAGCGCTGAACGTCTCGCTGCAGTGGTTGCAGTACGTTTGTGACGGGGGAAGTCGTCATGTCCATCATCGGCCGGGCTCGTGCGTGGCTGTCCTCGTCTGATTCACAGGCGACAGTTTCGCCTGTCGTTCGGCGGGCGACAATCGAGCGCGGCGGAAAGGTGTCTGTTCCAGCTATCCCCTGGGGATAGTCAACATCAGCGATCACGCAAGGCTTCTCGGAGCTGTGCCAGGTAGGCACGTGCCACCTCGGGGTCAGCCGCACGGGATGCCGGTGGTGACGATGGCGGGGACGCTGGCGCCGCCGATGCACTTTCTCCGGCCCAGGCCTTGAACTCCCCGCGGATCGCCTTCTGGATGATGCCAAACAGGTAGCCGGCCGGGTTGCGTACCGCGCTGTTGTGGCAGCGTGCCGCCCACTCGTCGAGAACGGCCTGCCTCTGCGCCTCGTCCACCTGCTGCAGCGCCACCAGCGCGCCGGCCTGCTGCTCGTCCTTCAAGCGCAGGAAACGCTCGGGCAGCCGCAGGTTCTGCAAGGCCCTCGCGCGCGGTACTGTACGTACTTCATTTATACGATCATTACGTACTGTACGGTCCTCCTTCGGAATCCGAAGAGAGCCGTCCGGCGCGGGTTTCGGCCCTGCTTCGGATTCCGAAGACGGGCGCGCGCCATTCCGAAGCAGGGCTTCCTGGCCTTCTTCGGATTCGTGGTCCGCACCCTTCTGTGGATAACCTGGCGTCGTCCAGCCATGCCGCGCCATGCGCTGCGCGAGCACCTGCAGGCGGGTCGGCAGCGTGCGCCCGCTGAGCAGCGGGTCTTCGGCGATCTCCCGCAGCGTGTTCATGCCCACGACCTGCACCGCCTTCGCCGCGTGCGTGAGCGCTTGGCTCACCAGGCCCAGATAGTCGGGGTCGAGCTGCATCGCCTCGAAGGGCGACAGCGGTTCGTCGTGCAGCACGTAGAGGTTCCCCTGGATGCGGCCGGTCTTGGGATCGCGCCGCCGCCGCACCAGGCTGAGCCAGCGCGTCAGCCGCAGCAGCGTCAAGGCGCGCGCCACGGTCTCGTGCGAGGCTTGCGCCGCACAGGGCATGGACGCCAGATAGGGGCGGAGTTGGTCGTAGGTGGGAAAGGCGGTCACGCCGTCGTCGTTGAGCTGCAGGCGGAACACCTGCCAGGCATTGCGCTCCAGCGGCGTCAGGCGTCGGTCGAGGAACAGCGCGCGCGGCACGCTCTCGTGCCGGTTGCCGCTGTAGAGAAAACCGTCCTGGCTCGGCGCCGTGCCCTGCGCCGGTTCCTTCGGCTCAAGGTGCCGCAGCGCCTCGTCGAACAACGCCGACAGCGCAACCGGGCCATCACGCCGTGGAGCGTCGCCCGTCGTCATGACCTACACCAGCCCCTGGTCGACCCAGTTCCGTATCGCCGACCAGATCACCGACATGGGCAGGGTCATGGCCTCGGCCAGGTCCATGGTCAGCGCCAGCATCGCCATGTCGTCGTTCAGTGCGATGTGCCGCTCCGTGATGCCGGCCTTCCAGCGTTCCCACAGGGCCACGTCCTGCGCCTCGTCGAGCACCGGATGCCGGCCCTTGCGCTTGGGCAGTCCGAGGATGTCGCGGCGCAGCGCCACTTCTTGATGCGTGAGGCCGTAGAACTTGCTGACCATCTCCGTGCTCGCCCCCAGGCGCAGCATGCGGTCCACCGTGGCGATCTCCCGCTCCACGTCGTGCACCTGGCTCAGCAGCCGCTTCAACACTTCCCGGTTCACCGACACCGAGCACCACGACACCGTGGCATTCACCAGCATGCTCACGAGTTCGGGGTGCTTCAGCGCATCCAGCTCCTCCTCGCCGAAGCCCATCGCCTTGCAGCGGCGCAACTGCCCGTTGCGCAGGTCATGCAGGGCCTGGGCGATCACGGCCTGGTTGAGCGGGTGCGGTGCCGACATACGGGAGCCTCCTGCGCTCAGGATTCCTGGCCCGGTTCGCCGGCTTGCAGGTCCAGCAGCCGGCGCGCCAGGCGCAGCAGACGGAACAGCTTCACCAGCGCAGCATCGCTCAGGCGTGTGGCCGCGCCGCCGTGGCCATGCAGCAACGCAGCCAGCTCGTCGGCCAGCCGCGCGCGGTCCAATCCGTTTGTGGAGGGCGGCGCCGCACTCAGCGCATGCAGCAGGGTCAGCACCGCCCGCGCGAACGCCGGCAGCGCTTTCGCCTGGCCCACGGCCGGCGCCACGCAGACGAAGCCGATGCCGCCATCGCTGGCCTCGATGTGATCGGATACCGCCGCTTCCCCGGCGATCTCGCGCGCGAACTGCACGATGTGCACACGCAGACGATCCGGCACGTCCAGCCCCGGCTCGATGTACCAGACGTCCGAGATGGGATAGAGCCCGCCGGCCTGCACGGGGATCGCACGCAGCGCATCGGCCTCGAAGTCGGGCAGCTTGTCGCCGAGCTGGTCCGCGACCATCCGCTGGATGGATTGCAGGCGCTCGGTGGTCGGGGCCGGTGACACGATGTGCCCCTGCAAGCGCTCGTCGTGTTGCCCGTGCTGTTCCTCCGGTGCTCCGGGCGATGCAGACGGTGTCGCTGCTGGCGCCGAAGGCGTGGCCGGCGTGGTGCCTCGCGGCACAGATGAGACGGGAGGCTGCTGAGACGCGGAGACCTGCGGGGGAGGAGCAGCAGGAACGACAGACGCTGCAGGTGGAGTCGGCGCCGCCGGTTCGCTGGTCAGCGCACGCTGGCGGCTTTCGCTGTCGTTGATCTCCAGCGCCAGCGTGTCGTAGTCCGCCTCCAGCAGCTCGGCCATCTGACCCACTAGCTCGTCCTGCACCCGCTGCGGCGAGAAGTCGTCTGGCTGTGTGTCGAACTGCGTCAGCACGTCCTGAAACAAGGTGGCGAAGTCCACGGCCACGGTGCGGCCCAGCGCACGCCGCTCCCAGGTGCGCTCGCACGCCTTGCGCAGCACCGCGAGCCGGTCCACCTGATGCCGGCCCAATCCGCCGTACAACAGCGTCGGGATCGCCGGAAGCAGATAGCGCACCGCATCGTTCATGCGGCTGATGTGTGACTGCGGCACTGGATAGCCGTCGGCCGTCAGCCGCCGCGCGAGTTCGCTCTGTGACAGCGCCTGGCCGCATTCCTGCTCGTAGAACTCGCGCGCCTTCTCGATGCCCAACGCCCGCTCGATGAAGGTCAGCCCGCCGCGCAGCTCGTTCTCGGCCAGATGCCCGGTCAGCGCCACGATTTCGCCGCGCGCCGGCCACGGGCGGAACAGGCACGCAATGCGGAAGAAGCGTTCCTCCTTGGTCTCGCTCCACAACTCGCGCAGGATCGCCAGCCGCGTGTTGCCGCCGTTGCGAATGATGTAGTGCGCCTCGCCCGGCCTGCGCGTGATCGCGGGGGGCGCGTCCAGCCCGCGTTCGCGGATGGACGCCTTGATCTCCGCATAGGCCGGGTTGCGCGTCACGCGCGGGTCGTGGTCGTAGGGCCGCAACTGGTCCAGCGTCACCACCATCGGCGTGTCGGCGATGGGGTCGCTCAAGGTCGCGGCCGAAGGGCCGCTGCGCTCGAAGCCGGTGGCCAGCAGCTTGGCAGCCATGTCCTGCGGCGTCAGCTCAGCCACGGCCGTTCTCCTGCGCCTGCCGGTCGGCGCGGCGAAGTTGCGCGCGGGCATTGCGGTCGGCACGGTGGTCGCTCGCAGTCGAGCTGGTGTAGATCGACGCGCAGCCTTGTTTCGTGAATTTCAGGTGCCCGCCGGAGGTGCGCACCACGCGCCAGCCTTCGCCCAGCGCGAACTCGATCAGCGCGCGTAGCCGTTCACGGCCGCGCGCCAGTTCATGTGCGCTCGCCATGGCTGGCCCCTCCCGCATCGGCCCGGCCGGTGACCAGCGCGAAGCGCTCCCGCCACGCGGGGAACAGCTCGCCGGCCAGCGTGCGCATGGTGTCGAGCGCCGCGGGCGCCGTGCGCCCAGCCGGCCGCCGGTACTCCACCCGATGCACCGGCAATCCTCGTGTCGCAGCGCGCGGATAGGCTTCGATAGCCGGCACGTCGATGTCCAGGACCTGCACGCCGGCCTGTTCTTGGAACACCTGTCGCAGCGCCTGCTGGACCAGCCGCGCGTTCGACGACACCGGATGCACACGGTTGATGAGCAGGCGCAGCGGCGGCGGTTCGATGCCCAGGTGCCGATACGGCGCGATGTCCTCGATCAGTTGCAGCGTGCCGCGCCGCAGCTCGCGCGCCGCGAGGATTTCCGGTGTCACCGGCGACAGCGCCAGGTCGGACGCCAGCACCGCCATCTCCAGCAACACGCTGCGCGCGCCCTGGGTGTCGATCAGCAGCAAGTCATATTGCGTGCGGAAGACGGGAAGCAAATGGCGCAGTCGCAGGCGCCCATCCGGTGCGTGCAGCAGCAGCGTGTTCAGTTCGCCGCGGTCGTCGTTGGAGAGCACCAGGTCCAGGCCCGCGATCGCGGTGCGCGACACCAGTTGCTCGATGCGCCGCTCGTTGAAGGCCAGCATCTCGTAGATGCCGCCGGGCGCGCGCACGTCCAGCGTGAAGTAGCTCGACAGCGTGGGCTGCACGTCCAGGTCCAGCAGCAGCACGCGCAGCCCGGCATCGGCGATGAAGCCGCCCAGGTTGGCCGCCGTCGTGGTCTTGCCCACGCCGCCCTTGGTCGAAATGATGGACACCACCTGCATGAGCTTCTCCTCGTCGAATGGCATGAACCGAGAAGAAGCGTCAGGCGCGTTCTTTGAGGCGATCAGCGATCCAACGTTCGATCTCCACCGAGTCCCAGCCCACCGCGCGCACGCCCAGGCGCAGCGCCTTGGGGAACTTGCCTTCCTTCATCAGGCTGTAGATGTGCGCGCGCTTGAAGCCGGTCTTGGCTTCGACCTCGGCGCGGCGCAGGATGCGGTGCTCGGTCGGTGCCGCCGTGGCGGTGGTCTGCGAAGGCATGAGGGTCACTCCTTAACGCTCAGTGGCGCTGATTGGCGTGACTCGAATTAAGAACGCCGCGTTGAAGAAAGACACCGCAAATGCGGTTTCCGCGACCGCAGATACGGTCTGGCATCGCTCAGGAAGTCGTGCTCTGCAGATTGCGCCGAGCCAGTGCGAACTTGGCCTGCAGGGTGCGCTCGGTGATGCCCATCGCGTTGCCGTGGTGCGCCACCATCGCGCTGATGATGGCCTCCTGCGTCAGGAAGCTGGAATACGGCATGCCGCTGGGCGACTTGCCCAGCAGCAGCGTCAGTAACCCGCCAACGATGTTCAGGTAGGTCGATTCGCTGCGCGGCCCCAGCCTGTTCGCACGCTCCGTGTCGGCCGCGCAGGTGGCGTGCGTTTTCAGCAGCGCCTCATGCTCGGCGCGCAGCGTCTCGTGCACGCCCAAGTGTTCCGCCAGCCGCGCCTTGATCGCTTCCTGCTCGACCAGCAATGCGCCCACTGTGTCCAGGCTGATCGCCGGGTGAAGCGCACGCTCGATCTCATCGAACAGAAACGCCGGTTTCTCGCCGGGGTAGTAGTGCGCCATCCAGGCTTTCAGATCGACGTGCCGCACCGTCAGCGACGGGTCGTCCATCGCCAGGCCCTGCGTGTCCCGCACCAAGCCCTCCTTGCCATACGGCATCTCGCCGTGAGCCAGCGCATCGAAGATTCTTTCGGCGTTCAACCGCAGCGTCGGCCAGCGCGGAAACTCCGTTGGCTGCGGCAGCGGCCGCTGTCCCAATGTCGCCAGGATGCGCCGCTCGAAGCGCAGCAATCCGCTCCAGCGGATTGCCGCCTCGATCGGGCGGTAGTAGGTCTTGGCGCCATCGGCCAGGCTGCTCGACTTCGGCATATCGCGCGCCTCCATTCGTCATCGCACCGAGTCCACACACGCGCACCCGCCGTACAGGCGGCGTGCGCGGATGTCCAGGAGCCTCCGGGCGAAACGAGCAGGTGGCGAGGCGGCGAAGACCGTGGCATCGGTGATGCCGCCTTTACCGTTGCGAGATGTGCGCCTTGTCGGGCATGGTCCCATCACTCACAATTCGTAAGTCGCGAAACATGCCGTCACCAACGTCATTCGCGGGCGCCACGCTTGCCCCGGAGAACTAGGCCAAAGTCTTTGCAAGGAAATGGGCCCAGTAAAGCGCGATCAACTCAATACACAAAAACCGATGCGCATACGGCAAGCACTGTTGCGCCGCGCGTCTTCGCTGTGACGCGCCACGCTGGTAATGCGATTTTCATCTTCAAATGCCAATCGCAAGCACAGTCAAGGCCTGACTGCAGCGCGCCAGGGCACCGCGGCAATGGAGTCCCGCTGTAGCAAAACAGGTCTGGCGCTTTGACCAAAATGGAATCGGCCAACCCGCCTGAAGCAGTCCTTATGCGAGTCATTGCGTATCCAATGGCATATGGCCGACACGCTGCGCACGGTCAATGAAGTGGCGCAGTGGCTCCGACATCGCGCCCTCGGGATGTAGCAGGTAGGTCGTCAGCGCCGCCGAGTCTTCATCCAGCGGCCGGACGATCACGTCCGCCTGCCGGCATGCCACCACGTGCGCCGCGGTGGAAAATCCCACGCCATAGCCGGCCGCCACCAGGGCCAGCATCAGCGAGTGGGTCGTCACGTACTCGGCCACGACCGGCGGTGTCTCCACCAGGCGCAGCAGGCGCTCGCATTGCCGGCTGCACTCCTGACCAACCTGCGGGTGACACAGCACCAGCGGGTAGCCCACCACCTCTTCCAGCGGTACCCGCTTGTGCGCCAGCAAGGGGTGCCGCGCGGGTACGGCCACCAGCAGCGGATCTTGCCACACCGGCTTGGCGACCATCCCGGCCTCCATCTCGCCGGTCATCGCAAAGGCCGCGTCGTACAGGTCGTTGCCCAGTCCGCCCACCACCTCCGACAGCCGCGCCTCGAACAGCCGGATGCCCACTTCCGGCGCCTCCTCCCGGCACAGCGCGAGCAGTGCCGACAGGCGGGTCCGCCCGACGCCGCCGGCCAAGGCGATGCGCAAGGTGCCCCGGTGTCCCGCCGCCACCGCCCGCGCCTTGGTCTGGGCTTGCTCAAGGGTCAGCAGCACGCGCCGGGCCTCCTCCAGGAACACCTGCCCGGGCGGGGTCAGGTGCACGCCGCGCGGCGTGCGCTCCAGCAGCGTCACGCCCAGGTCCGCCTCAAGTTGGCGAATCGTGCGCGACAGGGGCGACTGCTCCACATGCAGTCGCCGCGCCGCCCGGCCAAAGTGCAACTCCTCGGCCACGGCGATGAAACAGCGAAGATGGCGTAAGTTCATGTATTTCCCCAGAAGATGGAGTCCATTCCTCTGACCGTAGGGAACCGCATGAGTGCTTCCCGGTGACGATACCGGTCACAGAGGCTTACCAGTCGCCGCCATCCGGCCTTCCGCCGCCGGCACAAGGCGCCGAGTGTCCAAACAAGACCGGGTTATTCCATCGGTGTTGCCTTATCAGGCAAAACCACCGACAATTAATAATAATTCGCATTAACATCCGAGTCTAAATGGAGTCAAGCCGATCAAGCTCGAGGTGGCGAACCTGTCCCCCCCACGGCAGAGTGTTCTGGAACGACGAACGCATGAGCGACGAGCAGATCGCGCAGCGGCTGCAGGCCTCCGCGTCGCGCCAGCCCCAGCCCGAGGACTTCATCCGCGGCGACCGCCGGGTGGACCCACCAGCGCGTCGCCCAGGTGATGGCGGCTGCGCAGAAGTCCGGGGCGTTGGAACTGGGCTTCATGACCGACCCGGGCGGCGACCGGGGTGAGTCGAAAGACACCCCCATGAAACTGCGTCGGCACGCACGCCCTGACGCCGGCGCGTCGTCGTCGGCTGCACCGCTCGCGGATTTCAGCACGCGCGAGCACCTGCGCGCCGCGCCCAACGGAGACCCGAGGACCGCCTGTGCCACGTCGCCGGTCTGCCCGCCTTGGCACGGCAGCAGCAGGCACTGACCCTCAGCATTCAATGCCGGGGATGTGCGCCGGCCTGCTCCGCGGGTGTCGGCGACGGGCCTGTTCCGAACGGGCATGAGGCTTTGAAGAGATACCATCGAAGGATGTCGATTTCAGGAGACGACTGCACCAATTGATGGGGCGTAACACCAAGTGTGCAGGCGGCTCTTGACTTTTGCGGCGGCACGGACTCCCTTTCCAACCCGACGTGCGAATTGGTGCTATTTGCAATCCCGGTGACCGTCTGCTTGCATCGTGTTGCCCGTGTCCAGCGCGAGAAACGTATAGCCAGTTCGGTCAATCCGCTTACGAATCGAGTTCATCTGTCCGCTTGACGGTATGGTCGGTGCCATTGGTTCCATGCGCCCATCCAAATATCATTTTTCGGCATTGCGTGCCGGAGTGCCTCCATGCACACCATGCACGTGCCCACCCTCGATAGCCGTCCCCTGAGGCGGGCGCTGTGACAATTCGTTCAGAATGCCGCAGTGGGCTGCGTCCCGCGCCTCGTTACACCTTTCGCGCAAGCTCTTGAGCTGTCGCTCCAGCGCTCGAAGCTCGCTAATGCGGGCGGTAACGTGACCGATGTGCGCGTCGAGCAGCGTATTTACGTCTCCACAGTTCTCGGCGGGCGCGTCCTTGAAGCGCAGCAAGATGCGAACCTCGTCCAATGCCATGTCCAGCGATCGGCAATGGCGGATGAACGACAAGCGCTCCAAGTGACTCTCGTCGTAAATGCGGAAGTTCCCTTCAGTACGTGGAGGGGCAGCCAGCAACCCCTCGCGCTCGTAGTAGCGGATGGTCTCCACCGGGGTGCCTGTGACTCTCGCCAGCTCACCGATTTTCATCTTGCGTGCCCTCCAGGCCGGGACAACGATCGTGCCTGCATTTTAGGCGCTTGACTCTGTAGTGACTACAGATTGTTAAATGATGTTAGGTCCAGACAAGAGAATCGAGCATGAGTAAATGCAGTGTTGGCAGTTGCGGGTGTTCCGCCGTGCCCCAGCCGTCCGGTGAGTCCTCCCCCGACGCCCTCCACGCGAAGCTATACCGCATCGACAGCGCGGACTGCCCCACCGATGCCGCGCTGATCCGCAACAATCTGGAGCCCCTCGACGGCGTGACGGGACTCGACCCCGTTCAGACCGGGCGTACGTTGGACGTGAGCGATCGCCCCCACTCGCCGGCCTCGGTCGATGCAGTCTTGCCAGCCGCCGGCGGGTCGGCACAACGCATCGATGTGACCGGGGCCCCGCTGCGCACCACGCTCACGATCGCCGGCATGGACTGTCCGACCGAGGAGGCGTTGATCCGGAACGCGCTCGCCGGCATGCCCGGAGTGGCGGCGCTGGACTTCAACCTGATGCAGCGTCGCCTGAGCGTGACGCATCGTCCGGGGGCGTTGGACGCAGTCCTCGGCGCCCTGAGTGCCATTGGTCTCGAAGCGAAGGTCGAAACGGGGGATACGGAGAACGCTGTACCGCCGACCAAACCCGCACCGAAGACCCACTGGTGGCCGATGGCGCTGGCCGGAATCACTGCGACGCTGGCCGAGGGTGTGTATTGGCTCAACGGCGGCGACCACTGGACCGTCCTGGCGCTCGCGCTGGTGTCGATTCTCAGTGGCGGTCTGGCGACCTACAAGAAAGGCTGGATCGCGCTCAGGCATCGCAATCTCAACATCAACGCGCTCATGTCGATTGCCGTGACGGGCGCGATGCTCATCGGACACTGGCCGGAAGCGGCCATGGTGATGTTCCTCTTCACGCTGGCCGAGATGATCGAAGCGAAATCGCTCGATCGGGCCCGCAACGCGATTCGCGGCCTGCTGGAACTCGCGCCCGACACTGCGACCGTCCGTCAGGGCGATGGAAGCTGGGTAACCATGCCCGCCAAGGCGGTGCCTTTGAACGCAGTGGTGCGCGTGCGCCCTGGTGAGCGGATTGCGCTCGATGGCGTGGTGATCAACGGACGCTCGACGGTCAATCAGGCGCCCATCACTGGCGAGAGCCTCCCGGTGGACAAGTCCGAAGGCGACAACGTGTTCGCGGGCACGGTGAACGAGGCGGGATCGTTCGAATACAAGGTGACGGCCGAGGCGAACCATTCCACCTTGGCCCGCATCATCCATGCAGTCGAATCGGCCCAGGGCAGCCGCGCGCCCACCCAGCGCTTCGTCGACCAGTTCGCCCGGATTTACACGCCGGCCGTGTTCGCCGTCGCGCTGCTGGTGGCCATCGCGCCACCGCTAGCATTCGACGGCGCGTGGATGGACTGGATCTACAAGGCGCTGGTGCTGCTGGTGATTGCCTGTCCGTGTGCCTTGGTGATCTCGACGCCGGTCACGATCGTCAGCGGTCTCGCCGCGGCCGCCCGCAAGGGCATTCTGGTGAAAGGCGGGGTGTATCTCGAAGAGGGGCGCAAGCTCGCCACGCTGGCGCTCGACAAGACCGGCACGATTACGCACGGCAAGCCCGCCCAGACGGACTTCATGGTGCTGAGCGGCGACGCGAACGAGGCCCATATCCTGGCGGGAAGTCTCGCCGCGCGCTCGGATCATCCGGTCTCGCTGGCGATCGCCCGTGCCGCGGTTGAAATGGGATGGGTGTTGCGCGAGGTCGCCGATTTCGCCGCCATTCCGGGCCGTGGCGTGCGTGGCGGCATTGATGGTCATATCTATCAACTTGGCAACCATCGACTGGTCGAGGAACTCGGGCTGTGCTCGCCCGAGATCGAAAAGACGCTGGACGTACTCGAGCGCCAGGGCAAGACGGCGGTGTTGTTGGCGGACCAGACCGGAGTGCTGGCGATCTTCGCAGTCGCCGACACGCTGCGCGAGACGAGCCGTCAGGCGATCGCCGATCTGCATTCCCTGGGCGTCAAGACGCTGATGCTCACCGGCGATAACGTCCATACCGCCGAATCGATCGCGAGCGCTGTGGGTATCGACGAGGCGAGGGGCAACCTGCTGCCCGAAGACAAACTCAGCACTGTCGAATCGTTGCTGACGCACCGGAAGGGTGGCAAGGTCGGCATGGTCGGCGACGGCATCAACGATGCCCCTGCGTTGGCCCGTGCGGACATCGGATTCGCGATGGGGGCGGCCGGTACGGACACGGCTATCGAGACGGCCGACGTGGCGCTGATGGACGACGACCTGCGCAAGATCCCTACCTTCGTGCGCTTGTCGCGCGCCACTGCTGCAGTGTTGACGCAGAACATCGTTCTCGCACTCGGCGTCAAGGCGGTGTTTCTCATGATGACCTTCACGGGGGACGCCACGATGTGGATGGCCGTATTCGCCGACATGGGCGCAAGTCTGTTGGTGGTGTTCAACGGCTTAAGGTTACTGCGTAAATGAGTGCCAGGAAGTATTACGGAAGGCTCGCCGCTGCCTTCGGCGGCCCGCGGTGGGGCTGGCTTGCCCTTGCCACGGGCATTGTCCTTGCCGATCAGGGTGCCAAGGCATGGATCACCAGCTGGTTGCCCTACGGTGCAAGCGCGGCGGCCGCACCGTTCGTCAATCTCGTGCATCTCTTGAACGAAGGCGCCGCGTTCAGTCTGTTCGCCGATGCCGGTGGTGAGCAACGCTACTTCCTAACGGTCGTGGCCCTTGTTGTCTCGGCTGGCTTGGTCTTTCTACTGCTGCGGGGGGAAGACACTGGGCGCACTGCGCTCGGCTACAGCTTGATCCTCGGGGGGGCCATGGGGAATGCGGTCGACCGGATATTGCGCGGTGCAGTGGTCGATTATCTCGACCTTTACGTGGGCAGCTTGCACTGGCCAGCGTTCAACCTCGCCGACTCGGCGATTGTGATGGGCGTCCTGCTTATCCTGCTGGGAAATAGCGGCGCCACACGTTCAGCAAGGTAAGTTCACTCGACCATTTTTCTACTCAGGGCCAGCGACTGGTCCAATATCGATGAGTCTGGAGCATGCGCGCAAAGCGCGCCGATTAACAGGAAAAAGGGACAATGAGAGCGCCCCTCACGCGGACGCGCAAAGGGAGGGGGCGGGCCTTGCCCAACTGCCTGTGTACCCGAGTACCGATTTTCGATTGCGTAACAATGAGGAGTACGAAATGCCGCGGCGATTCTTACAACTTGGGCGCGTGATGCTGGCCGCGCTCATCGTCCTCAGCGGATCGCGCGCTGCTGTTTCAGCCGACCAGCCGCTGCCACCCGACGAAGCGTTCCGGTTCAAGGCTTCCTTCCGGGGCGCGGATACAGTGTTGGTCGAGATTGTCCCAGCTGAGAACCATTATCTCTACAAGGACAAGCTCCGCTTTCATCTGAAAAACGCGAATGGAGTGTCAATCAAGGAGTTGCGCCTGCCGCCGGGGGAAAAGAAAAATGATCCGTTCTTTGGCCTGATCGAAGTATACAAGGCGCCCGTCCGAGCCGTCATCGTTGTCAACCGTGCATCGAAAGCCACGGAGTTCACGCTATTCGCATCGTATCAGGGGTGTAACGAGAAAATCGGGCTGTGTTATCCGCCAATCGAGAAACTCGTCGACCTGAAATTCCCAAAGTAGGGGTTTGCCCATCACGCGGTGGCCAATCAGTGCGACGTTAATTGTCCCATGCAGACAGCCACCTTTCTGCGCTCACCCCAGCGAATGCCTGCGTGTGCTTATACTAACCTTCTAGAAAGTAATGTCAGATAAGGGCGTACTGGCACTCGGGCTGAAGGAAGAACGATTTGACGAGGCTCGGCAGTCGTTGAATCCGACGCAGTGCGCCGAGCGCGAGCCGTTTCATTTCGTCCTTGTCCTGCACCAGGCGCTTCGAGACCTGGCGCTTCACATGCGCCCAGACCTGTTCGTCGGGGTTGAGCTGCGGCGAGTACGGCGGCAGGTAGAAGAGTTTGAGCTGCCCATTCAGGCTGTCGACGTAGGCCCGGACCAGCTTGGCCTTGTGGATGGGGTGGCCGTCGACGATCACGAAGACCGGCTTGTCGGCGCCTATCATCAGGCGCTTGAGGAACTCGCGAAACACCGTGGCGGTGACCGAACCCTCGTGGAGCATGAAGCGAAACTCGCCCTGCGGGCTCACCGCCGAGATCATGTTCAGCGAGAAGCGCCGGCCGGTGACTTCGACCACTGGGGTCTGCCCTCGCGGCGCCCACGTCGTGCCCGTGTGGTAATCGGAACGGATTCCCGACTCGTCGGCGAAGTAGATCGTCGCGCCCGCTGCACGCGCTTCGGCACGGATCGTCGGGTAGGTTTCCGCCTCCCATTGCCGCACCAGCGCAGCGTCTTGTTGCCATGCTTGGTAGAGCGGTTTCTGCGCGCTGAATCCAAGCACTTTCATAAGCCGACTGACGGTCGCAATCGACAGCGCCTTGCCGAACTGCCGGTTGATCAGCGCGCGAATCAGCGACAGCGTCCACAGCCCGAACTCGAACTTGTACTGCAGCGGCGTGTGGTCCCGAACCGCCTGAGCAAGCCAGCGCATCTCCTCGGCGCTCACCTTCGACGGGCGACCCGGGATCGGCTTGGCGAGCAACGCGTTCTGTCCGCCATTGGCGAAGTCGGCCAGCCACCGAAACACACTGCGCACGTTCACCCCAAAGGCCGCGGCCACGCTTTGCACTGTCTGCCCTTCGCGAACCGCCTTGATCGCCTGCTGGCGCATGACTTGAAGCGAGTGGTGGTCGATTGCACGACCGTCCGAGTTCCGTTTGCATTTCATGCATGAATTATCTCATGCAATGACAATACTTTCGAGAAAGTTAGTAGGTGCGGGACCCGTTGACTCTGTAGCAACTTCATAGTCTCTAATACGCCCCGCCCGGCGTCTATAGCCGCCTTTGGAGACGAACAGTGAAACATCGTTGCAGACGTTCAAGCCTTACGGCCGAGGCCATCGCAGTGGCATGCGAGAGATTGCGGCCGGATTTATTGACGGAGCGGAATTACGGGCGGTTAGAGACCTTGGACGCAATGAGCCCCGTATATAAGACGTCGCGGACGGTGAAGCAATGATTCCTGAACTCGGTCATTTCGCCCTCATTCTCGCGCTTGTGATCTCGCTAATGCAGGCTACAGTGCCGCTGGTTGGCGCGCACCGCAACCGCCTTGCGCTGATGGCCGTGGCGCGGCCGGCTGCGCAGGGGCAGTTCGTGTTCCTCGCCATCTCCTTCGCCTGCCTTACCTGGGCGTTCGTGCAGAACGACTTCTCGGTGCAATACGTGGCGATGCATTCGAATACGGCTACGCCGATGATCTATCGCATCACAGGCGTGTGGGGCAGCCACGAGGGCTCACTTCTGCTGTGGGCGCTGACCCTGTCGTTGTGGACCGTCGCCGTGACCATCTTTAGCAGCAAGCTGCCGGAAGCGTTCATGGCGCGGGTTTTGAGCGTGCTGGGCTGGGTGAGCGTAGGTTTCCTTTCCTTTACCCTCATCACCTCCAACCCGTTCGACCGCCTGCTGCCGGCGGTGCCCGAGGGGCGCGACCTCAATCCGCTGCTGCAGGACCCGGGGATGATCATCCATCCGCCGCTCCTTTACATGGGCTACGTCGGCTTTTCGGTCGCCTTCGCCTTCGCCATCGCGGCGCTGCTGACCGGCCGCCTCGATGCCGCCTGGGCGCGCTGGTCGCGTCCTTGGACCACCGTTGCCTGGGTGTTCCTCACCGCCGGCATCGCGGTCGGTTCGGGCTGGGCCTACTATGAACTCGGCTGGGGCGGCTGGTGGTTCTGGGATCCGGTGGAGAACTCCTCCTTCATGCCGTGGCTGCTCGGTACGGCGCTGATGCATTCGTTGGCGGTGACTGAAAAGCGTGGCGCCTTCCGCAGTTGGACGGTGCTGCTGGCGATCGGAACCTTTACGCTGTCGCTGCTGGGTACCTTCCTGGTGCGCTCCGGGGTGCTGACCTCGGTGCATGCGTTCGCAACCGATCCGAAGCGCGGTCTTTTCATCCTCGCGCTTCTGGTGCTGGTGATCGGCATCTCGCTCACCCTTTATGCATGGCGGGCGCCGCGGCTTGCCGGCGGGGGCAGTTTCGCGTTCGTCTCGCGCGACACTTCGCTCTTGGGCAACAACGTTCTGTTGTCGGTGGTGTGCGCCTCGGTGCTGCTGGGTACGCTCTACCCGCTGTTCCTCGACGCGCTGAACCTGGGCAAGATCTCCGTCGGGCCACCGTATTTCGAGGCCGTGTTCGTGCCGCTGATGGCGCCAGTCGTGATCCTGATGATGATCGGTCCCTTCATCCGCTGGAAGACCGACGAGGGCTCGCGCGTCGCGCGCCAGGTCGTGCCGGGGCTCGTTGCGAGCGTGGTAGCTGGTGCGGCTGCCGCGTTCCTCATTGGCCACGCTACCTGGCGCACCGTGCTCGGGCTGTCGCTGGCGGCGTGGGTGGTCATCGGCAGCGTTCAAATCCTTGTGCGCCGGCTGGCTGATCGCCCGGGTACAGCTACGCCCGTCCGTCTGCGCGGGATCCCTCGTGCGTGGTGGGGGATGTGGATGTCACACCTTGGGATTGGCATATTCATTGTCGGTGTGACGATGGTAGGCGGTCTTCAGCAGAGTACCGACCTCAAGATGCATCCGGGGCAGCACGCATTACTTGCCGGCTACACCTTCACTTTGCGCGAGGTGGTCGATGCGACAGGGCCAAACTATGCAGCTGCGCGTGCCACCGTCGAACTGACCCGCGGCGCATCTCCCGTCGCCACACTGCGCCCGGAAAAGCGTCTCTATCACGCGCAGCAGATGCCAATGAGCGAAGTTTCAATTGACGTTGGTCCGTTCCGGGATGTGTATATATCCCTCGGCGAGCGGCTCGAGGACGGGGCTTGGATCGTCCATCTCTTCTACAAACCCTTCATCAGCTGGATCTGGCTCGGCTGCATTCTCATGGCAGTGGGGGGCGTCCTCGCCGCCAGTGATGGCCGCTATCGCCGCCTGGCCGAGAGAAGTGCGTCGTCCGCCGCCGTCGGTCAGACAGCCTGAATCGCGTCATGAAAGCCAAGTTTCTCGTTCCCCTGGTGCTGTTCCTGGTGCTAGCCGGCTTTCTCGGGTTAGGCCTCACCCTGAACCCGCGTCTAGTCCCTTCGCCGCTCATCGACAAGCCGGCGCCCGAGTTTCGCCTGTCGCAACTTGAAAACCCTGACGGTTACGTCAGCCTTGCCGACATGCGCGGAAAGGTTTGGCTGCTTAACATCTGGGCGTCCTGGTGTGCAGCGTGTCTGCAAGAGCACCCGGTGCTGATCGACTTGGCACGCCAACAGGTCGTGCCGATCGTTGGGCTTAACTACAAGGACGGCCGCGACGACGCCATCGGCTGGCTGCATAAGCACGGAGATCCGTACACGACATCGGTAATGGATGCGGATGGGCGTGTGGGTATCGACTATGGCGTCTATGGCGTGCCCGAAACCTTTCTCATCGACCAGGCCGGCATGATCCGCTACAAGCACATCGGCCCGGTGACGCCCGAGGCGGTGCGTGATCTGATCCTGCCCAAGATTGCGGAGTTGAAGCGTGCGGGTTGATCTGATGCATCGAGTGACGGTTTCTGCTGTGCTGGCGCTTTTTTTGTCCCTTGCCCTTCTGGTCGGTGCGGCGCCGGGCGTGCTCGCCCAAGCGCCGCAGCGCGGCGGAGCGGCGGAACTCCTCGCGGCCGACCCCGTGCTCGAGGAGAGGGTGACCGAGTTGTCGCACAAGCTTCGCTGCCTGGTGTGTCAGAACCAGTCCATCGCCGAATCGAATGCGCCGCTGGCGGTGGACCTGCGCAACCAGGTGCGTGAACAGCTCGCGGCTGGGAAAAGCGAAGATCAGGTGATCGATTACCTGGTGGCTCGCTACGGCGATTTCGTTCTTTATCTTCCTCCTGTAAACGGCATCACCCTGCTGCTATGGGTAGGCCCCGGCCTGCTGCTGTTCAGCGGTGTCGGCTGGCTCGCGCTGCGCCTGCGCGGGCGCGCCGACGAGCCTGCATCCGCCGCGCTCAACAACGACCAACGCAACCGCGCCCGCGCTTTGCTCGACGGCGCACCGTTACCTCCCGAGGAGCCCCGCTCGTGACTGTCTTCCTGATTCTGGCCGCCGCGCTGGTCGCTGGTGCCCTGCTGCTCGTCCTGCCGCCTATGCTCGGGGCAGGTCGTATCCATGCGCATGCGCAACAAGCGCAACGCCAGGCCGAAATCGTACTGGTAGTGTTGCGTGAACAATTGGTCGAGATCGAGAACGCATTCGCCGCGGGTGACATCGACGAAGCCGAATACCACCGGGCACGCAGCGAGCTGGAGCAGCGTGCGCTTGAGGAGGGCGAGGCTGCGCAATCGCATACGGACCTACGTCCATCGCGGGTTTGGGCGCTGCTATCGGCACTTGCCGTGCCAGTACTGGCGATCGGTATCTACCTGACACTCGGGGAGCCGAACGGACTGGATCCGGTTCAGACTGCTGCGCCGGAAGGCGGTCACGAGATCTCGCCCGCGCAGATCGCGCAAATGGTTTCGCAGCTCGCGACCCGGCTGGAGCGTGATCCGGACAACCCCGAGGGCTGGGTGATGCTCGCGCGGTCCTACGCGATGATGCAGGACTTCCAGACGGCCACGGCAACCTATCAGAAGATCGGCCATGACATGCCTGAGCATCCGGACGTGTTCGCCGAGTGGGGCGACCTGATCGCAGGGGCGCAGGGGCGCAAGGTGTCGGGCGAGGCAGAGCGGCTTGTGAAGGGGGCGCTGGCGCTCGATCCGAACCACATGAAAGCGCTGGCGCTTGCTGGCACTGCTGCTTTCCAGCAACAGGATTTCGTCAAGGCGTCCGCTTACTGGGAGCAGGTCCTCGCGCAGGTGCCACCGAGCGAAGATTTCGCCCGTTCGATCCGGGCGAGCATCAACGAGGCGCGGACCAAGGGCGGTATGCCTGCGCTCGACCACGAGGCCCTGCCGCAGGCCGGCGCGGACAAAGAGGCCGGCGTCGGCGCTCCCCTCTCCGGACTCACGGTCAAGGGACGCGTCACTCTGGCGCCCGAGATTGCCTCGCGCGCTGCCGCCGATGATGCCGTCTTTCTTTTCGTGCGTCCGGCGCAGGGCGGGAAACCGCTCGCGGCATTGCGCTACCGCGTGGCGGATCTTCCCGCGGAATTCAGCTTCGAGAAAGCGGAGCGGATGTCGGACGGGCCGGTGCCCGACCGGGTTTCGATTGGTGCTCGCGTCTCCAAGCTAAGCGAGGCCGCGCCCCGATCGGGCGACTTGGAAGGCCGCACTGTCGCTGTGGCGCCCAACGCCACAGCGGTTGCGGTCGTGATTGACCGGATACGCGAGTAATCCTGTTCTCATCGCTGGCATCCTGATCTCACTCGCCGACGATGAAGACTTCCTCCGATGGGTTTTACGCTCGATCGACCTTGCCTCTTCAAGCAGGTCAGATCTGTCTTGGGGCACCCTTTTGGGGTATGCACTGACAGCGCGCATACCGCGCTACCAGGCTGATCGAGATATCAGGCCGACGTTTACTTGTGCGGCACTCTTGCCACTGCTTTTACACTGAGTCACCAATCAATGGCTACAACCGAAATCAACTCGACGAGCACTGAAACCACAACAGGTTGGACGATCATTTTCGTCGCGTGGCTAATCGCAAGTGCATCGACGCTTGGAGCCTTGTTCTTCGGTGAAATCATGAAGCTTCCGACTTGCTCGCTGTGCTGGTACCAACGCATTTTCATGTTTCCACTCGCACTGATTCTTCCGATGGGGCTGTTTCCGTTCGACTGGAAAGTTATTCGCTATTCCCTACCGCTGGCCGTCATTGGCGGATTGGTCGCGGTGTTCCATCAACTTCTCGTCGCCGGTGTGATCCCTGAGGATGTCCGTCCCTGCACGCAGGGTGTCCCGTGCTCACAGACGGTCATCGAATGGTTCGGCTTCCTGACGATCCCGCTGCTGTCGGTCATCGCCTTCTCGATCATCATCACTTTGCTAATCTGTGCCTATCTTCGGAGTTCTAAATGAAGCAAAAGACCGTGTTTCTTGGCGCCGTCGTACTACTGCTGCTTGTGTTCGCCGTCGCAACGATGAACCACAAGGCTGAAACGGCCGAGCAAACGGAGCAAGTGGTCGATCGCAATCGGGACCGCCTGATTCGGATGCATTCGCCGACGCTTGGCAACATGCAGGCGAAGGTCGTAATCGTTGAATTTCTCGATCCCGCATGCGAAACCTGTCGTAGTTTCTATCCATTGGTGAAGCAAATGATGGCGGCGAACCCGAACGACATTCGCCTCGTCCTGCGTTATGCGCCGTTCCATGAGGGATCGGAAGACGTTGTTGCCGTGCTCGAGGCTGCCCGCAAGCAGGGCAAACTCTGGCCGGCACTCGAGGCGCTGCTCGCCTCGCAGGCAGAGTGGGCACCACATCATACGGCGCAGGTGGATCTCGTTTGGAAGCATCTCGAAGGGTTGGGGCTCGATCTTGCACGAATGCGCGCGGATATGGCCGCGCCAGAAATCGCACGCGTCATCGAACAGGATCTTGCCGACGCACAGGCGCTTAACGTCACGAAGACACCTGAGTTCTTCGTGAATGGGCAGCCGTTGCCGCGCTTTGGATACGAACCGCTCAAGCAGTTGGTAAACAGTGCGCTGACGGAAGCCTCACGAACCCGGCAAGATGGACGATGAGGCGGGCTTGGAATTCCTCCGCATCAGATCTGGAATGATTACGCTAAAAGGCTTCGAAGTCCGGCTTCGTGCGGATACCAGGCATGGCAAATGGGCTCCAGTTGTTGCGGCGATAGGAGCGAAGACGTTCGAAAGTGTTCTTTCTGTCGAGTAGGAGGATGCGAAATGAAGAAGACGATCTTGATGGCAGCAATGGTGGCAGCGGTGCTTCCGGCCGCTCCGGGTCTGGCGCAGCCGACGGCGGCCCCGTCCGCGAAAGACGCTCAAATGCAGCAGCAAGCGCCTGACGTCGCCGAGTTCGACAAGCAGATGGCGCAGATGCAGCAGACCATGCAGCGGATGCAGGAGCAGATGGAGAAGATCCGCCAGACCCAGGATCCGCAGGAGCGGCAGAAGCTGCTTCAGGAGCACTGGGAAATGATGCGAAACGGCATGGGAACGATGCACGGGATGCGGGGACCGGGCATGATGGGCTGTTGTGCGGGCGGCCCGATGATGGACGGCGGAATGAAGGGCGGTCACATGATGGGATGGCGCGGAATGGGGGATTATTACTCGAAGCTCACCCCGGATCAGATGAAGCAGCGCCAGTACATGATGGATCGCTACATGGGCATGCAGCAGCAGATGATGGACCACATGATGCAGCATCAGAACTACATGTGGATGCAGCCGCCGCGGTGAGGATGCGGGAGTGGCCGAGAGTCTGCCGGCCGCGGCTTCAAGCCCGATCGTTGGCCGTCGGGCCTATTTCTCCGGAGCCGACGAACTCTGGGCCCGACGCGCGTGGTCTCACCATCCGCAGCAGACAACGAACGTTGGCTGTGTTCGAACCGCGTGACAGACTCAGCAACGATCGCACGCTCGGCGAAGAGAGCACTAGGCGACATACTCCCGGGATGTTGTGCGGCTGAAGCGTGCAACGATCAGGAGCACATTAATGACCGAGAAGACGGTCGTCCACAACAGCGGAATTGCCACGAAACCCATCCACATGATCTGCGTCTCGCTACACGGCGTGATCGGCGAGCAAGAAGCTACCTCGACCGGCGTCGTCACGGAGGTCCGCAGCAGATGGACAACGGAGACGAGCCATCCGGCGCTCGCCAGAGGCAGTGCATAGAGCACGACGTGCCGGTCGAAGAGGAACAGCCCCACCATGAGGACCGGAGTTAGCGGAAACATGAAGAGGCGCAGATACCAGCAAATGACGCAGGGCTCAATTCGCAGGTATTCACTCAGGTAAAGTGCGCCGATCATCGACAGGGCGGCGATCGACCAACCCACCAAAACCAGCATCCAGCTGATGCCGAAAAGGCCTTCCGCCGATGGGCGCTCGTGGATGTTCATCGACTTGGATCTCGCAAGAGTAGAGCAGGTATCAGGGGCTGAGTCGCGAGGTATCGGCGATGCCGCTCGCGCAGATGGACTCGCCCCTCGCGGGCGCCGCGCACATCATCGGAGTAGCCACGATCCAACTCGCCCACGCTACCCGCCACGTGGCGACGGGTCAATGCCTTTCGCCCGCAACGGAAATACTGAAACCGACGGTTGTCGTGCCGCCGGTGGAGCGGACAAACGGGGTGCCTTCATGCATGCGCGCGATCGCTGCGACGATCGCCAGCCCGAGTCCGTGATTGGTGTCCCCATGTTCGCGGGCACGGTCTGCCCGATAGAAGCGGTCGAACAGGCGTGGAAGATGTTCGGCAGGAATTACCGGCCCTACGTTGCTGACGGACAGGCGAACACCGCCAGATTTGTCGGGCTCAATGTCCAACTCGATCGTTGACCCGCACTCCGCAAACCTTGTCGCGTTGGCGAGGAGGTTCGATACGGCCCGCCGCAACAAAGCCGCATCGAAGGCGCCACCGCTGTCTCCGCGCACGCGAACGCTGACACCAGCCTCCTGCAGTGCGGCATCGTGGAACTCGACCACCTCGGCCGCAAGGGCGGCGAGGCTGCCGACAGGAGTTCGGCGCGCCCGCTCGCCGCGGTCGGCCTTCGACAGGAACAGCATGTCATTGACGAGCCCTGCCAGGCGGTGCAGATCCTCGAGGTTCGATCCCAGCACGTCCAACAACTCGGAAATGCCGCGTTCGCGGCTCAGGGCGAGTTCGGTTTCGCCGATCAGCGTCGCCAGCGGCGTGCGCAGTTCGTGGGCGACGTCCGCATTGAAACCTTCCAGTTGCTGATAGGCGCCGTCCAGGCGGGCTAGAAGGGCATTGAAGTGCGTGACCAAAGGCTGCAATTCCTCGGCCTGAGCAGCGCCGTCCAGCGGCTGACCGACGTTTTCCGGACTGAGCGCCGCGGCTTGTCGAGCCAAGTCGCGGACGGGCAACAGTGCGCGTCGCACGAGCCACGCCCCCCCAGCGGAGACGAGCACGGCGCCGGCCAACGCACTCGCCAGTAGCGTCCACGCCAGCTGCCTCAGCAATTGGGCATCGGAACTGCTGTCGAGCGCCAATTCGGCACGCAGCACGACTGCGCCCGACCACGGTGAAGGAATCTCGAATTTAACCCGACGCAGGTTCGCGGGGGGCTCGGGGGCCGGTGGCGTCATGTAGAGGAGCGTCTCGGTGTCCTCGGTCAGCCGCAGTTTGAGGTCGGCATGGCCGATGAAGAAATCGTCAAGTTTGTGGCGTAGGCTCGGCAGGTCCTCCGGCGTCGCGATCTCGCGGACAAGGTGGCGGATCACGTCCTGCTTGTGCCGCAGCTCCTCAGCCTGCCTGGCGGAAAAGTTGAGGCTGGTGGCCACATACACGACGGCGCAGACGAATCCGAGCCCGATGAAGGTCTGCACGGCAAGCCACCAAGACAGCCAACGGCCAAGCGAACGCGGATTGCGCATCCTCAGGCTTCCCGGTCTTCCAGGACGTAGCCCATGCCGCGCACGGTGTGCAGCAACTTCTTCGCGAAGGGGTCATCGAGCTTGCTGCGCAGGCGGCGCACTGCAACCTCCACAACATTCGTATTGCTGTCGAAGTTCATGTCCCACACCTGCTCGGCCAGCGCGGTGCGCGACAGCACCTGTCCGTGTCGGCGCAAGAGCAAGGTCAGCAGCGTGAATTCCTTGGCCGTCAGATCGAGCCGCTGCCCGGAGCGCGACGCCTTGCGCCGCACCAGATCGACTTCGAGGTCGGCCAGCCTGAGGACAGTGGGATCCTGACCGGCCGCCGGGCGGGCGCCACGCCGCAACAGCGCTTGTACGCGTGCGAGCAGTTCGGATAGGGCGAAAGGCTTTACCAGATAGTCATCCGCACCCGCCTGCAGACCCTTCACGCGATCCTCCACCTTGTCCCGCGCGGTGAGCATCAGCACCGGTATGTGCTTGTCGCGTCGCAGTTCGCGCAGGACGGCGAAGCCGTCCAGGCCCGGCAGCATGACATCGAGCAGGACGAGAGCGTAATGCCCTTCGATCGCCAGGTAGCGCCCCTCGGTGCCGCTGTGCGCGACATCGACGACGTAGCTGCTCTCGGTCAGCGCCTTGCGCAGGTATTCGGCGAGCTTCGGCTCATCTTCGACGACCAGGATTTTCATGCGCGAATTATCGCGAAGAGCGCAGTGCGGCGACATTACGAATTCGTAATCGGGCTGTTCGCGATTCGACGTGGACGGTTTTCTACAGTACGCCCCGTACCCGGCACATGGCGTATGCAGCGGCCACCGCCGGGACGCATGTCCCGTGTCAACGATAGGAGCCTTCATCATGTCAATAATCCGAACCGCCACCGTCCTCCCTATCCTCGCTGTCGTCCTGGTCGTGCCGAACGTCGCTCAAGCGAACTCGGAATGGCATTTCACCGGCGGCGAGGTGGGTTACACCTCTTTCCCCGATCATGTGACGAGCACCAAAACGCGTGCTGAAGTGTTGCGTGAGCTCGAGCAGGCCAAGGCGGACGGAAGCTATTTCTACCTGCAGCGCGGGGTGCCCGTTCCATCACGCGATACCGGCCCGGGTAAAACGCGCGAGCAAGTGCTCAAGGAACTGGCGAACATATCGCCCGAGGAGCGGGCGCAGATGGACGAACTCTATTTCGGGCAATGATCGCGGCGGTGTGAGCGCGGAGCCCCTGGTGCCTCGGGGCGGGCGGTCATGCGTCGCAACGATGACGGCCAACAAGATGTTGGCAACGCTATTTTTCATTTCCGTTCGTACCGCTACAATCCGTCCCCATGCGCCGCTGGTTCGCGATTCTCTTCCTGCTGTTTCTGCCAATCCAAGTCAGTTGGGCGGCAGTGAGTGCGTATTGCGAGCATGAAGCCGGTGCTGCGGCGGACCATCTCGGCCACCACGAGCATAAGCATCAGGGCGAGGTCGACGACGAGTCCTGGCCCAAGGCCGGCGGAATCGATGTCGACTGCAGTTTCTGCCATGCGGCCAGTTGCACCGCGTTGCCGAGCGGCACGGGATTGCCGGCCCTCGACCTCGTGATTGCGACAACTCATGGGGACGCCCAAGTGTGGCCCCTTGCCGGGCATTTCTCGGAACCAGAGCGCCCCAAGTGGCGACACCCTGCCTGATCGGCAGGGCGGTCGCATCCATTCTCTTTCCGGCAGTTTCACCGTTCTGAACGGCATTGCCGCGCGTCCATTGCGATCGAGCTGATCGCGCCTTGCCGATTTTCCGTGTCTCGTCATCAACGGAGAATTGGATGTTTCGAAGAATTCGCATCAACTGGCTGCCGGGGCTGCTGCTCGGACTCGCGGCCAGCGGGGCGTGGGCGCAAGCCGCGTCCCCTGCATCGCCTGTCGTAACCACGCTCAGGCAGGCGTTCGACGCCGCGTGGGCGCGTCAGCCCGAGGCGCAGTCGCTCGACATGCGCCGGGCGGCTGCGCTGGCACGACGCGAGAGCGCCGACAGCTGGTCGGCCGAACCGCCGGCACTCGAAGTGTCGGGCAAGACCGACCAGCTCCACCGCAACGACGGCAGCCGTGAATACGAGATCGGCCTCGCGGCGCCGCTGTGGTTGCCCGGCGAACGCGCATCGACCGCGGCCCTTGCCGATGCCGAAGTGCGCACGAGTACGAGCCGCACGCTTGCGGCACAACTGCGCACGGCCGCTGCGGTGCGGGCCGCGTACTGGGATTGGCAGCGCGCGCGCATCGATGTCCTGGTCGCACGCGAGCGGCTTGCCAACGCCCGCGAACTCACCTCGGATGTATCGAAACGGGTTCGGGCCGGCGATCTCGCTCGGGCCGACCAGCATCAGGCGGACGGAGCGCTCGCGACCGCCGAAGCGGCGCTCGCCGAGGCCAGCGGCGCGTTTGCGAGCGTTGAACAACAGGTGCGCTCCCTGACCGGCGTGACACCTGCGCCTGCTGCGGAAGGGTTCCCCGTGGCCGAAGCGGAGCCCGTCACTGCCACCCCTTCTGCACCAGAAGTGGGGCATCCTGCTGTCGCCGAACTGCGCGATCGGGCGGAGCTTGCACAACGCAGCATGAACCTCGCCGGGATTCAGGGCCGCGCCAATCCCGAGCTGCGTCTGGCGACGACGCGCGAGCGCGGCGCATCCGGCGAATCCTGGCAACAGACGGTGACGGTCGGCGTACGCATTCCATTTGGGTCCGATACCCGCAACCGCGCTCGTGTTGCCAGCGCCAGTGCCGAGGCGATCGAAGCCGAATCCCAGCTTCGACTGGAACGCGAACGCCTGGCGACCGAAGTGGACACGGCACGCGTCCGGGTCGAATCGGCGCGCACCTTGGTCGCCTCTGCCGAGCGGCGCGCACAGTTGGCGCATGAGTCGCGCGGCTTCTTCCAGAAGGCGTTCCGCCTCGGCGAAACCGATCTGCCGACCCGCCTGCGCATCGAACTCGAGGCCGCCGAAGCCGAGCGTCAGGTGGCGCGCACCCGCATCGAACTGGCCGCGGCCGTGTCCGCGCTGCGGCAGGCCATGGGCCTTCTTCCCGAATGAACACCAGGAACCCGAACATGAAAGCTTCCCCTACCCTGGCGGCGTGGAGTCTTGCCGTCGTCCTTGCGGGCGTCACGCCCCAGGCCTTGGCCGGCGAAGGCCACGACCACGGTGACGCCCCGGCGCCCGCGGCCGGCCCGGCGCTGCCGCGATTCACCGCCGTCTCGGATCTCTTCGAACTGGTCGGCGTGGTCGACGGCAAGAACATCACGCTCTATCTCGACCGCTTCACCGACAACAGCCCGGTCAAGGACGCGACGCTGGAGCTTCAACTCGACGGCAAGGCGATTTCCGTCGAGCCACATGCCGACGGCGAATTCGAAGCCACCTTGCAGGAAGCACTCAAGCCGGGCGTCGTGTCCGTGACGGCCACGGTCGTTGCCGGACAAGACACGGATCTTCTTGCCGGCGAGCTGGATCTGCATGAAGAAGCCACCGAAGCGCACGACGATACGGCCGGACCAGGCTTGAAACCCTACGCAGGGTGGGTGAGTGCCGGCGTTCTCGTGCTCGGACTCGTCGGATGGGCCGCGTTGCGCAAGGGAAACGCCCGCAACCGTTCGGCCGGAGGTGTCGCATGAAACCGCGAATCCTGCTGGTCATGCTGTGCCTCATCACCGCCGGTGCATCGTGGAATGCATTCGCCGGAGACGGTCACGACCACGGCGACGAGGACACGGCGCCCGTCGGCGGCAATGGTCCGCGACGGCTGCCCGATGGCAGCGTATTTCTGCCCAAGCCGGCACAACGCCAGATCGGCGTGCGCACGCTGGTCACGGAAGCGGGCGAGCTGCCGCGCACGGTGGCGCTCGCCGGCAAAGTCGTCATGGACCCCAACGCGGGCGGAAAGGTGCAGGCGGCGGTCGCCGGCCGCCTCGAAGCCGGGCCGCGTGGCTTGCCCGGGATCGGGCAGACGGTGAAAAAAGGCGAGGTGCTCGCGTACGTCGTGCCATCGGCGGGGCAGATTGAGCGCTCGAACCAGATGGCCCAACTAGCCGAATTGCGGGCCGCCAAAGTGCTCGCGGAAAAGCGCGTGGCGCGGCTGAAGGAGCTCGCCGACACGATTCCGCGCAAGGAAATCGAGGCGGCCGAGAGCGAACTCGCGAGTCTCGCGGCCCGCGCGACGGCGGTGGGTGCGGGGCTCAGCAATCGCGATGCGCTCATGGCACCCGTCGCGGGCGTCATCGCATCGAGCAACGCGGTCGCCGGGCAAGTCGTCGATGCCCGCGAACTGGTGTTCGAGATCGTCGATCCGAAGCGCCTGCGCGTCGAGGCGCTGGCCTACGATGCCGACACTGCCGTCGATGTCGCCGGCGCGAGCGTTGCGGTGGGCGAGCAACGCGTGAAGCTCGATTTCCTTGGCGCGGCGCGCAGTCTGCGCGAGCAGGCGCTGCCGCTCGCTTTCGGTGCCGCGGGCGATTCGCTGGCGCGCTTCGCCGTCGGGCAACCGGTCGAGGTGTTCGTGCAGACGCGCAGCACGCTGCAGGGCGTCAGTGTGCCCGCAGGATCGGTGCTGAAGAACCCGGCGAACCAGACCATCGTGTGGGTCAAGACCGCGCCGGAGCGCTTCGAGCCCCGCACCGTCACGACCGCGCCGCTCGACGGGGCAAATGTGGCGGTGACGTCGGGCCTCGCGGCCGGGGAGCGCGTCGCCACAAACGCGGCCACCCTCATCAACCAGATCCGCTGACGGGGAGCCCGACCGATGTTCAAGTGGCTACTCGACAATAGTCTCGGAAACCGGCTGCTGGTGATCATCGCCAGCCTGGTGTTGATGGCTTACGGCGCATTCACGCTCACACGCACGCCCGTGGACGTGTTCCCGGACCTCAACAAGCCGACGGTCACAATCATGACCGAATCCGGCGGCATGGCGGCGGAGGAAGTCGAACAGCTCATCACCTTCCCGCTCGAAACGACGATGAACGGCCTGCCCGGCGTGGAGTCGGTGCGCTCCATTTCGAGTGCAGGGCTGTCCTTCATCTACGTCACCTTCGACTGGAGCACCGAGATTTTTCGGGCCCGGCAGATGGTGTCGGAGCGCCTGTCCGCGATGGAGGAAGGACTGCCTGAGGACGCGATTCCGCGCATGGGGCCGATCAGCTCCGTGATGGGCGAAATCATGCAGATCGCGATCCCGATCGACACCGCGAAAATCTCGCCGATGCAGGTGCGCGAATACGCCGACTGGGTGCTGCGTCCGCGTCTCATGGCAATCCCCGGCATCGCTCAGGTCATCCCGATCGGCGGTGAAGTGCGGCAGTTCCAGGTGCAGCCGGATACGCGGCGCATGGCGGAACTCGGCATCTCGCTGGAGCAGATGGAAGCAGCGATCCGCGGCTTCTCGTCGAACACTTCAGGTGGTTTCCTCGAACTCACCGGGCGCGAATACCTGATCCGCAACCTCGGACGCACCTCGAACCTGGAGGATCTGAAGAATCTCGCGATTACCGCACGCGACGGTCAGCCGATCCTAATGCGCCAGATCGCGGCCGTGACCTTTGCCCCGGCGCTGCGACGTGGCGATGCGGGTTTCGAGGGCAAACCGGCGGTCATTCTCGGCATCCAGAAGCAGCCGACCGCGGACACCATTCACCTCACCCGCTCGATCGAGGCCGCGCTCGACGAAATGAAGAAATCGTTGCCGACTGGCATGGATGCGCCGGCGGTGACTTTCCGTCAGGCGAGCTTCATCGAGGCGTCGATCGGCACGCTGCAGGGCAAGCTGATCGGTGCGTCGGTGTTTGTCGCGGCGATCCTGTTCTTCTTCCTTGGCACGCTGCGGCCGACGGTGATTGCACTCACTGCGATCCCGGTGTCGATCTTCATGACGGCGCTGGTATTCAAGTATTTCGGCCTGTCCATCAACACGATGACGCTGGGAGGCCTCGCCATCGCGATCGGTGGTCTGGTCGACGACGCCGTTGTCGGCGTCGAGAACGTGCTGCGCCGGCTCAAGGAAGAGCGGGTCAAGCATCCCCATCACCGGCTCCACCCTATCGAACTCGTCGCGCACGCGACGATGGAAGTCCGCTCGGCCATCCTCTACGCGACGATCATCATCGTGCTGGTGTTTCTGCCGTTGTTCGCGTTACCAGGTATGGAGGGGCGGCTCTTCGTGCCGCTCGGTATCGCGTTTATCGTCTCGACGCTGGCGTCGCTGGTCGTGTCGGTGACGGTGACCCCGGTCCTGTCCTTCTATCTGCTGCCCCGCATGAAGTCGCTCGAACACGGCGACACGCGCGTGCTTGCCTGGCTCAAGGCGCGCTATCGCAGTGGCTTGCAGGCGGTCCTCGATCGCCCCAAGGCGGCCGTGACCGCGGGAGCCATGGCTGTCGTGATCGCCGCGGTGGCCGTGCCGTTCTTCCCGACGACCTTTCTGCCGCCCTTCAATGAAGGCACCCTGCTGATTGGCATGCGGCTCAACCCGGGGGTGACGCTCGCCGAGTCGACGGCGCTCGCGCAGCAGGCCGAGGTGCTGGTGAAACAAGTGCCTGAAGTCACACACGTCGGACGCCGCAGCGGACGTGCGGAACTCGATGAACATGCCGAAGGCGTGCATGTCAGCGAGCTCGATGTCGGGCTCAAAGCGGCATCTGAACTCACCCGCTCGATGGGGGAAATCGCCGCCGACATCCGCGCGCGGCTCGTGAACCTGCCAGCTGCGATCGCGATCGGTCAGCCGATCTCGCACCGCATCGATCACATGCTCTCGGGCGTGCGCTCGCAGATCGCGATCAAGATCTTCGGCGAGGATCTCGACACGCTGCGGGGTCAGGCCGATGCATTGCGGGCTCGGCTCGCCGGGATCCCCGGACTCGCGGACCTCGAGATCGAGAAGCAGGTGCTCGCGCCGCAGATCAAGGTCCGCATCGACTACGCGGCGGCGGCGCGTTACGGCGTGCCGGCACCGCAGATCCTCGCCGCGCTGCAGAACCTCGTCGAAGGCGAGAAAGTCACCCAGATCGTCGAAGGCGGACGGCGTTTCGCGCTGGTCGTGCGCCTGCCCGAGTCGGCGCGGTCGGTCGAGGGGCTCGCGCAGATTCTCATCGAAACCCCGACCGGGCATGTCCCGCTGTCGAAACTCGCGTCCATCGAGGACGGCGACGGGCCGAACCAGGTCAGCCGCGACGATGGCAAGCGCCGCATCGTGCTGTCGGCCAATGCGCAGCAGCGCCCGCTGTCGGAGATCGTCGAGGACATCCGCACCTCGGTAGCCGATATGAAGCTACCCGAGGGCTACTTCATCACGCTCGGCGGGCAGTTCCAGGCGCAGGAGGAAGCCTCGCGCCTCGTCGGACTGCTCTCGATCGTGTCGCTCGTGCTGATGTTTGTCGTGCTCTACAGCCGCTACAAGTCGGTACGGCTCTCGGCGTTGATCATGTCCAACATTCCGCTCGCGCTGGTCGGTGCAGTGATTGGCCTGTGGATCTCCGGCCAGCCTTTGTCGGTTGCGGCGCTGATCGGCTTCATCACGCTCGCGGGCATCTCGGTGCGTAACGGCATCCTGAAGGTCAGCCACTACATCAACCTGATGCGCATCGAAGGCGAAGGTTTCGATCACGCAATGATCCTGCGCGGCTCGCTGGAACGTCTCTCCCCGGTGCTGATGACCGCCCTGGTGACCGCCTTCGCGCTGGCGCCGCTGCTGTTCGAGGCCGAACGCCCGGGCACCGAGATCCTGCATCCGGTCGCCGTGGTGATCTTCTCGGGGCTCATCAGCTCGACGCTGCTCGACACCTTCCTCACCCCGGCGATGTTCTGGCTCTTCGGTCGCCGCGACGTCGAACGCCTGCTCAATGACCGCAATGCCGAAGCGTTCTAACGCTGATGCGCTTACACAATCGAATCCTGAAAGGAGAAAACATGAAACTCTCGAAGCTCATCGCCCTGGCTGCCCTGGTGGCCGTCGGTCCTGCCTTCGCGGCGGACAAGCACGATCATGCCCACGGACATGAATCCCTGCACGGTGGTCTGGTGGTCGAGGTCAAGGATATCGACCTCGAGCTCGTCGCCAAGCCTGACGTCATCCAACTGCACCTGCGCGATCACGGCAAGCCGGTCGATGTGGCCAACGGCAGCGCGAAGCTCACGCTCCTGACCGGCACCGAAAAGCAGGAAGTCGAACTCAAGCCTGCCGGCGACCGGTTGGAGTCCAAGGGGAGCTTCAAGGTGGGCGCCGGCACCAAGCTGGTGGCCGTCGTCACGCTGCCGGGCAAACCCTCCACCACCGCGCGCTTCACGCTGAAGTGACGCCGTCCGGCTGCCCGCAGCACGTCGCTGCGGGTGGCCATCCCATGCGATCTAAAGGTGACTCAATGAAAACTCTTGCTGCAGGAATGGTCGTCGTGGCCCTCGGTGGACTGGCTGGATGTGCGAGCCCCACCGTGCTGGAAGGGAAATACTCCGAGGCGGACGGGTGGCGCAAAGGAACTGTTGTCGAAATCGGGCTGGCGACTAGCTTGAAGCGGCCTTCGTTCTATGACTGCAGGGCCGAGGCGTCCGACGCGGAAGGCGACACGCCGTACGTGATGGTTGCGTTTCTGCGCAATGGCCACCCGTACGCGCGCGCCGCAAAGTTGCCTGCAGATGCGCAATTGCAGGTCGGTGACAAAGTGTATGTGAACTTCAAGGACTGCAACGCACCGATCCCGAAGCGCAACTCATGAACATTCGACCGGATGGAATTCAATTGATGCGCTTGTCTCGAAGGGCGCAGGCGGGCGTTGCGATGGATCAACGGCCGGGGAGCCTTGGTTCGTCTCGTCAGGGCCGATACGATGCATGACGACATCCATCACGAAGCCTGGCGCGACCGAGTCGTCCCTGCACTGCTCGACGCCGTTCGAGAAGGCGACGTCGCGGAAGTGCGGAGGTGGCTGGCTGACGGATTGCCCGCCAACTGGCAGGACGTCGAGGGGTGCAGCCTGATCTTCCTGGCGGCATATCATCGCCAATGGGCGGTCGTCGACTGCCTACTGGCAGGTGGTGCATCGGTCGACCTGCCCGATCGTCGGGGATGGACCCCCTTCTTCTGGGCCGCCTTCAACGGTCATGCCGACATCGTGTCGTTCCTGATCGGCCGCGGCGCCAGTCCCGACGCGCGAAACGAGGACGGGGAGTGGCCCTTGTTTTGGGCCGTCTACAAGGGCCACACGTCGGTGGTCCGGCATCTCCTCGTCGGCGGTGCGAAGCGGAACCAGCTCGATGCGGAGGGACATGACGAACTCTGGCTCGCGCAGACTTTGGGGCGGCAGGACATCGTCGCCATCCTGGAGGGGCCTCGAGCCCGGCACACGAATCGCCACGTCCGGAACAGTCCGAACGAGACAATGTGATTCCAACCCTCGACGCCCGTCACACCCCCCCTTACCCCGGCTCCAACTGGTCCCGTGAAGTCCACTCCGCAACTTCCGTGCATTTGCCTTCTGAAAACGACAAACGAGGTGCTGACGGGATGTGGATGGAGGTGCTGGCGCCGGAGCGGCCGAACCAGAACAAGACAGGCAGGAGGCGGCCTTGGATTTCAGATTGCTGCGTTACTTCGTCGCGGTTGCGGAAGAACTGCATCTGGCCCGTGCAGCCGAGCGTCTGGGCATCGAGCAATCGGCTGTGTCGCGTGCGATGCGCGACCTGGAAAACCAGCTTGGCGTACAGTTGTTCGACCGCAGCACACGTCTGACGCGGCTGACCTGGGCCGGCCAAGTGTTCCTCGGCGAATGCCGGCGCGTGCAGGCTACCGTGGAGCAGGCAGTCAAGAGCGCCAAGGCGGCGGCACAGGGCTACCAGGGCAGTCTGCGCATCGCCATCTGCGACAGCCTGGCGCAGCCCCGCATTGCCACCTTGCTGGCACGCAGCCGCGAGGATGAGCCCGAGCTGGAGATTCGCGTCTTCGAGCTGCCGTTCGCGCAGCAGATCAAGATGCTGCACAACGATCTGCTGGACATCGGCTTTGCGTTGTCAAACGCGGTGCATGATGGCCTCGTCGCCGAGCCGGTGTGGACCGATCCGCTGTCGGTGATCGTGCCCGCACGCCATCCCTTGCTGGCACACGTGCAGGTGCCACTGGCCGAAGCCTTGAAATTCCCGCTGGTTCTGTGCCATCCCGAATCGGGATCGGGCTGCCGCCATCAGATTCAAACGATGCTGCAGGACGCGAGCACGCCGCTCAAGCTGGTCGATGAAGTGACCAGCCTGGGCGTGATGCTGACCCTGGTCGGCGCCGGCTACGGCATCGGCTTCGCCATCGCCTCGCAAGTGCAGACGCTACAGCGCCCGGACATCTCCATTCGTCCCCTGGCCGGCATTCCACCGACGCTCTCCACCTACCTGCTGCGCCGCCAGGGCGAACCCTCGGAGCCCATGAAGCGGTTCATCGAGCGGGTGAAAGACGAGGCCGCGCCGGTCGATGATGAGCCAGTCCTTTGAGGACGCAGCTCACCTGTCCGTTGCGACCTGTGGCGCGGTGTGCCAGTAGACAGATAGACTTCGGAATGAAATCCGATGCTCTGGCTGTTGGTGGATGTGCTTGGCTCGCTTTGGATCACCCGCAACGGCCTGCGTTGACCAGGCCGAAGACTTGAGTCCACAATCGAGTCCATTCCGTGACGCTTGGATCGGAAAAGACGTTCGTAATAAGCGAGTTAGCGACCGGGTGCTGTTCCCATCGCCCGCTCCACCGCTTCCCCCTTCCCCGCTGCGTCGAATTGCCGTTTGCCGGCGCCTGCTGCAGAATCGGCGGCGGACCCGCGCCCGCGTCGTCGTTCGGGCGTGCCGCGTTGCCGTCCGCAGGGGGGAAAGATGCTCGCATGCCATTCATCCGCGCCGCAGGTGCCGCCGGCGGCGGCCCGGCGCGCCTAGGCGCCGCGAGGCGGACATGCGCCGACGGATCTTGCCGCCCGCAGCGCTGGCGATTGCCGCAGCGCTGCTGCTCGCCGGCTGCGCCGGCATCATGCCGAAGAGCGGCGCGACGCAGGCCGAGATCGAATCCTGGGCGACGCCGCGCGGCTACCAGGCGGCGACCCTCGAGACGCGGCCGTTCCGCCTCTTCTCGCTGCTCCGCCAGCGGCGTGCCGATTCCCTGCTGGTGATCTACATCGAAGGCGATGGCAATCGCCGGCCGTCGCCCTACCGCCCGATCGAGCCGACGCCGCGGACGCCGCACGCGCTGCGCATGGCGCACCAGGACGAGTCGCCGCTGGTTGCCTACCTGGCGCGGCCGTGCCAATACCTTGCCGATGCGGCGCTGCCGTCGTGCGACAGCCAGCACTGGGTGGAAAGGCGCTTCGAGGAGGAGGTCATCGCTTCGATGCTGGCGGCGGTCGACGAGTTGAAGCGGCGCAGCGGCGCCCGCCGGGTCAGCCTGGTCGGCTACGGCGGGGGCGGCACCGTCGCCACGCTGCTCGCCGGCCGGCGGCAGGACGTCGTCGAACTGATCACCGTCGCCGCGCCGCTGGCGCTCGCCGACTGGGCGGCGCTCAACCGCCTGGGGCCGCTACCCGCGGCGAGCGATCCGGCCGAACAGCCGGCGCTGCCGCGCACGCTGCGGGCGACGCATTTCGTCGGCGGCGAGGACGAGGTCGTGCCGCCGGCGTTCACCGCGAGCTACGTCGGCCGGCGTGGCGGTGAGCTGATCTACGTTGCCGATTTCGGCCACGACTGCTGCTGGGCCGAGGAGTGGCCGTGGCTGCTCGAGCGGGCGCGCGGACGGGAGTCCTCGCCCTGAACGGTGCTGTCAGCCGGCCGCGTCGCCGCTTTCGGGCACGGCATTGATCAGGACCTTGTCGACGCGGTTGCGGTCCATGTCCATCACCTCGAAGCGGCAGCCGACCGCGACGAAGTGGTCGGCCGGCACCGGGATGCGACCGAGCATGTGCATGACGAAGCCGCCCAGCGTGTGGAAGCTGTTCTCCTCCTCGCCGGGCAGGTCGTCGCCGATGTCGAGCTCGGCCTTCAGGCGCTCGATGCCGACGTCGCCGTCGGCCAGCCAGGAGCCGTCCTCGCGGCGGATGATGTCGCGGTCCTCCGGCGCCTCCGGCTCGACCAGCTCGCCGACGATCGACGACAGCACGTCGGTCAGCGTCACCAGCCCCTGCACCTCGCCGTACTCGTCGACGATCAGCGCGAACTGCAGCCGCGCGCGACGGAAGTTTTCCAGCAGCTGCGTCGTCGACACCGCCTCCGGCACGTACAGCGGCGGATGGAGCACCGCCTCGACGTCGGCGATGCCGAGCGGCAGGCCGGGCAGCGCCTTCTTCAAGAGGTCGCCCTTCTGCAGCACGCCGAGGATGTGGTCGAGGCCGTCGCGGCAGATCACCAGCCGCGAGAATTCGCTGTCGATGATCTGCTGGCGCACCGCCTCTTCGCCGTCGTCGAGGTCGACGACGCACATGTCGCGGCGCGGCGTCATGATCGCGGCGATGCGCTGCTCGTCGAGGCGCAGCACGTTGGAAACGATCGCCTGCTCGCTCTCATGGAAGACGCCGGCTTCGGCGCCCTGCTCCATCAGCACCTTGATCTCGTCGTCGGTGACCGGCGGCTCCTCCTTGCGGCGGGCGCCGAACAGGCGCAGCACCAGCGACGACGAGGTCGACAGCAGGATCACCAGCGGATGGGTGAGGCTGGAGAGCAGCATCATCGGTCGCGCGATCAGCGAGGCGATGCCTTCCGGCGCCAGCAGCGCCAGCTGCTTCGGCACCAGCTCACCGATCACCACCGAGAAGTAGGTCAGGCCGACGACGGTGATCGTCAGCGCGATGCCGCGCGCGTAGGTCTCGAGCGGCGGGATCGCGGCGATCCACACGGTCAGCGGGTCGGCGAGCACGGCCTCGCCGATGGCGCCGCTGAGGATGCCGACGCTGGTGATGCCGACCTGGATCGTCGACAGGAAGTTCGAGGGGTTCTGGTGCAGCGACAGCGCCGCGTCGGCGCCGATGCTGCCGTCCTCGGCGAGGCTCTGCAGCCTCGACTTGCGCGAGGAGACGACCGCCATTTCCGACATCGCGAAGGCGGCGTTGATGAGGATGAGTACGAGCAGTAAGACTATGTCCATGGCGTTGGCCACCCGGCGCGGGGTCCGCGCGTGGCCACGGTGTTCTAAGACATCCGATTCTAGCAGAGCGCGGCGCCCGGTCCGCTCGCTATACTGCCGGTGTCATCCTCGTTCCGGGGTTCGTCATGCCTGCCAGCACGGCCGCTCGTCGCGATTACGTCCTCGCCCTTGACCAGGGCACGACCAGCTCCCGCGCCCTCCTCTTCGACCGCGGCGGCCGCCCCTGCGCCGCGGCGCGGCAGGAATTCGCGCAGTCGTATCCGCGGCCGGGGTGGGTCGAGCACGACCCCGAGGAGATCTGGCGGAGCCAGCTCGCGGTCGCCCGCGCGGTGCTGCGCGACAGCGGCGTGCCGGCTTCCCGCATAGCCGCCGTCGGCATCGCCAACCAGCGCGAGACGACATTGCTCTGGGATCGCGCCAGCGGCGCCGCGCTGGCGCCGGCGATCGTCTGGCAGGACCGGCGCACCGCCGGCCTCTGCGAGGCGCTGGCGGCGGCCGGCCACGGCGAGCTGTTCGCCCGCCGCACCGGCCTGCTGCTCGACCCCTACTTCTCCGCGACCAAGCTCAAGTGGCTGCTCGACCACGTGCCCGGCGCGCGCGCCCGCGCCGAGCGCGGCGAACTGGCCTTCGGCACCGTCGATAGCTGGCTGGCCTGGAAATTCACCGACGGCCGCGCGCACGTCACCGACGTCTCCAACGCCGCGCGCACGCTGCTCTTCGACATCCACCGCCGCTGCTGGGACGAGGAGCTGCTGGCGCTGCTCGACCTTCCCGCCGCGCTGCTGCCGCAGGTGGCCGACAGCAGCACCGTGGTCGGCCGCATCGGCGCGCACTGGCTGGGCGACGAGATCCCGCTCGCCGCGCCCGCCGGCGACCAGCAGGCGGCGACCTTCGGCCAGGCCTGCCGGCGGCCGGGGATGGCCAAGAACACCTACGGCACCGGCTGCTTCCTGCTGCTCAACACCGGCGCGCGGCCGATCGAATCGCGCCGGCGCCTGCTGAGCACGATCGGCTGGCGGCGCGGCGGCGACACCACCTACCTGCTCGAAGGCAGCGTCTTCATGGGCGGCGCCGTCGTCCAGTGGCTGCGCGACGGGCTCGGCCTGATCAACGCCGCGGACGAGGTCGAGGCACTCGCCGCGAGCGTGCCGGACAGCGGCGGCGTCTACCTGGTGCCGGCGCACGCCGGGCTCGGCGCGCCGTACTGGGACCCGCACGCGCGCGGCGCGCTGCTCGGCCTCTCCCGCGGCAGCACGCGCGCGCACCTCGCCCGTGCCGCGCTGGAGGCGATCGCCTACCAGAGCGCCGAGCTGCTGCAGGCGATGGCCGAGGACGCCGGGCAGCCGCTCGCCGAACTGCGCGTCGACGGCGGCGCCGCCGCCAACGACCTGCTGCTGCAGTTCCAGGCCGACCTGCTCGGCGTGCCGGTGCTGCGGCCGCAGGTCACCGAAACCACCGCCCTCGGCGCCGCCTTCCTCGCCGGGCTGGCGGTCGGCTTCTGGCAGGACGAGGCCGAGCTCGACGCGCACTGGCGCGTCGCGCGCCGCTTCGAACCGGCGCTGGCGGCCGACCGCCGCGCGGCGCTGCTTGCCGGCTGGCGCCGCGCGGTGGCGCGCAGCCTGGCCTGGGCCGAGGCCGACTGATGGCGGCGCCCGGCGAGCGTGCCGCCGACCTTGACCGGCTGCGCAACGGGCCGGAGTGGGACGTGCTGGTCGTCGGCGGCGGCGCCACCGGTCTAGGCTGCGCCGTCGACGCCGCGGCGCGCGGCTACCGCACGCTGCTCGTCGAGCGCGGCGACTACGCCGGCGGCACTTCGTCGCGCAGCACCAAGCTGATCCACGGCGGCGTCCGTTACCTGCGCCAGGGCGACCTGGCGCTGGTGCGCCATGCGCTGGCCGAGCGCGCCCGGCTGCTGGCCAATGCCGCGCCGCTGGTGCGGCCGCTGCCCTTCGTCATCCCGCTGCGCGGCCTCGGCGAGCGCCTGCGCTACGGCGCCGGGCTCAAGCTCTACGACCTGCTCGCCGGCGCCCGCGGCATCGCTGCCTCGGAACTGCTCGACCGCCGGCAGACGTTGGCCGCGCTGCCCGGGCTGCGCGGCGACGGCGTCGTCGGCGGCGTCCGCTACTGGGACGCGCAGTTCGACGACGCCCGGCTGGCGGTGACGCTGATGCGCAGCGCGCGCGACCGCGGCGCCACCTGCCTCAACTACTGCGCGCTGATCGGCCTGCTCAAGGCCGGCGGCCGCGTCTGCGGCGGCGTGCTGCGCGACGCCGAGAGCGGCGAGGAATTCGCCGTGCGCGCGCGCGCCGTGATCAACGCCACCGGCGTCTATGCCGACGCCGTGCGCCGCCTCGACGACGCCGGCACCGCGCCGCTCTTGACGCCGAGCCAGGGCATCCACCTCGTCGTCGACGCCGATTTTCTGCCCGGCGCCAGCGCGCTGCTGGTGCCGGAAACCGAGGACGGCCGCGTCATGTTCGCCATCCCGTGGCTGGGCAAGGTGCTGCTCGGCACCACCGACACCGCGCGCGACGACCTGCCGGACGAGCCGCTGCCGCTCGCCGGCGAGGTCGACTTCGTGCTGCGCACCGCCGCCGGCGTGCTGGCGCGGCCGCCGCGGCGCAGCGACGTGCGCAGCGTCTTCGCCGGGCTGCGGCCGCTGCTGGCGCCGGCCGCCGGCAGCCCCGGCGGCAAGGTTTCGCCGGCGGCGCTGTCGCGCGAGCACGCGATCGTCGTCGGCGACAGCGGGCTGCTCACCGTCACCGGCGGCAAATGGACCACCTACCGCTGGATGGCCGAGCAGGTCGTCGACCGCGCGGCGGCCGTCGCCGGCCTGCCGGCGGGCGTCTGCGAGACGCGCGGGCTGTGCCTGCACGCTTGCGCCGACGGCGGCGGCAGCGTTTACGGCAGCGACGCCGCCGCCGTCGCGGCGCTGCCCGGCGCCGGCAGTGCGCTGCATCCGGCATTGCCGTATGACGAGGCGATGGTCCGCTTCGCGTTCCGCTGCGAAGGGGCGCGCACGATCGAGGACGTGCTGGCGCGGCGGACGCGCGCGCTGTTCATCGACGCCGCCGCCGCCGAAGCGGCGATCGGGCGGGTCGCGGAGATTCTCGACGAGGAGCTGGCGCCGTCGCCGGCGCGCCTGCAGGCGCTGCAGACGGCAGCGCTGCTGGCCGCACGCCGCTTCCGCTTGTCCTGACCGGCGGGCCGCCGGTCGTCGCTGTGAACTTTCGCCATCGTCCGCGATCGCCTAGAAATAAAGAATACGCCGCCTGGCCTGCCTGCCGCCCGGGCGGCATCGGTCGGACGCCGGCAGCGTGTCGCCCCGTCCGCGACAGGAAACGCTTTGCAGCGGGGTGTGCGATGAATCGAACGAATGGCATGAACCGTGCAGCAGCCGTTGGCGGGCTGCTCCTTGCTACTTTTCTGGCCTTGCCGGCGGCGGCCCAGGTCAGGTCGGTGAACCTTGGCGGCAACCGCCTGCCGCCCTGCGAACTCCGAGCCGAGGCCTATCCCTGTGGGGCCATCGTTTCATCGCGCGGCGACGGGGTTTCATCGCGAGTCGCCGGCGGCATTGTGCGTGCGCTGGGGGCGCAGGTGCGCCATGAGTTCGCAGCGGTCCCCGCCGTCGCGGCGACGGTGCCGAACGCGGCCGTCGCGCGGGCGCTGGCGAGTTCCAGCCTGCAGGTCTTCCCCGATCGCCACATCGACCTGATCGAACCGGCGGCCCGCAAGCCGCGCGGCGGCGGGGGCGGCAGCACGGCGGAAGTCGTGCCTGAGGGGGTGGCCCGGATCGGTGCCCTCGACACCGGCGCGACGGGCAGTGGCGTCGGCGTCGCGATCACCGACACGGGGCTCGATTTCGCGCACGTCGACCTCAGCCTGGGTACCACCGCCAGCCGGTATTTCGACGCCTTCGGCGGAAACTGCCAGGACCAGCATGGCCACGGGACCCACGTCGGCGGCATCGTTGCCGCGCGTCGCGGCAACGGCACCGGCGTCGTCGGCGTTGCGCCGGACGCCACGCTCTACTGCGTTCGCATCCTCGACGCCAATGGCAGCGGCAGCGATTCGACGGTCATGGCCGGTTTCGACTGGGTCTGGGAACAGAACGGCGGCGAGTCGGCCAGCCGGCCTCTGCGCATCGGCGTCGTCAATGCCAGCTTCGGCCGGCGCGGCAGCGTCGGCGACAATCCGCCCATGCACGCGGTGGTCAAGAAGCTGCTGGCGCAGGGTGTCAGCATCGTCGCTGCCGCCGGCAACGATGCGTCGCTCGACGTGTCGCAGCAGATTCCCGCGGCCTATCCGGAAGCGCTCCCCGTCGCGAGCAGCACGGCGAGCGACGGCAACAATTCCTGCAATCGCTACTCGGGCCTGATCCGTGCCGACACCGCCTCGGTGTTCACGACCGACGGCGCCGGCATCGTCGTTTCGGCGCCGGGCAACGCGCGCGAGGACATCAACAATGGCTGCATGATCGGCTCGACCGGTATCCTGTCGCTGGCGCTTGGCGGCGGCACCACGCGCATGTCGGGCACGAGCATGGCGGCGCCGCATGTCGCCGGCGTCGTTGCCCAGCTGGTCGGGCAAGACGGCTCGCAGACGCCGGACTGCCGCCGGACCCGGATCGCGCGCGGCGCCAGCCGGCCGAGCGAGGCGCCGCTCGATTCGCCCGCCGGCAGCTACAGTTTCGACGGCGTCCGCGAAGGCATCCTGTCGGCGCCGGGGGCGGTCGCGGCGAGCTGCAACTAGGGCGTGTTCACAGTAGTTTCGTGGGCGCGACGCTGCCGTCGCGGGCGCACCGCGGCGTGACAAAAAAACGGGGCACCCCTTCCGAGGCGCCCCGCAAGACTGATCTCGCAACCGATCAGAACAACTCTTCGTCCAGTGCCATCAGCGGCGCGGCGCCGGCGCGGGCCTGGCGGATCGCCGTCGCCGTCTCCGGCAGCAGCTTGGCGAAATAGAAACGGGCGGTGGCGAGCTTGGCCTTGTAGAAGGCATCGCCCGAATCCTGCTTCGCCAGCGCGATCTTCGCCATGCGCGCCCAGAAGTACGCGAACACCAGGTGGCCGGCGACTTTCATGTAGGGCACGGCGGCGGCGCCGACGTCGTCGGGGTTCTTCATCGCGTTCATGCCGATTTCCATGGTCAGCTTCTGCAGCTTCTCGGCGACGTCGGCGAGCGGCGCGACGAACTCGGCCATCTGCGCGTCGTCCTTGTTCTCGATGACGAAGGCCTCGACGCGGCGGCCGAACTTCTTCAGCTTCGCACCCTGGTCGGCGAGCACCTTGCGCGCCAGCAGGTCGAGCGACTGGATGGTGTTGGTGCCTTCGTAGATCTGGTTGATGCGCGCGTCGCGGACGTACTGCTCCATGCCCCATTCGCTGATGAAGCCGTGGCCGCCGAAGACCTGCAGGCCGAGGTTGGTGCACTCGAAGGCGTTGTCGGTGAGGAAGGCCTTGATGATCGGGATCAGCAGCGCGACGACGTCGTCGGCCTCCTCGCGGGCCTTCGCGTCGGGGTGGGCGAGCGCGCGGTCGAGCTCGAGCGCGACGAAGTAGGAGAAGGCGCGGCCGGCTTCGGCGTAGGCCTTCTGCGTCAGCAGCATGCGCCGCACGTCGGGGTGCACGATGATCGGGTCGGCCGCCTTGTCCTTCGCCTTCGGCCCGGTCAGCGCGCGGCTCTGCAGGCGCTCGCGGGCGTAGGCCAGCGAGTTCTGGTAGGCCACTTCGGTGAGGCCGAGGCCCTGCATGCCGACCCCCAGGCGGGCCGCGTTCATCATCACGAACATCGCCTGCAGCCCCTTGTGCGGCTGGCCGAGCAGCCAGCCTTGAGCGCCGTCGAAGTTCATCACGCAGGTCGAATTGCCGTGGATGCCCATCTTGTGTTCGATCGAGCCGCAGGCGGCGCCGTTCCTCGCGCCGAGCGAACCGTCGGCGTTCGGCACGAACTTCGGCACGGCGAACAGGCTGATGCCCTTGGTGCCGGCCGGCGCGTCGGGCAGCCGGGCGAGCACCAGGTGCACGATGTTCTCGGCCAGGTCGTGTTCGCCGGAGGAGATGAAGATCTTGGTGCCGCTGATCGCATAGCTGCCGTCGGCGTGCGGCTCGGCCTTGGTGCGCAGGATGCCGAGGTCGGTGCCGCAGTGCGGCTCGGTCAGGCACATGGTGCCGGTCCATTCGCCGGAGACCAGCTTCGGCAGGTAGGCGCGCTTCAGCTCGGCCGAGCCGTGCGCGTGGATGCACTCGTAGGCGCCGTGCGACAGGCCGGGGTACATCGTCCACGCCTGGTTCGACGAGTTCATCATCTCGTACAGCGCGTTGTTCACCACCTGCGGCAGGCCCTGGCCGCCGAACTCGGGGTCGCAGGTCAGCGCCGGCCAGCCGGCCTCGCGGTACTGTGCGTAGGCCTCCTTGAAGCCGCTCGGGGTGGTCACCGTGCCCTTGTCCCACGTGCAGCCCTCGCGGTCGCCGACCTGGTTCAGCGGGAAGATCACCTCGGCGCAGAACTTGCCGCCCTCCTCGAGGATCTGGTCGATCAGCTCGCGGTTGGTCTCGGCGTGCGCCGGCATCTCGGCGAGCTGGCTTTCGACGTCGAGCAATTCGTGCAGCACGAAGTGCATGTCGCGCAGCGGCGGTTGGTACTGTCCCATGGCTGTTCCCCTTGTTGATCAGTCGGGTGGATGGAGGCTTCCGGCGGCCTGCACGCCGTCGATGTCGGAAGCAATGAAACGAACGTTTGAATGATTCTCGGCGAGGGAGCGGCAGTCGTCAAGTTGCAGTGCAGCAAACAGCGCGCGCCGCGCGGGATTGGGCGTCGGCGAGCGCGTCTGGCGCCGCCGTGGCCGGGCTGGCGCGCGTGCTAAAATCCTGCTTTCCCCCCGTTGTTGCCCGATGAAACTGACGATCAACGGCGAAAGCCGCGAATTCAACCTGCCGACGCCGGCTACCGTCGCCGCGCTGCTCGACGCGCTGGCGCTGACCGGCAAGCGGATCGCCATCGAAATGAACGGCGAGATCGTGCCGAAGAGTCGGCACGGCGAGACGCCGGTCGCCGACGGCGACCGGTTCGAGATCGTCGTCGCGGTCGGCGGCGGCTGACCCGTCAAGGAGTGCTTACTTACATGGACCAGCTCGTCATCGCCGGCAAGTCCTACGCCTCGCGGCTGCTCGTCGGCACCGGCAAGTACAAGGATTTCGCCGAAACCAAGGAGGCGATCGCCGCCTCCGGCGCCGAGATCGTCACCGTCGCCATCCGCCGCACCAACATCGGCCAGGACCCGGGCCAGCCGAACCTGCTCGATGCGATCCCGCCGTCGACATACACGATCCTGCCGAACACCGCCGGCTGCTATACGGCGGAGGACGCGGTGCGCACGCTGCGCCTGGCGCGCGAGCTGCTCGACGGCCATTCACTGGTCAAGCTGGAGGTCCTCGGCGACCCGACGACGCTGTTCCCGAACATGCCGGAGACGCTGAAGGCAGCCGAGACGCTGGTCAAGGACGGCTTCCAGGTGATGGTCTACTGCGCCGACGACCCGATCCAGGCGAAGATGCTCGAAGAGATCGGCTGCGTCGCGATCATGCCGCTGGCGTCGCTGATCGGCTCCGGCATGGGCATCCTGAATCCGTGGAACCTGCGCCTGATCATCGACAACGCGAAGGTGCCGGTGCTGGTCGATGCCGGCGTCGGCACCGCGTCGGATGCGGCGATCGCGATGGAACTCGGCTGCGACGGCGTGCTGATGAATACCGCCATTGCGCACGCGAAGAATCCGGTGCTGATGGCCTCGGCGATGAGGAAGGCAGTCGAGGCCGGCCGCGAGGCCTTCCTCGCCGGCCGCATGCCGCGCAAGCTCTACTCGGCCGACCCGTCGTCGCCGACTTCGGGGCTGATCGGGAGCTGAGTGGCCGATGAGCGAAGAAGGCGTCTACACCGCCGGCCGCGCCGGCCACATCCGCAGCTACGTGCTGCGCCAGGGGCGCGTCTCGAACGCGCAGCAGCGCTACTACGAGGACATGATGCCGAAGATCGGCATCCCCTACGCGGCGGTCCCGCTCGACCTCGACGCGGCCTTCGGCCGAGCCGCGCCGAAGATCCTCGAGATCGGCTGCGGCATGGGTGAGACTACCGCCGCGATCGCGACCGCCCACCCGGAGAACGACTACCTCGGGCTGGAGGTGCATACCCCCGGCGTCGGCAGCCTGTGCAAGCTGATCGCCGAGGGCAGCATTCCCAACCTGCGTGTCTGCCAGCACGACGCGGTCGAGGTGCTGCGCGACATGATCGGCGACGGCACGCTGTCCGGCGTGCACATCTTCTTCCCCGATCCGTGGCCGAAGGCGCGCCACCACAAGCGCCGGCTGCTCCAGCCGCCGCTGGTGGCGACGCTGGCCGCGAAGCTGAAGCCCGGCGGCTACCTCCACTGCGCGACCGACTGGGAGAACTACGCCGAGCAGATGCTGGAAGTCCTCTCCGGCGAGCCGGCGCTCGCCAACACCGCCGACGGTTACGCGCCGCGCCCCGAGTACCGGCCGCTGACCAAGTTCGAGCAGCGCGGCCTGCGCCTCGGGCACGGCGTCTGGGATCTGGTCTTCCGCCGGAAGTAGCCGCTCACTGCAGGCGGAAGATCACCGGCAGGATCAGCTCGCGCGCCGTCACGCCGGGCAGCCGGCCGATCGCCCAGGCGGCCTTCACCGCCGCGTCGTCGAGCAGGCGGTGGCCGCTGGAGGCGGCGAGCCGCACGTCGGCGATGCCGCCGTCGGCGGCGAGCGTCAGGATCAGCCGGGCCTCGCCTTCGAGGCCGCGGGCGATCGCTTCCGGCGGGTAGTAGAGGTGCTCGGCGAGCTTCTTCTGCGCCGCCCGTACCTGCCGGGCGGCGGCCTTCGCCGGCGGCGCGGCGGCCGGCGTCTGCGCGGCCGGGGTTTCCGGCGGCGGCGCGGGCGGAGCTTCGCGCTCTTCGTTGAGCGTATTCTTCAGCAGCGGCTCGGCCGGCGGCACTTCGACCGGCGGCAGTCGCAGCGTCGCCTGCAGCACGCGCGCCGGCGGCGGCCTGAGCAGGTCGCGCCAGGCGCCGTGGCCGAGCGCCGCGGCGTGCAGCAGCAGCGAGGCGGCGAAGGCGAGCAGCAGGCGGCGGGGCGACGTGGTCACGGAGTCGGGCGGTTTCCGGCGCCGGCAGGCGCCGCGACGGATTGGCGGTCGGGCGATCAGCCGGGCATTTTGGCAGAAAGTGGGGCGTCAGTCGCCCCGGAGGGGTGGCAGTGAGCAGAACGATTGGCGGTTTCCTGGCCGGTGCGCTGGCGGCGTTCTGGCTGGCGCTGGCGCCGGCGCAGGCGGCGTCGCCCGATCCGGTCGCCTTCGGCGTCGCCGTCGAGCGCGGCGATCGGCGCCAGGTCGAGAAGTGGCTCGACGAGGGCATGCCGCCCGACTATCAGGCCGACCGCATCGGTACCGGGCTGATGATCGCCGCGTGGAACGGCGACATCCCGATGATGGAGCTGTTCGTCGGCCGCGGCGCCAACCCGCGCCGCGCCAACCGCAACGGCGAGCAGGCGCTGCAGCTTGCCGCCTGGAACGGCCACGCCGCGGCCGTGCGCTGGCTGCTCGAGCACGGCGCGGTGCTCAACCGCGACGACAAGAACTGGGGGGCGCTGCACTACGCGGTGTTCAACGGCCATCTGGAGCTCGCGCGCGAGCTGATCGCGCGCGGCGCCGACGTCAACGCCCGCTCGCCGAACGGTTCGACGCCGCTGATGATGGCGGCGCGCGAGGGGCGCGACGAGATCGCGCGGCTGCTGCTCGAATCCGGCGCCGACACGGCGCTGAAGAGCGATTGGGGCGACACCGCGCTCAGCTTCGCGATGCGCTACGCGCACTACAAGCTCGGCCAGATGATCGCCTCGCCGGAGGAGTTCGAGATCGCGGTGAAGGCGCCGAAGGAGAGCTTCGGCGAGCCGGTGCGCTCGGTCGCTGCACCGTCGCAGATCGAGGAGCTGCTGCGCCAGATCCGCGAGGCCAACGCCAGCGGGGCGGAAACCGTCGAGCTGCGGCGCAAGCTGCACGCGGCGATCGCCGAGTTCCGCGGGCCGCCGAAGCCGCAGGGACTGGCCGGGCCGAAGGTGATCAAGGCGGCGCCGCCGCCGAAGGCGCTGGTGATCACCGCCAAGCGCGCCCAGCCGAAGGGCGGCGAGCGCGTCGAGGTGGTCCCGGCCGACGGCGGTAAGGCGGTGCCCGGCACGGTGAAGGTGACGCCGGCGCAGCCGGCGGTGAGCCCCAGCCGCATCGCCGACATCCTGCGCCAGATTCGCGTCGCCGAGGCGCAGGGGCAGCCGACCGAGGCGCTGCGCCGCGAACTCGACGAGGCGATGGCGAAGCTGAAGTAGCGCGCTCGGCGGAGAATCAGAACACCAGCGTCCGCCAGTCCGGGTCGAGCGTGCGCGCGACGAAGGCGGTGGCGCCGGCATGCCCGGCGAATTCGGGAATGGTCGTTTCGCCGGCGGCGACGTACTCGCGCCAGGCCATGCTGCAGGCAAGGAAGCGGGCGCCGCCCCGCGCCGCGTCCTGCATGAAGTCGTACAGGCTGCGCCCGCCCGCCGCCGCGGTGGCACGCCGGGCGGCTTCGCCGGCGACCAGCAGCCGCACCGAGCGGCCGGCGAAATGGATCTCCACCTCGGCGTCGAGCGCGGCGGCCGCGGCCGCATAGACGAAGGGCGCCGCCGCCAGGCCGGGGCGGTCAAGGTCGGTCGCCCACAGCAGGATCGCCAGACGGCTCACGTGAAGCGCGCCTCCGGCTCGACCGCGAGGATGTGCGCGCGGTAGGCCGCGGCATCGACCAGCCGCGCGCGGTCCCGCGCCCAGTCGCGCGCGCTGCCGCGCACCAGCCAGGCGGCGTACGGGGTCGCGTTGATCGGCGCCGGGTTGTCCTCGAGCGCCTCGTTGATCTCGTCGAGCCGGAACGCGCAGGGCGCGTGCACGGCGAGCACGGTCTTCGCGCTTTCGACGGTGCCCAGCCCGCGCCCGGCCTCGACCTCGGCGCCTTTCGGCTTGGCGGTGAAGGCGATGATCTCGCCGGCGAGGAAGACGCCGAAGGCAGTGATGCCGATCGTCAGCGCGTCGCCGTCCTCGCGCACCCACATGTCGTAGCGCGTGTCGTAGAGCAGGCCGTCGGGGACGGCACCGGAAAAGGGCTGGTGCGCCATGGTCGTCAGTCGGGGTGGCGGAAGAGAGTGGGAGTCGAACCCACCAGGGACCGTCTGACGGCCCCTGCCGGTTTTGAAGACCGGCCGTCCCACCGGGGAACGATCTCTTCCGAAGCGTGAAAATTACGGCTCATTCCATCTTCCATTGCCGCGGTGCGGCAGCCTCGCGCAGCACGTGCTCATCCTTCGTGCCCCGCTGGTCGCGGACCCGGCGAGTGTAGCCGATGCGGTCGAAGAACTCGAGGATGTGGATCGCCACCTTGCGGCCGCCGCCGATGCGGTCGCGCAGGTCGGCGGCGCGCGCAGCGCCATGCTCGGCACAGAGCGCGGCGACGATGTCGGCGAGCCGTTCGACCGCATCGTCGCTGAAGTAGTGGTCGAGCGCGACCGGGTAGAGCCGGCCGCTGCGCGCGACGCGCTTCATCAGCGCGCGCACGGTGTCCTCGGCGAGGTTCGTCGCCTTGGCGATGTCGCGCACGCGCGGCGGCTGGAACGGCGCCGCGTCGAGCAGCGGCGACAGCGTCCGCCACAGGTCGCCGTCGGCGGCGGAGAGCGTCGCGCGGTGTTCGGGCAGGTGCAGCCAGCTCGAGGTCTGCGCGATGCGGCCGGCGGCGAGCGCCTCGTCGACCAGGCGGTCGAAGGCCGCACGGGCGAGCGTCGGCGACGTCAGCCGGCGCAGCCGTTCGTGCTCGGCGCCGAGCATGTCGGGGGCGCGCTCGTGCTCGGCGGCGAGCGCGGCGAGCAGCTTTTCGCCGAGCGCCGCCCACGCCGCCGGCGCGAAGCCGAGCGTGCCATCGCGCGTGTCGACGCGCACCAGCTCGAGCGTGCGCCACAGCCGGCTGGCCGCGTCGTCGGTGAGGTTCCAGCCCTGCGCGAAGCGTTCGAGGACGATTCCGGTCGGATTCGCGGCGAGCTGCTGCGCCAGCGTCGCCGCGAGGTCGCCGGCGGCGGCCGTACGCAGCGCGGCGAGCCGCGCCGGCGCGCGCTTGTGCCGCGTCGGCGGGAAAACGTCGAGGACGCGGCCGCCGGCCAGCGTGCGTGTGGCCGAGGTGTCGCGCAGCACGAAGCGGTCGCCGCCGACGCAGCACAGCGGCCGGTCGAGGACGACCTCGGCGAGCGCCTCGGTGCCCGGCGCCAGCGTGTCGCCCACGAGCAGCGCGACGCGGCCGGTGACGTCCTCGGCGCCGAGGTGCACATGCACCGGCGTCCAGTGGCGCAGCGCCTGCGCCTCGTCGCGGGCGAGCCGCAGCGTCGCCGCGAAGCGCTCGAGCGGCAGGTGCTGGCGCGGGTCGAGCGCCCACATGCCGCGCCGGATCGCATCGCGCGAGAAGTCGCCGGCGAGGTTCAGCGCGACGCGCTGGCCGGCGTCGCCGCGCTCGGCCGGCCGGTCCTGCGCGTGCAGGCTGCGCACGCGCGCGGCGAATCCCGGCGGCGAGACCGTCAGCGTGTCGCCGACGCGCACGCTGCCGGAGAACACCGTGCCGGTGACGACGGTGCCGATGCCGGCGAGCGTGAAGCAGCGGTCGATCGCCAGCCGGAAGCGGCCGCCGTCGTCGCGCGCCCGGTCGGCTGCCTGCGCCGCCGCGTCGAGGTGGGTGCGCAGCGCGGCGATGCCGCCGCCGTCGCGGGCGGCGACCGGGAAGATCGGCGCCGCGGCGAAGGCGCTGCCGGCGAGCAGCGCGCGCACCTCGTCCGCCGCCGCCGCCTGCCGCTCCGGCGTCACCGCGTCGCACTTGGTCAGCGCCACCGCGCCGCGGCGGATGCCGAGCAGGTCGGCGATCGCCAGGTGCTCGCGCGTCTGCGGCATCGGCCCGTCGTCGGCGGCGACGACCAGCAGCAGGAAGTCGATGCCGGTGGCGCCGGCGAGCATGTTGTGGATCAGCTTCTCGTGCCCGGGCACGTCGACGAAGCCGAGCACGCCGCCGTCGGCGGCGGGCGCGTAGGCATAGCCGAGGTCGAGCGTGATGCCGCGCGCCTTCTCCTCGGGCAGACGGTCGGCATCGACGCCGGTGAGGGCCTTCACCAGCGTCGTCTTGCCGTGGTCGATGTGGCCGGCGGTCCCGATGATCATCGGACGCTCAGCTGCGCGGCGAAGCGCGCCTCGTCGGCCGGGTCGAGGCAGCGCAGGTCGAGGCGCAGCGCGTCGTCGGCGATGCGGCCGATCACCGGCTGCGGCAGCGCACGCAGGCGTTCTTCGAGCGCCGCCAGTTGCCGTCCCGGCCGCTTGCCGGGAAAGCGCACGACCAGCGCGGCGGAGGCCAGCCGTTCGACCGGCAGCGCGCCGCTGCCGATCTGGCTCATCGCCGGTTCGATCGAGACCAGCGAGGTTTCGCCGGCGAAGTCGGCGACGAGCGGGCACAGGCGTTCGGCCTGCGCGGCGATGTCGTGCTCGCAGCGCGTCAGCAGGCGGAGCGTCGGCAGCCGCTGCGCCAGGCGGTCGGGGTCGCGGTACAGGCGCAGCGTCGCCTCGAGCGCCGCGAGCGTCACCTTGCCGACGCGCAGCGCACGTTTCAGCGGGTTCTTCTTGATCTTCGCGATCAGTTCCTTGCGGCCGACCAGGATGCCGGCCTGCGGGCCGCCCAGGAGCTTGTCGCCGGAGAAGGTGACGAGGTCGGCGCCGGCGGCGAGCGAATCCTGCGGCGTCGGCTCCTTGGGCAGGCCCCAGCGGGCGAAGTCGGTCAACGTGCCGCTGCCGAGGTCGACCATGAACGGCAGGCCGTGCGTGTGGGCGATTTCGGCGATTTCCGCTTCCTCGACCGCCTTGGTGAAGCCGACGACGGCGTAGTTCGAGGTATGCACCTTCATCAAGAGCGCCGTCTTCGCGCCGATCGCTTCGGCGTAGTCCTTGCCGTGCGTGCGGTTGGTGGTGCCGATCTCGATCAGCTTGGCACCGGCGCGGCGCATGATGTCCGGCACGCGGAAGGCGCCGCCGATCTCGACCAGTTCGCCGCGCGAGACCACGGCCTCCCTGCCCTTGGCCAGCGTGTCGAGCGCCAGCAGCACGGCGGCGGCGTTGTTGTTGACGACGGTCGCCGCGAAGTTCTTCGCCTGCTCGCCCATCGCGGCGGCGAGGATCTCGGCGAGCAATGGCTCGACCAGCGCATCGCGGTCGCCGCGGCCGCCGTCGGCGAGGTCGTATTCGAGCGCGCAGGGCGCGGCGGCGGCGACCGCCATCGCCGCGATTGCCTCGGGCGCCAGTAGCGCGCGGCCGAGGTTGGTGTGCAGCACGGTGCCGGTCAGGTTGAACACCGGGCGCAGGTTCGGCTGCGCCAGCCGGTCGGCGCGGCCGACGATGGCTGCGGCGAGTGCGTCGGTGGCCGGCAGCGGATGTCCGGCACGGACCAGTTCGCGGGTGGCGGCGAGCTCGGCGCGCGCGCAGTCGGTGAGCGGCTGGCGGCCGTGGCGGGCGATCGCGTCGGCCAGCGCCGGCAGTGCGAGCAGGCGATCGACGGAGGGAAGCTGGGCGAGGGTTTTCTGTGTCATGGCTTTCACCCGGACCGGGCAGAAAGTGGCGGGAAGGGGGCGCTTATCCGGCGGCGTTCACCAAGAGCAGGTTCGGTCCGCTGCGGCCGTAGCCGGCCTCGTCGACGAGCAGGTCGAGGGCCAGCGTGGCGAGGTCGTCGGCGACCGGGTCGACGCGCGGGTCCTTCTCCTGGTAGACGATCTTCAGGTAACTCTTGCAGCCGTCGCAGGTCTCGGCGCGCACCTTGCCGTCGCTGCCGTCGATCTGCTGCAGCGCGAGCCCCTTGTCGCCGCCGCAGGCGGCGCAGGTGGCGCGCGGCACGTTCCACTCGGTGTTGCACAGCGAACAGTGCAGGTAGCGCAGGTTGTTCACGGCGGGCGACAGGCGGACGATGCTGATCGCCGGCAGGCTGCCGCAGCAGGGGCAGACGCCCGGCGTGTCGAGCTTCTGCAGCTGGGCGGCGTCGAGGTGTGCGGCGCGCGCGGTGAACACCACCTGCAGCGCGGCGGCGACCAGCGGCAGCTCGCCGGCAGCCGCGGGGTCGGGCTCGCCGTGCAGCAGGCCGTCGGCGAGCGCCTCGAGGCGAATGTCGTCGGCGGCGGCGAGGCCGCCGAGCAGCGGCACGCTGCCGGCCGGCGCGTGCGGCAGCAGCGCGGCGATCAGCTGGCGCAGTACCTCGCGCCAGACGGCGGGGCGCTCGGCGGCGGTGGCGTTGAGCGGCGGCATGTGGTGCTGCCGCGCCTGTTCGAGCGCGGCGGCGGGAAGCGGCGGCAGTTCGGGCAGCGCCTGCAGCGCATCGTGCTGGGCGCGCGCGAGGCGGCCGAGGAAATGCAGCCAGTCGGCGAGCTTGTGGCCCTCGGCGAGCGTCGCGAAGCGCTCGGCGCGCTCGGCGAAGACGCTGCCGGCGACCGGCAGCAGGATCGCGGGCGCATCTTCGGTCGGCGGATTGAAGCTGATCGGTTTCGTTTCCATGTCTCGGACAAAAAAGGACCCGCGACGAAGTGTCGCCGCGGGCCGAACGCAAGTCAAACTACGGAGGGGTACTGCGCAATTACTTGCCGGTCACCTGCTTGTACCAGGCGCGGTGGTGCTGCTTCGCCCAGGCGCGGGTGACCGTGCCGTACCACATGGCGCGCAGCGTGCCCTTGGTCCAGATCGCGGCATACACGTGCACCATGATCAGCGCGATCATGAACACGGCCACCGCGGCATGGATCACGGCGCCGAAGCGCGCCAGATCGATCGGCACGGTGAACTGCGCGCGCCAGATGAACAGGCCCGACAGCGTCAGCAGGACCATGCACACGGTCATCCACCAGAACATCATCTTCTGGCCGCCGTTGTACTTGCCCTGGATCGGCATGTTGTGGTCGTCGCCGTTGACCATCTCCTTCACCCGCGACAGCCACTCGCGGTCGGCGTCGGTCATCCGGTTCAGCTTCCAGAAGCGCAGGAACAGCAGCAGGAAGAAGAAGGCCATGAAGACGCCGATGTAGGGGTGCAGGATGCGCGCCCAGGTCGGCCCGCCGAACAGCTGCGTCAGCGGGAAGAACGCCGGGTGGAAGAAGGCCAGGCCGGAGAGCGCGAGCAGGATGAAGCTGATGCCCACGACCCAGTGGTTGGCCCGCTCGGAAGCGTCGTAACGCTGCAGGTCTTTCGGATCACGGATCATTGTGCGTCCTCCTTCTCGACTTCCGCTTCCATCTCCTTGGAGACTTCGTTCGGACCCTTCATCACGTAGTGGAACAGGCTGCCGAGCGCGACGCCGGCGAGCGCCAGGGTCGCGAGCGGCTTCGCCGCTCCCTTCCACAGCGCGACCAGCGGGCTGATGCTCGGGTTGACCGGCAGTCCGGCGTACAGATCGGGCTTGTCGGCGTGGTGCAGCACGTACATCACGTGCGTGCCGCCGACGCCCGCCGGATCGTAGAGGCCGGCCTTGTCATAGCCGCGTTCCTTGAGGTCGGCGATGCGCTTGTCGGCATAGTCCTTCATGTCCTCCTTGCTGCCAAACTGGATCGCGCCGGTCGGGCAGGCCTTGACGCAGGCCGGAGCCTGGTTGACCGCGACCCGGTCGGAGCACAGCGTGCACTTGTAGGCCTTGCTGTCCTTCTTCGAGATGCGGGGGACGTTGAACGGGCAGCCGGTCACGCAGTAGCCGCAGCCGATGCAGTTCTCCTGATGGAAATCGACGATGCCGTTCGCGTACTGGATGATCGCTCCCGGCGCCGGGCAGGCCTTCAGGCAGCCCGGGTCGGCGCAGTGCATGCAGCCGTCCTTGCGGATCAGCCACTCCAGCTTGTTGTTCTGCTCGACCTCGGAGAAGCGCATCACCGTCCACGAGTTCTCGGTGAGGTCCACCGGGTTGTCGTAGACGCCGACGCACGAGCCGACCTCGTCGCGCACGTCGTTCCACTCCATGCACGCCACCTGGCAGGCCTTGCAGCCGATGCAGGCGGACACGTCGATCAGCTTGGCGACCTCGATCGTCGTGCGTGCTTGTGGCGCAGGCGTAGTCGTTGCGGAGCGCTGTTTGATGTCTAGCGATTGCAGTGCCATGTCAGCTCTCCTTTACGCCTTCTCGATGTTGACCAGGAACGCCTTGTATTCCGGCGTCTGCGTGTTGGCGTCGCCGACGAACGGGGTCAGCGTGTTGGTGATGAAGCCCGGCTTGGTCGCGCCCTTGAACCCGAAGTGGGTGGGGATGCCGACCGTATGCACCTTGCGGCCGTCCACCTCGAGCGCCTTGATGCGCTTGGTCACCACCGCGACGCCGCGGATGAAGCCGCGGTTGGAGCGGACCTTGACCTTGTCGCCGGCCTTGATCCCCTTCTCCTGCGCCAGCTCCTCGCCGATCTCCACGAACTGTTCCGGCTGCATGATCGCGTTGATCCGCGACTGCTTGGTCCAGTAGTGGAAGTGCTCGGTCAGGCGGTAGGTGGTGGCCACGTACGGGAAGTCCTTGGCCTTGCCGAAGGCCTCCATGTCGCCCTTGTAGACCCGCGCGGCCGGGTTGCTGACGGCCTTCGGGTTGTTCGGGTGCATGGGGTTCCTGTCGAGCGGGGTCTCGAACGGCTCGTAGTGCTCCGGGAACGGGCCTTCCGCCATCAGCTCGCGGCTGAACAGGCGGGCGACGCCTTCCGGGTTCATGATGAACGGCATCACGTTCTGCTCGGGCGCGGCGTCCGGACGCATGTCCGGGACGTCGTTGCCGCCCCAGGCGGTGCCGGTCCAGCGGATCACCATGCGCTTCGGATCCCAGGGCTTGCCGGACGGGTCGCACGACGCGCGGTTGTAGATGACGCGCCGGTTGGCCGGCCAGGCGAAGCCCCACGCCAGCGTCTGGCCGAGGCCGGACGGATCGGACGGGTCGCGCCGCGCGGTGTTGTTGCCGGCCTGCGACCAGGCGCCGCAGTAGATCCAGTTGCCGCAGGTGGTCGAGCCGTCGTCGCGCAGCATGGCGAAGCCGGGCAGCTGCTCGCCGGCCTTGACCAGGACCTTGGTCGGGTCCTTCGGGTCGGTGACGTCGGCCAGCGCCTTGCCGTTGATCTCGCGCAGCAGCTCTTCGGGCGACGGCTTCGCCGGCTGGGCGTAGGCCCAGGTCAACTTCTGCAGCGGCTCCGCGAAGGCGCCGCCGTCCTTGGCGTACATCTCCTTCAGCTTGAGGAACAGCGCGGCGATGATCTCGGTGTCGTCCTTCGACTCGCCCGGCCCGTCCACCGCCTTCCAGCGCCACTGGATGACGCGGCCGGAGTTGGTGAAGGTGCCGGCGTGCTCGGCGAAGAGGTTCGCCGGCAGGCGGAAGACCTCGGTCGGGATCTGCGCAGGATCGACCGCGTTGAACTCGCCGTACGGCTTCCAGAACTCGGAGGTGTCGGTCGCCAGCGGGTCGATGATGACCAGGTACTTCAGCTTCGCCAGCGCGTCGCCGACCTTCTTCTTGTTCGACACCGAGGCGAGCGGGTTGAAGCCCTGGCAGAAGAAGCCGGTCATCTTCCCTTCGTACATCGCGTTGAAGATCGACAGCACGTCGGACGCCCCGCTGAGCTTCGGCAGGTAGTCGTAGGCGAAGTCGTTGTCCTTCGTCGCCGCATCGCCCCACCAGGCCTTGCACAGGCTGGTGAACCACTTCGGGAAGTTCTGCGGGAAGTTCATCTGCCCCGGACGCAGCGCCTTCGGCGTGCGCTTCTCGAGGAAGGTCGCCCGGTCCTTGTCGCCATCGGTCGGCGCGCCGAGGTAGCCCGGCAGGTTCTGCGCGTAGAGGGCGAAGTCGGTGATGCCCTGCACGTTGGCGTGCCCGCGCAGCGCGTTGATGCCGCCTCCGGCCATGCCCATGTTGCCGAGCAGCAGCTGGATGATCGCCATGCAGCGGATGTTCTGCGAGCCGACCGAGTGCTCGGTCCAGCCCAGCGCATACAGGTTGGTCATCGTCCGGTTCGGCGCCGCGGTGTCGGCGATGTACTCGCAGACCTTGAGGAAGGCGTCCTTCGGCGTGCCGCAGACCTTGCTGACGACGTCCGGCGTATAGCGCGAATAGTGCTTCTTCAGGAGCTGGAAGACGCAGTTCGGATCCTGCAGCGTCTCGTCGACCTTGGCGAAGCCGTCCTTGTCGAGCTGGTACTTCCAGGTGTCCTTGCCGTAGGCGCGCTTCGCCTCGTCGTAGCCGGAGAAGATGCCGTCCTCGAACTTGAAGCCCTCGTCGATCAGGAAGGAGGCGTTGGTGTACGCCTTCACGTAGTCGTGATGGAGCTTGTCGTTGGTCAGCAGGTAGTTGATGACGCCGCCGAGGAAGGCGATGTCGGTCCCCGGCCGTAGCGGCGCATAGTAGTCGGCGACGGAAGCCGTGCGGTTGAAGCGCGGGTCGACGACCACCAGCTTCGCCTTGCGGTTCTTCTTCGCCTCGATCACCCACTTGAAGCCGCAGGGATGCGCTTCGGCGGGGTTGCCGCCCATCACGAAGACGAGATCAGCGTTCTTGATGTCCACCCAGTGGTTGGTCATCGCGCCACGCCCGAAACTCGGAGCCAGACTGGCTACCGTGGGGGCGTGTCAGATGCGTGCCTGGGTGTCGAGCGCAGTGATCCCGAGCGCGCGGAGCGTCTTGACGGTCAGGTAGCCGGCCTCGTTGGAGGCGGCCGACGACGCCAGGAAGCCGGTGGTCGGCCAACGGTTCACCGTCACGCCGTCCTTGTTCTGCGCGACGAAGTTCTTGTCGCGGTCGGCCTTCATGTGCTTCGCGATGCGCTCGATCGCCTCGTTCCACGAAATCTTCTTCCATTCGCTGGCACCGGGCTCGCGCACTTCCGGCCACTTCAGGCGGTTCTGGCTCTGCACCATGTCGCGCAGGCCGGCGCCCTTCGGGCACAGCGTGCCGCGGTTCACCGGATTGTCCGGATCGCCCTCGATGTGGATGATCTCGCCCTGCGAGTTCTTCGACTTGTCGCCGGTCGAGTAGATCAGCACGCCGCAGGACACCGAGCAGTACGGACAGATGTTCCGCGTCTCGGTGGCGCGCGCGAGCTTGAAGGTCCGCACTTCCGCGAGGGCTGCGGTCGGTGAGAAGCCCATCACGGCGATGGACGACCCCCCCAGCCCGGCGGAGCAGATCTTGAAGAACTGCCGCCTGTTCATTTGCATGACTTCCCTCCTTGGTTATCGATGGCAGATGGCTCTGAGGACAAATGCCATCGGAAACTCGTGCATCTTTTGTGCCAGAAGGTAAAACCATTTTTATTCAATGGTTTTGCACCGGCCTTGGCGCCTATGTCTTTCGTTAGTGGCGCATTTTGTCCCGTCGGACGTTCCGGGCTGCGACATTTTGTCCCGCCCGGGATCTTGCGAAAAATTGATCTGTAGCAATTCGCGGTCGCCAGGGCCGCTTTTATCATCACAATGTGATGTCACGGGGTGATACGATTTTTGGGCTATTCCAGCGATCCGTTGCGTCAATTTTTCCAATCAGGGAGATGAAGAGATGAAGCAGTTCCGAGCATTCCGCCGCGCGGCGATTCCTGCCGTCGCGTTGAGTCTGGCGATCGGCGGCGCCTTCGCCGCCGACGCCAAGCCGGACGTCCACGAGGCCGTCGCCGGCGGCAAGATGCAGGCCAGCAGCGGCCCGTCGCCGGTCGGCGGCATCGAGATGGTGCAGGCGATCAATCCCAAGTCGCCGCCGATGAGCAAGGACGAGTTCGAGATCGGCAAGAAGATCTACTTCGAGCGCTGCGCCGGCTGCCACGGCGTGCTCAGGAAGGGCGCCACCGGCAAGCCGCTGACCACCGACATCACGCTCGACCGCGGTTCCGACTACCTGAAGACCTTCATCACCTACGGTTCGCCCGGCGGCATGCCGAACTGGGGTACTTCCGGCACGCTCACCGAGAAGGAAGTGGACATCATGACCCGCTACGTCCAGCACGAGCCGCCGATGCCGCCGGAGTACGGCATCAAGGAGATGGAGGCGACCTGGAAGGTGTACGTGAAGCCCGAGGACCGGCCGAAGAAGAAGATGAACGACCTCGACCTCGCCAACCTGTTCTCGGTGACGCTACGCGACGCCGGCAAGATCGCGCTGATCGACGGCGCCTCGAAGAAGATCGTGGACATCATCAACACCGGCTACGCGGTGCATATCTCGCGCCTGTCGAAGTCCGGGCGCTACCTGTTCGTGATCGGCCGCGACGCGAAGATCGTGATGATCGACCTGTGGATGGCGAAACCGGCGCCGGTCGCCGAGATCAAGGTCGGGCTGGAAGCGCGCTCGGTCGAGACCTCGAAGTTCAAGGGCTTCGAGGACAAGCTGGCGATCGCCGGCACTTACTGGCCACCGCAGTACGTGATCATGGACGGCGACACGCTGAAGCCGCGCAAGATCATCGGTACCCGCGGCATGACCTCGGACACCAACGAGTACCATCCGGAGCCGCGCGTCGCCGCCATCGTCTCCTCGCACTACAAGCCCGAGTTCCTGGTCAACGCCAAGGAAACCGGCGTCGTGCACATGGTCAACTATTCGGACCTCGAGAACCTCAAGGTGACGATGATCAAGACACCGCGCTTCCTCCACGACGGCGGCATGGAGGCCTCCGGCCGCTACTTCATGGACGCCGCCAACGCCTCCGACAAGATCGCGGTGATCGACACCAAGGAGTCGAAGCTCGCCGCCGTGGTGAACGTCGGCAAGACCCCGCATCCGGGGCGCGGCGCCAACTTCGTGCATCCCAAGTTCGGCCCGGTGTGGGCGACCGGCCACCTCGGCGACGAGACCGTGTCGCTGATCGGCACCGATCCGAAGAAGAACCCGCAGCACGCGTGGAAGGTCGTGCAGACGCTGACCGCGGCGGGCGGCGGCCAGCTCTTCCTGAAGACGCATCCGAAGTCGAAGAACCTGTGGGTCGACGCGCCGCTGAACCCGGATCCGAAGATCTCGCAGGCGATCGCCGTCTTCGACATCAACAACCTCGACAAGGGCTACGAGCTGCTGCCGATCGGCGCGTGGGCCGGCGTCAAGCCGGGCGCCAAGCGCGTCGTCCAGCCGGAGTACAACAAGGCCGGCGACGAGGTCTGGTTCTCGGTGTGGAGCGGTGCCGGCGAGGAATCGGCGATCGTCGTCGTCGACGACAGGACGCGCAAGCTGAAGGCGGTGATCAAGGATCCGCAGCTGATCACGCCGACCGGAAAGTTCAACGTCTACAACACGCAGAACGACGTCTACTGAGCGAGCGAGGGAACTCCCCTCGGGCCGGCGCCTTTCCAGGGCGCCGGCATTTTTTTTAAGCCGCCAGGAAGCGGCGCAGCAGCTCGTTCAGGAAGTGCTGGCCGCGCACCGTCGGTGCGATGCGCTCCATGCTGCGGACGAGCAGGCCGTCGGCCTCGGCGCGCCGCAGCTCGTTCTCGATCGCGAACAGCGGCAGCGTCGTGCGCGCCTCGAACAGCGCCGGGTCGAAGCCGTCGCAGAGGCGCAGCGCGTTCATCATGAACTCGAACGGCAGGTCGTCCGCGGCGACCGCGAACTCCTCGTGCACCGGCTGGCCGGCGGCGACCTGCTGCAGGTATTGCGCCGGCTGCTTCCAGCGCATCTGGCGCAGTACGCGGTCGTGCAGCGTCAGCTTGCCGTGCGCGCCGGCGCCGATGCCGAGGTAGTCGCCGAACAGCCAGTAGTTGAGGTTGTGCTGGCACTGGAAGCCCGGCTGCGCGAAGGCCGAGGTCTCGTAGTGCAGGTAGCCGGCCGTCGCCAGCCGGGCCTCGATCGCCTCCTGCATGTCGGCGCAGGCGTCGGCCTCGGGCAGCACCGGCGGCTCGGCGGCGAAGCGGGTGTTCGGCTCCAGCGTCAGCTGGTAGCAGGAGAGGTGCTTCGGCGCGAAGGCCAGCGCCGTGTCCACGTCGGCGATCGCCTCGGCCAGCGTTTGCCCAGGCAGCCCGTACATCAGGTCGAGGTTGAAGCGCTCGAAGTGGCGGGCGGCGAGGTCGATCGCGCGCTTCGCCTCGTCGCCGCCGTGGATGCGGCCGAGCGCCTTGAGGTGGCGGTCGTCGAAGCTCTGGATGCCGAGCGACAGGCGGTTGACGCCGGCGGCGCGGTAGGCGGCGAAGCGTCCCGCCTCGGCCGTGCCCGGGTTGGCTTCGAGCGTGACCTCGGCGTCCGGCAGCAGCTGTACGCGGCTGCGCACCGCGGTCAGCAGTGCGTCGATGCCTTCGCCGGAGATCAGGCTGGGCGTGCCGCCGCCGATGAAGATCGACACCACGCGGCGGCCCCAGACCAGCGGCAGCGCCGACTCGAGGTCGGCGACCAGCGCCGCGACGTAGGCCTCCTCGGGAATCTCGCGCCGCGCCTCGTGCGAGTTGAAGTCGCAGTACGGACACTTCTGCACGCACCACGGGATATGGATGTACAGCGCCAGCGGGGGTTGCGAGCGGAACTCGAGCGCGCTGCGCGCCGCCCGGCCGGCCGGCGCGATGGGAATGACGCGGGCCATCAGCGCGGGGGCGGGGCGATGCGGGCGACCAGCGACTGCAGCGCGCGGGCGCGATGCGACACCGCGTTCTTGGTCGCCGCGTCGAGCTCGGCAGCCGTCCGGCCGAACTCGGCGACGTAGAACAGCGGGTCGTAGCCGAAGCCGCCGGCGCCGCGTTCCTCGGTGACGATCTCGCCGTGCCATTCGCCCTCGGCAATCACCGGCTGCGGGTCGTCGGCATGGCGCACGAAGACGATCAGCGACACGAAGTGCGCCCTGCGGTCGGCGTGCGGCGCCAGCGCCTGCAGCAGCTTGGCGTTGTTGCGCGCGTCCGACTTCGGCTCACCGGCGTAGCGCGCCGAATACACGCCAGGGGCGCCGCCGAGCGCCGCGACGCACAGGCCGGAGTCGTCGGCGAGCGCCGGCAGGCCGGTGATGCGCGACGCGTGACGGGCCTTCGCCAGTGCGTTCTCGACGAAGGTGACGTGCGGTTCATCGGCCTCGGCGACGCCGAGCGCGCCCTGCGGGATCAGCTCCCAGCCGAGCGGGGCCAGGATGGCGTCGAGTTCCTTCAGTTTCTTGGCGTTGTTCGAGGCGAGAACGAGGCGTTTCATGCGGTCCCGTCCGGGGTGTTGAAGGGAATCGGCTGGCAGCTCGCCGGCGGACGCGGGACCTGCCCGAGCAGGCAGCGGCCGAGGCCGTCCATCAGCTCGGCGTCGACGGCTTCCGGCGCGATCGCATAGGCCGCCAGGCCGAGGCCGCCGAGGTTGCGGCAGCGCAGCAGGAGGCGCCGGCGTTCGACGTCGGCGGTGAACGCGAGCTGCACCGGGATCGTGCCATCGACCTCAATCCGCCGGCCGCCGCCGGCCGCCGGTTCGCCGGCGCCGAGGTCGCGCCAGGCGAGGTTGTCGAGGTAGAACGCGTTCTCCAGCCGCGGCAGCGCCCCCTCCGGCACGACGAAGGACAGTGGCGCCGCGGCGTAGGCGACGCGCAGCGTCAGCTTCTCGATCAGCGAGCGTTCGGACAGGCTGCGCGTGGCGTGGCGGACATAGCCTTCGTGCCAGCGCACGCCGCTGAAGCGGCGGCCGCCGTCGACGACGAAGGCGATCGGCGTCTCCGGCTGCAGCCCGTTCAGCTGCGTCGTCAGCTGCTGCAGGTAGTCGGCCAGCCGTTGCAGTGCGTGGCCGATCGCGAAGGCCGCGTTGCGCCGCACTTCAGCCTCGGAGAGCGCGTGCCCGGCCTGGCCCGCTGCGCTCGCGGCGAGCTCGCGCAGCAGCGGCGTCGCGCCGGCAGGGGCCGGCGCCTCCGGCGCCGCCCTGGGCGTCGTCGGCGTTACCTCGCGGCGAGCGTTCGGGTCGATTTCCGGATAGTCGCCGAGCGGCACGAAGCGGGTGTGGGTCGGCGCCGGCTCGACGCCGGTGCCCGCTTCGGCCAGGGTCGCGTCGAAGTTGGCGATCGAGGTCTCGAGGTCGGCCATCAGCTTCTGCAGCCGTTCCGCCTGCTCCTCCTCGCTCAGCGGCCGCCCGCCGCGCGGTTCATTCCCGTGCCGCACGCTGCGCTCCGACCAGGCGGCCGATGCCGGCCGCAGCGAGGTCCACCAACTGTTCCATCTGCGCGCGGGTGAAGGGTTCGCCCTCGGCCGTGCCCTGGATCTCGACGATGCCGCCGGAACCGGTCATCACCACGTTCATGTCGGTCTCGCAGTCGGAGTCCTCCGGGTAATCGAGGTCGAGCACCGGCACGCCGCGGTAGATGCCGACCGAGATCGCGGCGACGTGGTCGCGCACCGGGTTCTCGGCGATCTTGCCGGCCGCGACCAGCTTCTCGCAGGCGTCGTAGAGCGCGATCCAGGCGCCGGTGATCGACGCGCAGCGGGTGCCGCCGTCGGCCTGCAACACGTCGCAGTCGAGCGTGATCTGGCGCTCGCCGAGCGCCTTCAGGTCGACCACCGCGCGCAGCGAGCGGCCGATCAGGCGCTGGATCTCCTGCGTGCGCCCGGTCTGCTTGCCCTTCGCCGCCTCGCGCGCGGTGCGCGTGTGCGTCGACCGCGGCAGCATGCCGTATTCGGCGGTGACCCAGCCCTGGCCCTTGCCGCGCAGGAAGGGTGGCACGCTCTCCTCGACGCTGGCATTGCACAGCACGTGCGTGTCGCCCATGCGGATCAGCACCGAGCCCTCGGCGTGGCGGGTGAAGTTGCGCTCGATCCTGAGCGCGCGGAGTTCGTCGGCTTGGCGTTGGCTGGGGCGCATGCGGTTTCCTATTTTTTCGGCGAATACTTCTCGATCGTGGAGCGGATCTCCTCGATCGCCTTCTCGATCTCGTCGTCGGAGAGGTCGAGCTTGTAGGCCGGGTTGCGGCCGAACTTGTCGAGCCGGGTGGTGACCTCGTCGAGTCCCATTGTCTGCGTAGACACCGTACTCTGCGCAAGTTCGACGTAGCTGTCCTCCCAGCGCGCGGCGACCACCGACAGGTTGTCGCAGTACGGGCCGCCGCGCTCCTCGGCCTGGCCCATCAGCGCCGGCACCGCCTGCATCAGGTTGGCCTGGCGCAGCGAGGCGGCGATCAGCTCGGGCGGCAGCGGCCCCCAGAAGCCGTCGGTGCTGAGCAGGACCACGTCGCCGGCTTCCAGCGGCGTCTTCCGCGAGAACTCGATCTCCGGCGGCTGCGGGCCGCCGAGGCAGCTGTAGACCTTGTTGCGCTCGGGGTGGTTGGCCATCTGCGCCTCGGTGATCACCCCCTGCTCGAACAGCGCGCGCACCCGCGAGTGGTCGCGCGTCTGCGCCTGCAGGCGGCCGTCGCGCACCAGGTACAGGCGCGAATCGCCGGCGTGCGCCCAGTAGGCGACGTTGTCCTGGATCACGCAGGCGACGCAGGTGGTGCGCGGCGAGTCGCGCAGGTTGTGGTCCATCGCGAAGTCGAGGATCGCGTGGTGGGCGTTGGTCATGCCCCGCTGCAGGAACAGGAAGGGGTCGTTCAGCCCCGGCTTGGCCTCGTGCTGGAAGGCCTCGGTCAGCGTCTGCGCGGCGATCTGCGAGGCGATCTCGCCGTAGTAGTGGCCGCCCATGCCGTCGGCGACGACCATCAGCAGCGCATCGCGCGAATAGCAGTAGGCGATGCGATCCTCGTTGTTGCTGCGCTTGCCCTGCCGGCTTTCCTGGTAGATCGTGAATTTCATGTCGTTTCCTGCTTCCTGAGCTTGCCGATCAGGCTGCCCAGCCACGAGCGGGGCGCTTCCTCGGCCTTCGCCTCGGGCGGCGGCGGCGTCTCGGTCAGCGCCTTCTGCAGCGCGAAGACGCTCTGCGGGCGGTAGAGGTGGTTGAGGCACAGGCACCAGTCGATCGTTTCCAGCAGCTGGTCGGAATACTTGCCCTCCCAGCGCACCATCGCCGGCACCACCTGGTCCTTCTCCTGGCGCAGGTCGGCGGCCTGCGGCGCGGCCAGCGCGATGCAGGCGTACATCGAGGCGCCGATGCTGTAGATGTCGCTCCACGGCCCCAGTTCCTGGCGCAGGTAATGCTCGGGCGACGCGAAGCCGGGCGTGTACATCGGCTTCAGCATCGGCGTGTCGAGCGCCAGCGTCTGCCGTGCGGCGCCGAAGTCGATCAACAGCGGCGTGCCGTCGCCGCGCAGGTAGATGTTCGACGGCTTCAGGTCGAGGTGCAGCAGCTTGTGCGTGTGCACCTCGCGCAGCCCGTTCAGCACGCGCGTGAAGACGTTGCGCAGGAAGTTCTCCGAGACCGGCTTCTGCCGCCGCTGGATGTACTCCTGCAGCGTGCTGCCCTCCTCGTACTCCATGACCATGTAGACGGTCTCGTTGGCGCGGAAGAAGTTGAGCACGCGGACGACGTTCGGGTGCGACAGCTTGGCCAGCGCGCGGCCTTCCTCGAAGAAGCACTTCATGCCGTAGCGGAAGGCGCCGAGATGCTCCTGCGAGATGCTCGGGGTGATCTCGCCTTCGCCGCGCAGCGCCAGGCTGTTCGGCAGGTATTCCTTGATCGCGACGCGCCGGCCGTCGCGCTCGGTGGCGAGATAGACGATCGAAAAACCGCCGAGCGAGAGCTGCCGCTCGATGCGGTAATGGTCGATCTGGTATCCCTCCGGGAGCGCGTGGTTGGCTTGTTGCGCCATCTGGGTGAAGGCTATGATGTGAGCTTCAGGACATTTTCGGGGTTTGGCCGGGGCGTGTAAAGCTGCGCGCCGGCCGTCCCCCCTTTCGGTGGTTTCCCATGATCCAGAGCATGACCGGTTACGCGGCGAAGACCCGCGACCTCGAATTCGGCTCGCTGAGCCTCGAGCTGAAGAGCGTCAATTCGCGCTTCCTCGACGTCCATTTCCGCGTCTGCGACGAGGCGCGCCTGTCCGAACCGGCGTTGCGCGAGGCGATCGCCGCCCGCGTCGGCCGCGGCAAGGTCGAGTGCCGCGTCTACTTCATGGCCGCGGCGAAGAGCGCGCGCCAGCTGCAGCTCAGCGACGAGCTGCTGGCGCAGCTCGCTGCGCTCGACCGCCAGGTCCGCCGCGAGCTGCCCGAGGCGCGTCCGCTGGCGGTCGGCGAAGTGCTGCGCTGGCCGGGCATCCTCGGCGACGAGACGCTCGACCCCGAGGCGCTGGCGGCGGCGGTGCTGGAGACCGCGCGCGCCGCGCTCGACGACTTCTGCGCCAGCCGTGCGCGCGAGGGCGACAAGCTGAAGGCGGTGATCCTCGACAAGGTCGCGCGCATGCGCACGCTGGTCGCCGACGTCGCGCCGCACATCCCGGCGGCGCAGGCGGCCTTCCAGGACCGGCTCAAGCAGCGGCTGGTCGACGCGATCGGCAGCGCCGACGACGAGCGCATCCGCCAGGAGGTCGTCGTTTTCGCCGCGCGCATCGACGTCGCCGAGGAGCTGGCGCGCCTGGCGACGCACCTGGACGAGGTCGAGCGCGTGCTGAAGCAGGGCGGCGCGGTCGGCAAGCGGCTCGACTTCCTGATGCAGGAACTCAACCGCGAGGCCAACACGCTGGGCTCGAAGTCGGTGGTCAGCGAGGTGTCGCAGACGGCGATGGATCTCAAATTGCTGATCGAGCAGATGCGCGAGCAGGTGCAGAACCTGGAGTGAAGCGATGAGCGCGAGCCGAGGCCACCTCTACATCGTCGCCGCCCCGTCCGGCGCCGGCAAGACGACGCTGGTGCGCATGCTGCTGGAGAACGATCCCGGCATCCGCCTGTCCATTTCCTATACGACGCGGCCGCCGCGGCCGGGCGAAGCGGACGGCCGCGAGTACAACTTCGTCGACATGGAAACCTTCCGCGACATGGTTGCGCGCGGCGACTTCCTCGAGTGGGCCGAGGTGCACGGCAACTGCTATGGCACCTCGCGGCCGTGGATCGCGGCGGAGATGGCCGCCGGCCGCGACGTGCTGCTGGAGATCGACTGGCAGGGGGCGCAGCAGGTGCGCCGGCAGTTTCCGGAGGCGATCGGCGTCTTCGTGCTGCCGCCGTCGCTGGCCGTGCTGCGCCAGCGGCTGACCGGGCGCGGCACCGACAGCAACGAGGTGATCGCCCGCCGGCTCGCCGCGGCGCAGGACGAGATGCGGCATGTGACTGAATTTGAGTATGTTATTATCAACGACAAGCTCGAGCAGGCGCTTGCCGACCTGCTCGCCGTGGTGCGCGCCTCGCGGCTCCGCCTGGACAGCCAGCACGCGCGCCACTCCCGATTGTTCGCAGATCTGCTGCATTGATTGAATAGGTAACCGCATGGCCCGAGTAACCGTAGACGACTGTCTGAAACGCATCCCCAACCGCTTCCAGATGACCCTGGCGGCAACCTACCGCGCCCGCCAGCTGGCCTCCGGCGCCAGCCCGCTGGTCGAGGCCGAGAAGGACAAGCCGACCGTGATCGCGCTGCGCGAACTGGCGCTCGGCAAGGTCGGCCTGGAAGTCCTCAACCGCGGTCAGGCCTGACCGCCCTCGACGACGCTGCGGGCGGAAGGCAAGGTGAAGACGGATGGCCGCCGAATCAGCCTCTGCCCCGGCGCTCGTCTCCGGCAACTCCGTTCCCGCTACTGAGGACCCGGCCTACCGGGTCTTCATCGACAGCCTCAGCTATCTCCAGCCCGACGAAGTCGCGCTGATCCGCGACGCCTACGCCTTCGCCGAGGCCGCCCACCGCGGCCAGAAGCGCTACTCGGGCGAACCCTACATCACGCATCCGCTGGCCGTTGCCGGCGCGCTGGCCGAATGGCGGATGGACGCGCAGGCGGTGATCGCCGCGCTCTTGCACGACGTGATGGAGGACACCGCGGTCAGCAAGGTCGAGATCGCCCGCCGCTTCGGCAAGCAGGTCGCCGAGCTGGTCGACGGCCTGTCCAAGCTCGACAAGATCGAGTTCCAGTCGCACCAGGAAGCGCAGGCCGAGAACTTCCGCAAGATGCTGATGGCGATGGCGCGCGACCTACGCGTCGTGCTGATCAAGCTCGCCGACCGCCTGCACAACCTGCAGACGATGTCGCACGTGCGCCCCGACAAGCGCCGCCGCATCGCCACCGAGACGCTCGAGATCTACGCGCCGATCGCCAACCGGCTCGGCCTGAACAAGCTCTTCCGCGAGCTGCAGGACCTCTCCTTCACGCTGATCCACCCGATGCGCGCGCGCGTCATCGCGCGTGCGCTGAAGGCGGCGCGCGGCAACCGGCGCGAGCTCCTGTCGCGCATCCTGGAGAGCGTCACCGGCAAGATGAAGGAAGCCGGCATCACCGCCCAGGTCTTCGGCCGCGAGAAGAGCATCTACTCGATCTACCGCAAGATGGAGGAGAAGCGCCTGACCTTCTCGCAGGTGCTCGACATCTACGGCTTCCGCGTCGTCGTCAAGGACGTGCCGACCTGCTACCTGGCGCTCGGCGCGCTGCACTCGCTGTACAAGCCGGTGCCCGGCAAGTTCAAGGACTACATCGCGATCCCCAAGGTCAACGGCTACCAGTCGCTGCATACGACGCTGATCGGCCCCTACGGCACGCCGGTCGAAGTGCAGATCCGCACCGAGGAGATGCACCACGTCGCCCAGGAGGGCGTCGCCTCGCACTGGATCTACAAGGACGCCGAGCAGAGCGGCGCCGACCTGCAGCAGAAGACGCACAAGTGGCTGCAGTCGCTGCTCGAGCTGCAGAGCGGGACGCGCGACTCGACCGAGTTCCTCGAGCACGTCAAGACCGACCTCTTCCCGGACGAGGTCTACGTGTTCACGCCGAAGGGGCAGATCATGGAGCTGCCGCGCGGCGCCACCGCGGTGGACTTCGCCTACATGGTGCACACCGACATCGGCAACCGCTGCGTCGCCGCGCGCATCAACCACGAACTGATGCCGCTCAGGACCGAGCTGAAGAACGGCGACCAGGTCGAGGTGATCACCGCAGCGCACGCCAACCCGAACCCGGCCTGGCTCGGCTACGTGCGCACCGGCCGCGCGCGCAGCAAGATTCGCCATTTCCTGAAGACGATGCAGCACGAGGAGTCGGCGCAGCTCGGCGAGAACCTGCTCAACCAGGAACTGCAGCACCTCGGCGTGACGCCGGCGGAAGTGCCGACGGCGAGCTGGGAGGAGCTGGTGCGCGATTCGGGCAACCGCTCGATGAAGGAGATCTACACCGACATCGGGCTCGGCAAGCGCATCGCTGCGGTCGTCGCCCGCCGCCTGCTGGCCCGGGAGGGGGGCGCGCCGGCGACGCCGCCGCTGTCGACGGTCAGCATCCGCGGCACCGAGGGCATGGCGATCCAGCTCGCGCCGTGCTGCCTGCCGATTCCCGGCGATCCGATCGTCGGCTCGATCCGCAAGGGACAGGGCCTGGTGGTGCATGCCCACGACTGCCCGCAGATCCGCAAGTCGCGCAGCAGCGAGCCGCAGAAGTGGATCGACGTCGAGTGGCAGCCGGCCGAGGGCAAGCTGTTCGACGCGCGCATCCGCGTCACGGCGAAGAACGCGCGCGGCGTGCTGGCGAAGATGGCGGCGGCGATCGCCGAGGCCGGTTCCAACATCGAGAACGTCAGCATGGAAGAGAAGACGCCGGGCCTGTACACGACGCTGCAATTCACGCTGCAGGTGAGCAATCGCGTGCACCTCGCGCAGGTCATGCGCAGCCTGCGCCACATCCAGGAAGTCGTCCGCATCGCGCGGGTGCGCGGGGAGTGAGGATTTGAGGGTTCTCGTCCTCGGCGCCGGCGTCGTCGGCGTCGCCAGCGCCTGGTACCTCGCCCGCGCCGGCCACGAAGTCACCGTCGTCGACCGCCAGCCCGGCGCCGGGCTCGAAACCAGCTTCGCCAACGGTGGCCAGATCTCGGTCTCGCACGCCGAGCCGTGGGCCAACCCGCGGGTCCTGCCGAAGGCGCTGAAATGGCTCGGCCGCGAGGATGCGCCGCTGCTCTTCCGGCTGCGCTGGGACCCGGCGCTGCTGCGCTGGACGCTACGCTTCCTCCGCGAATGTACCCCCGGCCGCACCCGCGGGAACATCCGCCGCATCGTCGCGCTGGCGCTCTACAGCCGCGAGCAGCTCGGCCTGCTGCGGCAGGAGACCGGCATCGAGTACGACCAGCTGACGCGCGGCATCCTGCACATCTATACCGACGCCCGCGAATTCGACGCGGCGACGCGGGCGGCGGCGCTGATGCGCGAGTTCGGCTGCGCGCGGCGGACGATCTCGGCCACCGACTGCGTCGCGATCGAACCGGCGCTGGCCGCCGCCGGCCCGCTGCTGGTCGGCGGCGACTACACCGCCGACGACGAGTCCGGCGACGCGCACAAATTCACGCGCGCACTGGCGGCACTGGCCGCCGCGCGCGGCGTTGCCTTCCGCTACGGCACGGCGGTCGAGCGCATCGACGCCGCCGCTGGCGAGGTCAGCGCGCTGGTGACCGCCGGCGGCGAGCGCCTCGTCGCCGACGCCTACGTCGTCGCCGGCGCCAGCTATACGCCGCGGCTGCTGGCGCCGCTCGGCGTGCGCCTGCCGATCTACCCGGCGAAGGGTTATTCTGCGACGCTGACGCTCTCCGAGGCGAGCGTCGCGCCGACGGTGAGCCTCACCGACGACGGCCACAAGATCGTCTTTTCCCGCCTCGGCCAGCGCCTGCGCATCGCCGGCACCGCCGAGTTCAACGGCTACGACACGACGCTCAATGCGGTGCGCTGTGCGGCGCTGACGCAGCGCGCGGCGCAGCTGTTCCCGGAGCTCAACGCCGTCGGCGCCCCGGAATACTGGTGCGGGCTGCGTCCGGCGACGCCGTCGAACCTGCCCTGCATCGGCCGCACGCGGATCGGCCGGCTGTGGGTCAACGCCGGCCACGGCACGCTCGGCTGGACGATGGCCTGCGGCGCCGGCGCCGCGCTCGCCGACCTGCTTTCGGGGCGGCGTGCGGAACCCGACTTCCCGTTTCACGTTCAATAACAACAGACCCGCCAGGAGACAGCATGAGCAACGATACCGTCCTCTACGAGGTGCGCGACCGCGTCGCCCGCCTCACCCTCAACCGTCCGCAGTCGCTGAACGCGCTCAACCTCGACATGATCGAGGCGCTGCGGCTGGCCAGTGCGCGTGCCGAGGCCGATCCCGAGGTGCGCGCGATCCTGGTCGCCGGCGCCGGCGAGCACTTCATGGCCGGCGGCGACCTGAAATGGTTCCGCGAGCAGCTGGCGCTGCCGCCGCAGGAGCGGCAGCCGCTGTTCGAGCGCACGATCTCCGACGTGCACCAGACGACGCTGCAGCTGCGCCGCTGCGGCAAGCCGGTGGTCGCCGCGGTGCGCGGCGCGGTGGCCGGCTTCGGGCTGTCGCTGATGCTCGCCGCCGACCTCGCGCTGGCCGCCGAGGACGCCTACTTCACGCTCGCCTACTGCAACATCGCGCTGTCGCCGGACGGCGGCGCCACCTGGTCGCTGCCGCGCACCGTCGGCGCCAAGCGCGCGGCCGAGATCGCGCTGCTCGGCGACCGCTTCGACGCCTGCCAGGCGCTAGCCTGGGGGCTGGTCAACCGCGTCGTCGCCGGCGACGAACTGCTGCCGCAGGCGGAAAAGCTGGCGCTGCGGCTGGCTGCCGGGCCGGCCGAGGCGCTGGCCAGCACCAAGCGCCTGCTCAACGAGTCGCTCGGCAACGGGCTCGCCGAGCAGCTGCACGCCGAACAGCGCGCCTTCGCCGCCTGCGGCGTCAATGCCGACTTCGGCGAGGGGCTGGCCGCCTTCTTCGAGAAGCGGCGCCCGCGCTTCGCGTCCTGAGCGCGGTCGGCGCGGCGATCCGGCGGGAGTTCGCGCGATGTGGATCGACACCCACTGCCATCTCGATGCGGCGGAGTTCGCCGCCGACCGCGACGCGGTCGCCGCCGCCGCGCAGGCGGCCGGAGTGGCGACGATCGTCGTGCCGGCGGTAGCGGTCGCCAACTTCGCCGCCGTCCGCGACTGCTGCCGGCGCTATCCCGGCTGCGTCCCGGCCTACGGCATCCATCCGATGTACACGCCGCAGGCGCGCGACGAGGACTTGCCGGTGCTGCGCGGCTGGCTGGAACGTGAGCGGCCGGTGGCGGTCGGCGAGATCGGCCTCGACTTCTTCGTTCCCGGTCTCGATCCGCAGCGCCAGCTGCATTTCTTCGTCGAGCAGCTGAAGCTCGCCCGCGACTTCGACCTGCCGGTGCTGCTGCACGTGCGCCGGGCGGTCGACCCGATCCTGCGCGAACTGCGCCGCTACCGGCTGCGCGGCGGCATCGCCCACGCCTTCAACGGCAGCCGCCAGCAGGCGGAGGTCTTCATCGACCTCGGCTTCAAGCTCGGTTTCGGCGGCGCGATGACCTGGTCGCGTGCGACCCGCTTGCGCGCGCTGGCCGCCGAGCTGCCGCGCGAGGCGATCGTGCTCGAGACCGACGCCCCCGACATTCCCCCCCAGTTTGCGGTCCCCGACCCCGCTTCCGGACGTGCGCGCAACGAGCCGGCGCTGCTGCCGCGGATCGCCGAAACCCTTGCCGCGGCATGGTCTTTGCCGCTGCCCGAAGTCGCCGGGATTACCTCACGCAATGCTATAAGCATTCTGTCTAACATCACGGAATGACCCAATCGGCGGGGCTTTCGCCGTATTTCGGTAAACGCTAATTTGCGTTTCGTCAAGAAATCCACAAATTATTTGTGGATTTTTTTTGGGCTTGATTTGCATCAAACGAAATACCGATTCCGGGGGATTAGGCTTGTCGCCTGTCCCGAAATTGAGAGTCGGAAAGTCAATGGATATCTCCAGCGTGATCGTCGGCGCCCGCCCCGAAGGGGCCCAGCAGGTGAAGCAACTGCTCGAGGCGATCGACGGCGTCGAAGTGCATACGGTGGCCGAGGACGGCCGGATGATCGTCACCATCGAGTCCGCGTCCGAGCAGGACACCGTAAAAACCTATGAGGTGATTTCCCAGCAGCCGGGCGTGCTCTCGGCGTCGATGGTCTATCACCAAGTCGAATCAAATCCTGATGAGGAGGTCTGAGAAATGAAACTGACGCGACGTGATTTCATCAAGAGCAACGCCATCGCGGCGGCGGCGGCTTCGGCCGGCATCGCGGTGCCGCAGGCCGTGCTGGCGCAGCAGAAGGGCAAGGACGACGGCGTGCGCTGGGACAAGGGCGCCTGCCGCTACTGCGGCACCGGCTGCGGCGTGCTGGTCGGCACCAAGGACGGCCGCATCGTGGCGACGCAAGGGGATCCGGACGCGCCGGTCAACCGCGGCTTGAACTGCATCAAGGGCTATTTCCTGGCCAAGATCCAGTACGGCAAGGACCGCCTGACGCAGCCGCTGCTGCGCATGAAGAACGGCCAGTACGACAAGGACGGCGACTTCGCGCCGATCTCCTGGGACAAGGCCTTCGACATCATGGCCGAGAAGTGCAAGGTGGCGCTGAAGGAAGGCGGCCCGAAGAACATCTGCATGTTCGGCTCCGGCCAGTGGACGGTGTGGGAAGGCTACGCCGCCGCGAAGATGATGAAGGCCGGTTTCCGCACCAACAACATCGACCCGAACGCCCGTCACTGCATGGCCTCGGCGGTCGCCGGCTTCATGCGCACCTTCGGCATCGACGAGCCGATGGGCTGCTACGACGACATCGAGCACGCCGACGTTTTCGCGCTGTGGGGCTCGAACATGGCCGAGATGCACCCGATCCTGTGGTCGCGGATCACCGACCGTCGCCTCACCGCCAAGCACGTCAAGATCCACGTGCTGTCGACCTTCACGCACCGCTCCTGCGAGCTCGCCGACAGCGAGCTGATCTTCAAGCCGCAGTCGGACCTGGCGATCCTCAACTACATCGCCAACTACATCATCCAGACCGGCGCCGTTAACAAGGAATTCGTCGGCAAGCACGTCAAGTTCAAGCAGGGCGTCACCGACATCGGCTATGGCCTGCGCCCGAACCACCCGCTCGAGAAGGTCGCCATGAACAACGGCTATCCGGGCGAGGACGGCAAGCCGAAGGGCAACCCGAACAACGCCAAGGACATCTCCTTCGACGAGTTCGCCGCCTTCGTCGCCGAATACACCGTCGACAAGGCGCACGAGATCTCCGGCGTGCCCAAGGACAAGCTGGAGGCGCTGGCCAAGGCCTACGCCGACCCGAAGGTCAAGGTCACCTCGTTCTGGACCATGGGCTTCAACCAGCACACCCGCGGCACCTGGGTGAACAACATGATCTACAACGTCCACCTGCTGGTCGGCAAGATCTCCGAGCCGGGCAACAGCCCGTTCTCGCTGACCGGCCAGCCGTCCGCCTGCGGCACCGCGCGCGAAGTCGGCACCTTCGCGCACCGCCTGCCGGCCGACATGGTGGTGATGAATCCGAAGCACCGCGAAATGACCGAGAAGATCTGGAAGCTGCCGGAAGGCACCATTCCCGACTGGATCGGCTACCACGCGGTGCTCCAGTCGCGCATGCTGAAGGACGGCAAGATCGGCTTCTTCTGGTCGACGACGACCAACAACATGCAGGCCGGCCCGAACGTCAACCAGGAAATCTATCCGGGCTGGCGCAACCCGAAGGCCTTCGTCGTCCATTCCGACGTCTATCCGACCGTCTCCGCGATGTCGGCCGACCTGATCCTCCCCGCCGCGATGTGGATGGAGAAGGAAGGCATGTACGGCAACGCCGAGCGTCGCGGCCAGATGTGGCGGCAGCAGGTGAAGGGTCCGGGCGAGACCCGTTCCGACCTGTGGCAGTACCTCGAGTTCGCGAAGCGCTTCAAGATGGAAGAGGTGTGGCCGGCCGAGCTGCTCGACAAGATGCCCGAGTACAAGGGCAAGACGATGTACGAGGTGCTCTTTGCCAATGCCGAGACGACCAAGTACGGCCTCGACGACGTGAAGGCGGTCAACGCGCACGCGATCAAGGACTACATGAACGACGACGCGAAGCACTTCGGCTTCTACGTGCAGAAGGGCCTGTTCGAGGAATACGCCAGGTTCGGCCGCGGCAAGGCACACGACCTCGCCTTCTTCGACGTCTATCACAAGGCGCGCGGCCTGCGCTGGCCGGTGGTCGACGGCAAGGAGACGCTGTGGCGCTTCCGCGAGGGCTACGATCCGTACGTGCCGAAGGGCGAGGGTGTCCGCTTCTACGGCTACCCCGACGGCAAGGCGGTGGTCTACGCGCTGCCCTACCAGCCGGCGGCCGAGCAGCCGGACAACGAGTACGACCTGTGGCTGTGCACCGGCCGCGTGCTCGAGCACTGGCACACCGGCTCGATGACCCGTCGCGTGCCCGAGCTGTACAAGGCGGTGCCGGACGCGGTGGTGTTCATGAACCCGGAGGATGCGAAGAAGCGCGGCCTCGCCCGCAACGACGTGGTCAAGGTCGCCACCCGTCGCGGCGAGATCCAGCTGCGCGTCGAGACCAAGGGCCGCAACAAGCCGCCGGTCGGCCTCGTCTTCGTGCCCTTCTTCGACGAGCACCGCCTGGTCAACAAGCTGACCCTGGACGCCACTTGCCCGATCTCGAAAGAGACCGACTTCAAGAAGTGCGCGTGCAAGGTGGTCAAGGCCTAAAGCGTCGCCAACCGATAAGGCAATCAGGGAGTGCCGGGAAAGGGTGGGGCGGGAACATTCGACCCCACCCGCCGGCTGACCGCGATGGCTCGCCACGACGAAACCCTCCCGCCCGCAGTGCGCAAGGCCGCGCCGGCACGCCGCCAGTTCATCTTCGACGCGGCGCGCATGGCCTGCGGCGTCGGCATGCTGGGGCTCGGACTCGGCCTCTACGCCAAGCAGGCGAAGGCGCTGCCGGCGCTGGCGCTGCGCCCGCCGGGCGCGCTGGCGGAAGGGGATTTCCTCGGCGCCTGCATCCGCTGCGGCCTGTGCGTCCGCGATTGCCCTTACGACACGCTCTCCCTGGCGAAGCCGGAAGCCCCGGTGGCGACCGGCACGCCGTATTTCACCGCGCGCAGCATCCCCTGCGAGATGTGCGAGGACATCCCCTGCGTCAAGGCCTGCCCGACCGGCGCGCTGGACCACGGGCTGACCGACATCAACCGGGCGCGCATGGGGCTGGCGGCGCTGATCGACCACGAGACCTGCCTCAACTTCCTCGGCCTGCGCTGCGATGTCTGCTATCGCGTCTGCCCGGTGATCGACAAGGCGATCACGCTGGAGCTGGTGCCGAACACGCGCACCGGGCGGCATGCGATGTTCCTGCCGACCGTGCATTCCGAACACTGCACCGGCTGCGGCAAGTGCGAGAAGGCCTGCGTCACCGAGGAGGCGGCGATCAAGGTGTTGCCGATCGCGCTGGCCAAGGGCGCGCTCGGCCAGCACTATCGCCTCGGCTGGGAGGAGCAGAAGAAATCCGGCGGTTCGCTGATCGACGAGAAGAGCATGGTCGATCTGCCCGACCGCCTGCCGGAAGGAACCACCCTGCCCGGCCACTACGACCCGGCGAGCGGCATGACCGCGCCGCCGGGAATGCCGGGCAGCGCGCCGGGGCCGGTGCCCAGCGCGCCGCCGGGACTCGGCGGGCCGGCAGTGCCGTCGGCGCCCCCCGGACTCGGCAGCGAGGCCGTGCCGCCGGGGATGCCCGGCGCCGTCGCCGGCAAGGTGCCCAGCCATCCGCCCGGACTGGGAGGCGGCCGATGAGCGACAAGCGCATCGGCGCCGACGCCCGCGCCGCCAAGGGCTGGTTCGGCGCTCACAAGTGGCTGCTGCTGCGGCGCGGCACGCAGCTCGCGATCCTCGGGCTGTTCCTGCTCGGGCCGCTCGCCGGCGTCTGGATCGTCAAGGGCAACCTCGCCTATTCGTATACCTTCGGCGTGCTGCCGCTGACCGACCCCTACGTCGCGCTGCAGTCGCTCTTCACCGGCCACCTGCCGGAAACGCTCGGCCTGGTCGGCGTCGCCATCGTCGTCGCCTTCTACGTGCTGGTCGGCGGCCGCGTCTACTGTTCCTGGGTGTGCCCGGTGAACATCGTCACCGACAGCGCCGGCTGGCTGCGCCGCCGGCTCGGCATCAAGGGCAGCGTGCATCTGGCGCGCACCACCCGCTACTGGATGCTGGCGATGACGCTGGTCGGTTCGGCGCTCTCCGGCGTCATCCTGTGGGAGCTGGTCAACCCGGTGTCGATGCTGCACCGCGGCCTGATCTTCGGCATCGGCTTCGCGTGGACGATCGTGCTCGCGGTCTTCCTGTTCGACCTGTTCGTGATGAGCCGCGGCTGGTGCGGCCGGCTGTGCCCGGTCGGCGCCTTCTACGGCCTGCTCGGCCGCGTCAGTCCGCTGCGCGTGTCGGCGCCGGCGCGCGCCGCGTGCAACGACTGCATGGACTGCTTCGAGGTCTGCCCCGAGCCGCAGGTCATCCGGCCGGCGCTGAAGGGCGCCGCGACCGGCGCCGGGCCGGTGATCCTGGCGGCCGCCTGCACCAACTGCGGCCGCTGCATCGACGTCTGTGCGAAGGACGTCTTCCGTTTCGGGAGCCGTTTCAACAATGCGCTTCCGGTCGGCGAGGCGGGCGGCGACCGTGCCGCGACGCCTGGCCAGTTCTGATTTCAGTGATTCAACTTCAAGTGGAGGGAACGTCGATCATGAAAACCCAGCTGAAACTCTCGATGGCCGTGCTGGCCGCCTGCTTCACCTTCTCCGCGATCGCCGCCGATGCGCCGAAGTCGATGCGCGGCCTCGATGTCGCCGCTCCCGATCCGGTCGCGGCCGAGAAGAACTACGTCGGCAAGCGCCCCGGCACGCAGGAGCCGGTCGCCCGTACCTTCAGCACGCAGCCGCCGGTGATCCCGCACGCGGTCGAGAACTTCGACGAGGTCAATCTGGAGACCAACCAGTGCCTCGACTGCCACGGCGCGGCCAACTACCAGAAGAAGAAGGCGCCGAAGGTCGGCGACAGCCACTTCGTGAACCGCGACGGCAAGAAGCTCGACGAGGCCTCCGCCGGCCGCCACAACTGCACGCAGTGCCACGTGCCGCAGGTCGACGCGCCGCCGCTGGTGGACAGCGACTTCAAGGGCGACGCGGTGGCGAAGAAGGCGGACGCCGCGAAGAAGCCGACCAAGAAGAACTGAGTCGGCAGCGCCGGCGCGACGACGGGGGGCTGCGGCTCCCCGTCGCCGTTTACCGCACTGCGATCGCCGCCGTCGGGCAGGGTGCGACGCAGGCGCCGCAGCCGGTGCAGCGCGCCGCGTCGAGCTGCGGTGCGGCGATGCCGCCCGCCTGCGGCAGGAAGCGGATCGCCGCCGCGTCGCACATCTCGCCGCAGATGCGGCATTCGACCGCGCGGCGGGCCAGGCAGGCATCGCCGATCGTCGCCCGCAGCTGCCAGGGCGGCTGCTGCTCGCGTCGCGCGAGCGCGCCGGTCGGGCAGCGGGCGGCGCAGTCGCCGCAGAAGGTGCATTCGCCGAGCGCGAAATCGACCGTCGGATAGCCGCCGTCGCCCGGGCGGATGATCCGCGTCGGGCAGGCGCGTGCGCAGTCGCCGCAGCGCGTGCAGGCGCCGACGAACTCGCCCTCGGCCTGCGCCCACGGCGGACGCGGCTCGGCGCGGTGCGTCGCGACGCGGCCGCGCAGGAAGTTGCGCCGGCTGCTCGGGTCGCTCATCGTCGTTCGCCTCTTCGTTCAAAAAACAAGGGCAGGCGAGGTCGCCCTCCCTGCCCTTGCGCCGTTCCGTCGGGAATCGGGATTCCCGTTCGGGAATCGGGATTCCCGTTCGGGAATTACTGCTTCACCGCCTTGATGTCGCCGTCGGTGCCGATGCCCAGCGTGTAGCCCATCGAGACGTGGTGGAAGCGGCCGCTGGCCTTGTCGGCGTGCACCGCGAAGCCGACCGGGACCGCCTTGCCTTCGGCCAGCGTGCCGTTCAGCTTGCGGGTGAAGGTCACCGTCACCGCGCCGCCCTTGTTGTCGCCTTCGGCCTTGACGCCGGCGCTGCCGCCTTCCATCTTGCGCGAGTCGGCGACCGAGCCGTCGACGGCCTTGGCACCCTTGCCGCTCTTCCACTGCATCAGCTCGTAGGCGCCGTCCTTGGTGTACTTGGTCTTCTTGTCGTCGGCGCCCGGCATCGTGCGCGCGTCGGCGTGGCAGGTCGCCCAGCAGCCGACCTGGGCGCCGGAGACGGTCTTGCCGCCGGCGTCGACGTTGACCTTGTCGTTGGCGAACATCACCGCCGCCTTGACCTCGTTGTCCTTGTCGCCGTGATCGGCGCCGCCGGCCGGGGCCTTGAACGACAGGCGGACATAGAGGTTGTCCTTGTCGTAGGCGGCCTGCACGGTGACCGGGAAGTTCATCGTCTTCGGCGTGCCGACCGGCTCGAGATCCTTGCTCGCCAGGCGCTTCATGTCGAAGTTGAGGCCGCCCTTCTCCTCGTGGCAGCCGACGCAGCTCTCGCCCTTGGTCAGGCCGACGCGACCGCTGTGGTCGGACTTCTTCATCACCCATTCGATCGGCGTCACGCCGGCATGGAACACCTGCACGTCGCGCTTCGGCACCTTGGACCAGTCGGGCGCGGCAAAGGCGGCGGAAGAACCGAGGGCGAGCACGGCGCCCATCACGGACAGCGAAACGATCGATTTTTTCATTGTTGCCTCTCCAGTAAAGGTTGCTGCTTAACGGTGCTGCAACCCGTCGGGTTGACCGGCTGCAGGGGACTCAGTCGTATGCCGCGACGATTACTCGTCGTCCTCCTCGGGCATGTTCGCCGGCTTCTTGTGCGCGATGCCCTTGTGGCAGTCGATGCAGGTCTTCTTCTCGTCGCGGGCGATCTTGTGCATCTTCGCGCCGCGCGCCTTCTGCTTCTCGACATCCATGTAATCGAAGGAGTGGCAGTTGCGGCATTCGCGCGAGTCGGCGGCCTTCATCCGCGCCCATTCGTTCTGCGCCAGGCGCAGGCGGTTGGCCTCGAACTTCTCCTTGGTGTCGATCGAGCCGACGATCTTGCCGTAGACTTCCTTGGACGCCTGGATCTTGCGGATCATCTTGTACGTCCAGTCCTTCGGCACGTGGCAGTCGGAGCAGACGGCGCGGACGCCGGTACGGTTGTTGTAGTGGATGGTCGTCTTGTATTCCTGATAGACGTTGTCGCGCATCTCGTGGCAGCCGATGCAGAACTGCTCGGTGTTGGTCGCCTCGAGCACGGTGTTGAAGCCGCCCCAGAAGACGATGCCGGAGATGAAGCCGACGACCAGCAGCGTCAGCAGTGAATACTTGGCGCTCGGGCGGCGCAGGAAGGCGATGAAGCCGCCGGTGTTATCGGACATGACAAACCCCTCACTTGGTCTTTATTTGATGTCGGCGACCCGCCCGCAGCGATTGCGCGCACAAGGCCGCCGTTAGTGGGGGGGAGTCTATCGACCCACCCGGAGTAAGGGTTTGATCTAGATTAACTAATCCACAATTTGCGTGGGTACTCTCGCGGCGCGCCGCGCCAGCTCAACGGCTGCCGCCGTTTCCGCGCTGCTGCGCCGCGCGTGCGCGCTCGATCGCCGACTGCAGCGTCAACGCCTCTTCGCTGCCTGGCTCCAGTTGCGCGATCGCCTTTTCCCAGTGCGCGATCGCGCTCTGGTAGTCGTGCCGTTCGCCGGCGGCGGCGCCGGCCAGCAGGCGGATCTGCGGATCCTCGGGGGCGAGCTTGAGCGCTCTGTCGATCAGCTCGCTCGGGCGACCCTTGAAAGCGTTGCCGGAGATCGCCAGCACCTCGGCGTAGTCGGCGAGCAGCAGCGGGTCGTTGTCGACCAGCGCCGGCGCCTTGGCGTAGGCGGCCGCCGATTCGGCATAGCGGCCGAGCATCTTGTACGAGCGTGCCAGCATCACCCAGCCCTTGGCGTCGTCCGGGTTCTGCTGCAGGCGCTGCGCGAGGCGTTCGACCATGCCTTCGATCTGCGCGGCGGTGACCTGGTGCTGCGGCTCCTGCGGACGGGTGTTGGCCGGGTCGAGCGCCGCCGGCGTGCCGAGCAGGCCGTAGCCGAGCAGCGCGCACAGCGGCAGCAGGACGACGACGGCGAGCGCGGTCTTGCGGCTCGGCGCGGCTTCCTTGCCGGCCTGCGCTTCCGGCTTCACTTCCTCGAGCAGCCGGCGCTGCAGTTCGGTCCTGGCCTGTTCGAAATCGGCCGCGGACAGCGAGCCTTCGGCGCGCTCGCGCTCGAGCTCGGCGAGCTGGTCGCCGAAGATCGCGAGGTTGGCGGCGCTGCGGTCGGTGGCGAGGGCGGCGGTGCGCGGGCGGCGCAGCAGCGGAACGGCGAGCGAAACGGCGGCGACGACGATCAGCAGCGTCGCCAGGGCGAGAAAGGGGGTCATTGCGGTTTCGATTCCTGGCGGGAGTCCTGGCGGGCGGCGGCGAGCAGCGCCTCGGCGGCCTGCTGTTCCTCGGGGGTCAGCGCACCGTCGGCGATCGCGTCGTTGCGCCGGCGCAGGTAGCGGATCAGCACGGTCAGGCCGAGCACCAGCAGCACGCCGGGGCCGACCCAGAGCAGCAGCGTCGTGCCCTTGACCGGCGGCCGGTAGCGCACGAAATCGCCGTAGCGGGCGACCATGAAGTCGAGGATCTCCTGGTCCGACTTGCCCTCGGCGATCAGCTTCCTGATCTCGCGGCGGAAGTCGTTGGCGAGGTCGGCGTTGGAGTCGGCGATGGTCTGGTTCTGGCAGACCAGGCAGCGCAGCTCGGCGGTGATCGCCAGCAGGCGCTTCTCGACGACCGGGTCCTCGGCCAGCGGCGCGGCCTCGCCGGCCTGCGCCGACAGTGCGGCGGCGCCGAGGCAGAGCGCGGCGGCGAAGTGGCGGGCGCGGCGCATCATTTGTTCAGCTCCGCGACCAGCGGCAGGATCTTCTTCGTCAGATCGTCCGGGCTGATCGGGCCGGTGTGCTTCATGCGGATCAGGCCCGCCTTGTCGATGACGTAGGTCTCGGGCACGCCGTAGACGCCGTAGTCGATGCCGACGCGGCCGTCGAGGTCGAGCACCGACAGCAGGTACGGGTCGCCGTGCTGCTTCAGCCAGCCGGCGGCCTTCTGCCGCGCCATGCGCTCTTCGCTCGCGGCGTCGGTCTTGGCCATGTCGGTCTCGCCGTCGCCGCGCACCTCCTTGTAGTTCAGCCCGACCACCGGCACCACCTTCTTCCGGCCGAGTTCGACCAGGAGCGGGTGCTCCTGGCGGCAGGACACGCACCACGAGGCCCAGACGTTGAGCAGCCAGACCTTGCCCTGCATGTCGGCCGGGCCGAACTTCTGCTCGGCGCCGAGCACCGGCAGCGAGAACGCCGGTGCCGGCTTGCCGACCAGCGGCGACGGCACGTCGCGCGGGTTCAGCCCGAGGCCGACGGCGAGGAGGACGACGAGAGCGGCGAAGCCGACGAGCGGCCAGAGGAATCGGTTCATGCGGTTTGTGTGTTGCCCGTGGAAACAGTGGAAGATTGGCGCGCCTTGACGCGGTAGCGGCGGTCGGCGATGGCGATCAGGCCGCCGAGCGCCATCAGCACGCAACCGCCCCAGATCCAGTCGACGAAGGGCTTGTGGTAGACGCGCACGGCCCATTCGCCTTCCGGCTGCAGGCGGTCGATCGGCTCGCCGAGCGAGACGTAGAGGTCGCGGAAGAGGCCAGCGTCGATCGCCGCTTCGGTCATCGGCATCCCCGACGACGCGTAGTTGCGCTTCTCCGGCAGCATCTTTTTCAGCACCTTGCCGTCCTTGAGCAGGTCGAAGTCGCCGGCGAGCGCCACGTAGTTCGGGCCCTTGACCTCATGCACGCCGTTGAAGCGGAACTCGTAGCCGGCCACGGCGACGGTGTCGCCCGGACCCATCTTGACGTCCTTCTCTTCCTGGTAGCTCTGCACCATCGTCACGCCGACGACGAAGACGGCGACGCCGACGTGCGCCGTGTGCATGCCGAAGAAGTGGCCCGGCTGCTTCAGCACGCCGGCGACGAAGGACTTGCCGGCGCGCGTCGCCTGCACGCGCTCGACGAAGTTGAGCGTACCGGCGAGCACGATCCACGCTGCGAGCAGAATGCCGAGCGCGGTCAGCGGCTTCCACGAGCCGTAGAGGAAGGGCAGCACGAGCGCGACCACGACGGCGGCGGCGAAGGCCCAGCGCAGCGTGCGCGCGAGCTCGACGGCGCTCGCCTCCTTCCAGCGCGCGAACGGGCCGACGCCGACCAGGAACAGCACCGGCACCATCAGCGGCACGAACACCGCGTCGAAGTACGGCGGGCCGACCGAGATCTTGCCCATTGCCAGCGCGTCGATGAGCAGCGGGTAGAGCGTGCCGAGCAGCACCGACGAGCAGGCGACGACCAGCAGCACGTTGTTGGTGAGCAGCAGCGACTCGCGCGAAAGCACCGCGAAGCGGCCGCCGAGGCCGACCTTCGGCGCGCGCCAGGCGAACAGCGCGAGCGAGGCACCGATGACGACGACCAGGAAGGTGAGGATGAAGATGCCGCGCTTCGGGTCGGTGGCGAACGCATGCACCGACGTGAGCACGCCCGAGCGGACGAGGAAGGTGCCCAGGAGCGACAGCGAGAAGGCCGAGATCGCCAGCAGCACGGTCCAGTTCTTGAAGCTGCCGCGCTTCTCGGTCACCGCCAGCGAATGCACCAGCGCCGTGCCGATCAGCCAGGGCATGAACGACGCGTTCTCGACCGGATCCCAGAACCACCAGCCGCCCCAGCCCAGCTCGTAGTAGGCCCACCACGAGCCCATGGCGATGCCCAGCGTCAGGAAGATCCAGGCGGCGGTGGTCCACGGCCGCGACCAGCGCGCCCAGGCCGCGTCGAGCTGGCCGGAGAGCAGCGCGGCGACGGCGAAGGCGTAGGCCACCGAGAAGCCGACGTAACCCATGTACAACAGCGGCGGGTGGATCACTAGGCCCGGGTCCTGCAGCAGCGGGTTCAGGTCGCGACCTTCGGCGGCGCCCGGCAGCAGCCGGTCGAACGGGTTCGAGGTGAACAGGATGAACAGCAGGAAGCCGGCGGTGACCAGCCCGAGCGTGCCGACCACGCGCGCCACCATCGCCTCCGGCAGCTGGCGCGAGAAGAAGGTGACCGCCAGCGTCCACCACGACAGCATCAGCACCCACAACAGCAGCGAGCCCTCGTGACCGCCCCAGACGCCGGAGACGCGGTACTGGATCGGCAGCAGCGAGTTCGAGTGGTTGGCGACGTAGGCGACCGAGAAGTCGTTGGCGACGAAGGCCCAGGTCAGGCAGCCGAAGGCGAAGCTGACCAGCAGCGCCGCGGTCTGCGCCGCCGGCCGCGCGAAGGCGATCCAGGCGAGGCGGTTGCGGTGGGCGCCGGCGAGCGGCAGCACGCCCTGCAGCGCGGAAACGACGAGCGCCAGGATCAGCGCGAAATGGCCGAGTTCGGGAATCATCGTCAGCGGCTCAGTAGCCGGTCTTCAGCGGCGCGTTGTCGGCGGGCGCGGCGGCCTGCGGGGCGGCCGGAGCGGTGGCGCCGGCCGCCTCCTGCTTGGCCTTGTTGGCGGCGGCGCGCTCGTGCGCGTCGCTGACCGCCTTGGCGGCTTCCGGCGGCATGTAGTTCTCGTCGTGCTTGGCCAGCACCTCGCTGGCGACGAAGCGGTTGCCGCCGGCATCGAGCTTGCCCTGCGCGACGACGCCCTTCCCTTCCTTGAACAGGTCGGGGAGGATGCCCTTGTAGGCGACCGGCAGGTCCTTCTCGGTGTCGGTGACGATGAAGCTGACGGTGACGCCGTCGGCCTCGCGCTTCACCGAGCCCTCCTTGACCATGCCGCCGATGCGGAAGGCCTTGCCCTGCGGCGCCTTGCCGGCGAGCACGTCGGTCGGCGAGATGTACAGCGCGATGTTGCTGTTCAGCGCATTGAGCACCAGCGTCGCGGCGAGGCCGAGCACGACGAGGCCGCCTCCGATCAGGGCAATGCGTTTTTGACGGGCTTTCATGGAGGACTCCTGTTACTGCGGATGGTTCGGGGTGGGCGGCGTGCGCCGTTCGCCGGCGGATTTCGTTTCCGCCCGGAGCTGCCGCTTGAGGCGGGCGATCAATTGGTTTCGACGGCGCACGGCGAGCATCGGTTCCAGCGCCAGGATCAGCGCGGTGACGCCGAACGAGCCCCAGACGTAGAGGCCGTAGCCGCCCATCGCCAGGAAGTCGGAGAAGCTCTGCCAGTGGATGTTCATTTCGTGCCCTCCGCCTGCAGCACGCCCTTCACCCACTCGCTGCCGCGCTCGCGCTCGAGCATGATGCCGCGCACCCGGTAGAGCGCGACGGCGATGCTGTACATCCAGAACGCCAGCGCCATCAGCAGCATGCCCCACAGCATCAGCGCGGCCATCGACGGCGACTTGGTCAGGCTCACCGACGAGCCCTGGTGCAGCGTGTTCCACCACTTCACCGAGAAGTAGATGATCGGGATGTTCACGACGCCGACCAGCGCCAGCACGGCGCCGGCCTTGTCGGCGCGGCGCGGGTCGTCGATCGAGGCCTGCAGCGCGATGAAGCCGATGTAGAGGAAGAGCAGGATCAGCTCCGAGGTCAGCCGTGCATCCCACACCCACCAGGTTCCCCACATCGGCTTGCCCCACAGCGCGCCGGTCCACAGCGAGAGGAAGGCCATCAGCGCCCCGGTCGGCGCCAGCGCCTGCGCCATCATCCCGGAGAGGCGCGTGTTGTAGGCCAGCCCGAGGCCGGCCCAGAAGGCCATCACCAGGTAGATGAACATGCTCATCCACGAGGCCGGGACGTGCACGAAGATGATGCGGTAGCCCTCGCCCTGCTGGAAGTCGGTCGGCGCGACGGCGAGGCCCAGCCACAGCCCGGCGGCGCCGAAGACGACGGCCGCCGCGGCGAACCACGGGATCAGCTTCCCGGCGAGCGGGTAGAAGCTCTGCGGCGAGGCGTACTTGAACCAGTTGATCAGGCGGTTGTTCACGTTATCCCACTATTCGAGCGAAATTCTCAAGGCCGCCGCGGTTGCCCACGGCGCGAAAAACACGCCGGCGATCGCCAGCGCGCCGAGGATCGACAGGTGCGCCTCGGCGCCGAGGCCGGTCACCGTCGCATCGACCGCGCCGGCGCCGAAGATCAGCACCGGGATGTACAGCGGCAGCACCAGCAGCGACACCAGCACGCCGCCGCCGCGCAGGCCCAGCGTCAGCGCCGCGCCGATGGCGCCGATGCCGGACAGCGCCGGCGTGCCGATCAAGAGCGACACGGTCAGCACCAGCAGCGCGTCGCCGGCCAGGTCGAACTGGATGCCGAGCACCGGCGCCAAGAGCGCCAGCGGCAGGCCGGACACCAGCCAGTGCGCGAGCACCTTGCCGAGCACGGTCAGGCCGAGCGGCTGCGGCGCCAGCACCAGCTGCTCGAGCGTGCCGTCGCGGTAGTCGTCGGCGAACAGCCGCGGCAGCGACAGCATCGTCGCCAGCAGCGCGCCGACCCACAGCACCCCCGGGGCCAGCTTCCGCAGCAGGTCCGGCTCCGGACCGACGCCGAGCGGGAACAGGCTGGCGACGATGATGAAGAAGAACAGCACCGACACGATGTCGGCCTGCCGGCGCATCGCCAGCCGCAGATCGCGCGCGGTGATCGCGCCCACCATGCCGATCATGAGAGCTTCAGCTCCTTCACCGCGCCGGCGGGAATGTCCACCGCCTGGTGCGTGGTCAGCACGGCCATCCCGCCGCGCTGCAGGTGGGCGCCGATCAGCCCGGCCAGCCAGGCCACCGCCGCCACGTCGAGGGCGACGAAGGGCTCGTCGAGCACCCACAGCGCGCGCTTTTCATGCACCAGCCGGGACAGCGCGACGCGCCGCTTCTGCCCTTGCGACAGGTACTTGCAGGCGAGGTCCTCGCGCCCGGCCAGCCCGACCGCTTCCAGCGCGTCGATCGCGTCGTCCTCGGAGAGGGCTTCGCCGGCGAGGTGCGCCGACGCCAGCAGGTTCTCGAGCGGCGTCAGCTCCTCCTTGATCGCGTTCAAATGGCCGAGGTAGCACAGCTCCTCGCGGAATTCGTCGCCGAGTTGGCCGATCGGCTCGCCCTTCCAGCGGATCTCGCCGGCGACCGGGTGCGTCAGCCCGCAGATCATGCGCAGCAGCGTCGTCTTGCCGGCGCCGTTCCTGCCCTGCAGGAACAGCATCTCGCCGCCGTCGACGCGGAAGCCGATGCGCGAGAACAGGCGCCGTTCGCCGCGCTGGCATTCAAGGTTGGAGGCTTCGAGCATCAGGGAGCGGGGCGGGGGCGGATGAAAGCGTGCGCGTATTTTGGGGCAGCTATTGTAGCGGGGGGTTGATGCGCATCAAATGGCGGCTTCGCGCCGGGAAAAATTTGATGTGGGTCAAATTTTGTTTTTTTCTGACGATAAGATTAAAAAAGTTGCTTGTTATCAATGAAGTCGAAATTTTGATATGTATCAAAAATAAGATATCACTTGTTTTGTGCATGCGCCCTTTAAAAGTGCATGTTTTGTGCCCGATGGCGGTGCTTCATTGGTCAGGATGGTCCGCCGGTCTGTTCTTCATGTCGTTGTTGAAAAAGGGTTTTGTTGTCATTTGTTGCGATTGGCACAGGAATTGCGAGTCGGTCTCCGTTTTGGTTTCAACAAACGGGAGAGGTCGCAATGAAGAAGGAAAAACTGATACTGGTCGGCAACGGCATGGCCGGCGTCCGCGCCATCGAGGAACTGCTCGCGCTGGCGCCGGACAAGTACGAGATCACCGTGTTCGGCGAGGAGCCGCACGGCAACTACAACCGCATCCTGCTCTCGCACGTGCTCTCGGGCGAGAAGCCGTTCGCCGACACGGTGCTCAACGACCGCGCCTGGTACGAGAAGCACGGCATCCGGCTGGAGAGCGGCAGGAAGGTGGTGGCGATCAACCGCGCCCGCCGCCAGGTGATCGCCGCCGACGGTACCATCGCCGACTACGACAAGCTGCTGCTCGCCACCGGTGCGCGGCCGACGATGATGCCGCTGCCCGGCAGCCACCTGTTCGGCGTCATGAGCTTCCGCAACATCGCCGAGGTCGAGACGATGCTCGACCTCGCCCGCCCCGGCCGCCGCGCGGTCGTCGTCGGTGGCGGCCTGCTCGGGCTGGAGGCGGCCTACGGCCTGAAGCAGCGCGGCATGCAGGTGACCGTCGTGCACCTGATGGACAAGCTGATGGAGCGCCAGCTCGACGCGCCGGCGGCGGCGCTCTTGAAGCGCTCGCTGGAAGAGCGCGGCATCGCCGTCGAACTCGGCGCCGAGACGCAGGGCTTCGTCGGCGGCAAGCAGGTCGAGGCGGTACGCCTGCGCGACGGGCGCACGCTGCCGGCCGACCTCGCGGTGGTCGCCATCGGCATCCGCCCCAACGTCGAGCTGGCGCAGCAGTCCGGCATCCATTGCCAGCGCGGCATCGTCGTCAACGGCAGCATGCAGACCTACGATCCGCGCATCTACGCGGTCGGCGAATGCGTCGAGCACGCCGGCAACACCTACGGCCTGGTCGCGCCGCTGTTCAAGCAGGCGAAGGTCGTCGCCAACCATCTCGCCGGCCTCGGCCATGCGCGCTACGAGGACCAGCCGTTGGCGACCAAGCTGAAGATCACCGGCATCGACCTCTATTCGGCCGGCCACTTCGGCGGCGGCGACGGCTACGAGGAGCTGGTCATGGAGGACCCCGGCCGCGGCGTCTACAAGAAGCTGGTGATCCGCGATAACCGGCTCGCCGGCGCGCTGCTCTACGGCGACACGACGAACGAGACCTGGTACTACGACCTGATGCGCGACGGCTCGGACATCTCCGAACTGCGCCCGAACCTGCTGCACGGCCACGGCCACCTGGGCGACGCCGGCCACAGCGGCGCCGTCGCCGTCGCCAGCATGCCCGACGAGACCGAGGTCTGCGGCTGCAACGGCATCACCAAGGGCATGATCGTCAAGGCGATCACCGACAAGGGGCTGTTCACGCTCGAGGAGGTGCGTTCGCACACCAAGGCCTCGGCGTCCTGCGGCTCGTGCACCGGCAAGGTCGAGCAGATCCTCGCCTTCACGCTCGGCGGCGACTACAGCCCGGCGCCGCAGGAAAAGCCGCTGTGCGGCTGCACCGAGCACACCCACGCCGAGGTGCGCAACGCGATCCGCGAGCAGCACCTGACGACGATTCCAGAAACGATGCGCTTCCTCGAATGGAAGACGCCGGACGGCTGCCCGAAGTGCCGGCCGGCGCTCAACTACTACCTGATCTCGACCTGGCCGGGCGAAGCCAAGGACGACCCGCAAAGCCGCGTGCACAACGAGCGCGTGCACGCCAACATCCAGAACGACGGCAGCTACTCGGTGGTGCCGCGGACCTGGGGCGGGCTGACCAACGCCAAGGAACTGCGCGTCATCGCCGACCTCGCCGAGAAGTACAACGTGCCGGTCAAGGTCACCGGCGGCCAGCGGCTGGCGATCCCGTTCATCAAGAAGGAGGATCTGCCCAAGGTGTGGGCGACGCTGAACGACAACGACATGCTCTCCGGCTTCGCCTACGGCAAGGCAGTGCGCTCGGTGAAGTCCTGCGTCGGCAAGGGCCTGTGCCGCTTCGGCACGCAGGACTCGCTCGGTCTCGGGGTCGCCGTCGAGAAGAAGTTCTGGGGCGCGTGGACGCCGCACAAGTTCAAGATGGGCGTCTCCGGCTGCCCGCGCAACTGCGCCGAGGCGACGATCAAGGACTTCGGCATCGTCGGCGTCGATTCCGGCTGGGAGCTGCACGTCGGCGGTACCTGCGGCGTGCGCGTGCGCGCCACCGACCTGTTGTGCAAGGTCGCCACCGACGACGAGGCGATCGAGCACGCCGCCGCCTTCCTGCAGCTCTACCGCGAGGAGGGCTGGTACCTGGAGCGCTCGTCGGCGTGGATCGAGCGCGTCGGCATGCCCTACGTGAAGAAGCGCATCCTCGACGACGGCGCAGCGCGCCAGGCGCTCGCCGAGCGCTTCTGGCACGCGCAGCAGTTCGCCCAGGTCGACCCCTGGCAGGACCGCGCGAAGTCCGACCGTCCCGATTACGAATACGCGGCGCTCGAAGTCGTCGAAGCCGCCGCCTGAACGAAGGAGAAACGAACATGACGACGATTAGGAACGAGATGCAGTGGATCGACGCCGGCCCGCTCGAGGCCATCCCCAGCCCCGGCGCCCGCCGCCTGCCGAGCGCGCACGGCGACATCGCCGTCGTCCGCACCGGCAGCGGAGCGGTCTACGCGATCGACGACCGCTGCCCGCACAAGGGCGGCCCGCTCAGCCAGGGCATGGTCTTCGGCGAGCGCGTGCAGTGTCCGCTGCACGGGTTGGTCATCGACCTGCCGACCGGCTTCGCCGTCGGCCCCGACACCGGCGCGGTGAGCACCTATCCGGTGCGTGTCGCCGACGGCCGCATTCTCGTCGGGCTGTTGCCGCAGACGGCGAGCGCCGCCTGCGGCGGCGGCTGCGCCTGCGCGCAGGCGGCCTGAACCGGGGCGTTTCCGGCAACGGGGGCTGCGGCCCCCGTTTGTTTTTTCAGCGTGGGATAGAATCGCAGCCTCGCTTCGGGGGTGGCATGGACGCGGGCAAACTCACCATCACAGTCGGCTGGGACGGCGCGCGCTGCGTGACGGCGGCACTCGCCTCGACGCGGCCGCAGGCGGCGCAGGCGCTCGTCGGCCGCGACGCCGACGAGGCGGTGGCGCTAGTGCCGCGGCTGTTCTCGCTGTGCGGCCAGGCGCAGGGCCTCGCCGCGCGGCTGGCGCTGGCAGCGGCGCGCGGCCAGCCCGCCGCTGCCAGCGCCTGTGCGGCGGCGCGGCGTGCGGTCGTGCTCGAGGCGATCGGCGAGCACCTCTGGCGGCTGTGCCTCGACTGGCCGCCGCTGCTCGGCGGCGCGCCCCGCCTCGACGACTTCCGCCGCTGGCGGCAGCGCCTCGCCGCAGCGGCGCCGGCCGACGATGCGGCGCTCGCCGCCGAACTACTCGCCTTTCTCCCTTCGTTGGCGCCGGGCGCCTGGCCGGCGGAAACAGCGGCGCCGAGCGTCGCGCTGCTGCCGCCGGTTGCCGCCGCCGAGTGGGCGCGCGTCGGCATCGACGCGGCCTTCGCCGCCTGTCCGCAATGGCAGGGCGCGCCGGCTGAAACCGGCGCGCTGGCGCGGCACGCCGGCGATGTCGCCGTCGCCGGGTTGCTGGCGCAGGGGCGGCGGATCGCCGCCCGCGTCGCGGCGCGGCTGGCCGACCTGCGCGAGCTGGCGGCGACCCTCGTCGACCCGGCGCGGGTTGTCGACTGGTTCGACGCGGCGCCCGTGGCCGCCGGCGTCGGGCTGGCCCGCGTCGAAACCGCGCGCGGACTCCTCCTCCATCTGATGCAGGTCAAGGACGAGCGGGTGGGGTGCCATGTTATCGTCGCCCCCACGGAGTGGAATTTCCATCCGCAGGGGGCGTTTGCCGGCGAGATCGCCGGCATCCCGGCGGCGACGCGCGACGCGGCGGCCGCGGCGGCGCGCCGGCTGGCGCTGGCGCTCGACCCCTGCGTCGCTTACGAGGTGGTGGTCGAAGATGCATGAAATGTCGCTGGCCGAAGGGGTGGTCCAGATCATCGAGGACGCCGCCCGCGAGCAAGGTTTCCGTAAGGTGAAGACGGTATTTCTGGAGATCGGCTGGCTGTCGTCGGTCGAGCCGGACGCGATGGCCTTCTGCTTCGGTGCGGTGTCGCGCGGCACCATTGCCGACGGCGCGACGCTGGAGATCATCGAGGTCCCGGGCCGCGGCGAATGCCTGTCCTGCGGCAGGACGGTCGAGATCGGCGCCGTCTTCGACCCCTGCCCGGAATGCGGCGGCTACCCGGTGCATCCGACCGCGGGCACCGAAATGCGCGTCAGGGAACTCGAAGTCGACTAAAAAAGAACGACGGAACAGCAGCACACTGGAGGAGCGAGAAGGATGTGTACCACTTGCGGCTGCGCTGCCGGCGAAACGCGCATCGACGGCGAAGCCGTGCACGGCCATGACCATGAGCACTGGCATGTACACGCCGACGGCACGGCGCATGCGCATCCGCCGGCGAACAATCCTTACCGGCCGGCGGCGCCGGCGCATGCCCATCGCCACGGCGACGCCGCCGCCGCCGCGCACGAGAGCGCCGGCTCCGTCCATTACGGCCACGGCCCGGCCGGCGCGCACGCGCCGGGGATGTCGCAGTCGCGCATGGTGCAGATCGAGCGCGACATCCTGTCCAAGAACGACGCCTACGCCGCGCAGAACCGCGCCCGCTTCCTTGATCAGGGCATCTTCGCGCTGAACCTGGTCTCCAGCCCCGGCTCGGGCAAGACGACGCTGCTCTGCCGGACGATCGACGCGCTCAAGACGAAGCATGCGCTGGCCGTGATCGAGGGCGACCAGCAGACCAGCCACGACGCCGAGCGCATCCGCGCGACCGGCGCGCCGGCCTTGCAGATCAACACCGGCAAGGGCTGCCACCTCGACGCGCTGATGGTCGGCCACGCCGTCCAGAAGCTGGCGCCGGCGGACGCTTCGCTGCTCTTCATCGAGAACGTCGGCAACCTCGTCTGCCCGGCCGCCTTCGACCTCGGCGAGGCGCACAAGGTGGCGATCCTGTCGGTCACCGAGGGCGAGGACAAGCCGCTGAAGTACCCGGACATGTTCCGCGCCGCGTCGCTGATGCTGGTGAACAAGATCGACCTCCTGCCCTACGTGAACTTCAAGCTCGACGAGGCGATCGCACACGCCCGCCGCGTCAATCCGCAGCTGGCGGTGATCCGGGTGTCGGCGACCAGCGGCGAAGGCTTCGCCGAGTGGCTGGGCTGGATCGAGGCCGGCCTCGCCGCGCAGGCAGCGAAGCGGCAGGAGACGGTGGCGTCGCTGAAGCGGCGCATCGCCGAACTCGAAGCCCGGCTCGCGCAAGGCTGATCCCGTCGCGGTCCGACCATGCCCGGCATCGTCTGCCAGCGCATCCGCGTCACCGGCGTCGTCCAGGGCGTCGGCTACCGGCCGTTCGTCTGGCGGCTGGCCAACGAGCTCGAGCTGCACGGCTGGGTGCGCAACACCGGCGGCGGCGTCGAGATCGAGGTCTGCGGCAAGCCGCCGCAGGTCAACGCGCTGATCGAGCGCCTGTCGCGCGAGGCGCCGCCGCTGGCGCGCGTCGACGACGTGCGCGCGCACCCCGCCGAACGCAAGGGCGATGCCGCGGCCGAGTTCGTCATCCTCGACAGCGACGGCGGTCCGGCGACGACGACGATCGGCCACGACACGGCGATCTGCGCCGACTGCCTCGGCGAGCTGTTCGACCCGAAGTCGCGCCGCTGGCGCTATGCCTTCACCAACTGCACGCACTGCGGCCCGCGCTATACGATCAGCCGCGGCATCCCGTACGACCGCGCGCGCACCGCGCTGGCGCCGTTCCCGTTGTGCCGCGACTGCCGCCAGGAATACGAACGCCCGGCCGACCGCCGCTTCCACGCCGAGGCCAACTGCTGCGCGAAGTGCGGCCCGCGGCTGACGCTGCTCGACGAGAGCGGCGCCGAGATCGCCGGCGACCCGCTGGCGAAGACGCTGACGCTGCTGCGCCAGGGCGGCATCGTCGCCATCAAGGGGCTGGGCGGCTTCCACCTCGTCTGCGACGCGCGCAACGCCGAGGCGGTGAGCGCGCTGCGCGAGCGCAAGGCGCGCGAGGAGAAGCCGTTCGCGGTGATGGTCGCCAACCTGGCGTCGGCGTCGTCGCTGGTGCAGGTCGGCATCGGCGAGCCGGCGCTGCTCGAAGCGGCCGAGCGGCCGATCGTGCTGATGAAGAAGCGGCACGCCGCCGACGAGCGCCTGCCCGGCGTCGCGCCGGGGATGGCTTGGCTCGGGCTGATGCTGCCGTACACGCCGCTGCACTACCTGCTCTTCCACGAGGCCGCCGGGCGGCCGGCCGGTACCGCCTGGCTGTCGCGGCCGCAGGAGCTGGCGCTGGTGATGACCAGCGCCAACCCCGGCGGCGAGCCGCTGGTGACCGGCAACGACGAGGCACTGCTGCGCCTCTCGGAGATCGCCGACGCCTACCTGATCCACGACCGCGACATCGTCGTCCGCTGCGACGACTCGGTGCTGCGCGCCGCGCCCGGCGGCTTCCAGTTCCTGCGCCGGGCGCGCGGCTTCACGCCGCGCGCGATCAGGCTGCCCTACCCGGGACCGGCGACGCTGGCCGTCGGCGGCTGGTTCAAGAACACCGTCTGCGTCACGCGCGGCAACGAGGCCTTCGTCTCGCAGCACATCGGCGACCTCGACAACGCCGCGACCTGCAGCTTCTTCGAGGAAACCGTCGCGCACCTGCTGGCCGTGCTGCAGGTGAAGCCGGAGCGCGTCGCGCACGACCTGCACCCGGATTTCCACTCGACCCGCTTCGCCGCCGACTACGCGCGCATGCGCGGGCTGCCGGCGATCGCCGTGCAGCACCACCATGCGCACCTGGCGGCGGTGCTCGCCGAGCACGGCATCCGCGACGCGACGATCGGCCTCGCGCTCGACGGCGTCGGGCTGGGCAGCGACGGCGGCGCCTGGGGCGGCGAGCTGTTGCACGCCGCGCGCCGCAGCTGCCGGCGCCTCGGCTCCTTGCGGCCGCTGCCGCTGCCCGGCGGCGACCGCGCCGCGCGCGAACCGTGGCGGATGGCGGCGGCGGTGCTGCACCGCCTCGGCCGCGCCGACGAGATCGAGCGCCGCTTCGCCGACCAGCCGGCGGCGACGATGCTCGGCCAGCTGCTCGAACGCGGCGTCAACTGCCCGCCCTCGTCCAGCCTCGGCCGCTGGTTCGACGCCGCCGCCGGCCTGCTCGGCGTGTGCCGGACGATGGCCTTCGAGGGCCAGGCGGCGATGCTGCTCGAAGGGCTGGCGGAACGCTACGGCGAGATGCTGCCGATCGACCACGGCTGGCGGATCGACGGCGGCGAGCTCGACCTGACGCCGCTGCTCGCCGTGCTCGCCGACGAGACCAATCCCGGCCGCGGCGCCGCGGTGTTCCACGCGACGCTGGCGGCGGCGCTCGCCGACTGGGTGCGCGGCTTCGCCGACGGCGGCCGGGTGCTCGGCGCCGGCGGCTGCTTCCTCAACCAGGTGCTGGTGCGCGGCCTGCGCAGCCGGCTGGCGACGCACGGGCTGACGCTGGTCGAGGCGCAGCGGCTGCCGCCGAACGACGGCGGGCTGGCGCTCGGCCAGGCCTGGGTGGCGATGAATTCCGACATCGAGGAGCACTGAATGTGTCTCGCACTCCCCTGCAAGGTCGTCGCCATCGACGGCGAGACGGCGACGATCGACGTCTCCGGCATGAAGAAGGACATCTCGCTGGCGCTGCTGGACGACGTCGCCGTCGGCGACTACGTGATCGTCCATGTCGGCTACGCACTGACGAAACTCGACCCGGACGAGGCCGAGAAGACGCTGGCGCTGTTCGCCGAGATGGGCGAGCAGGCAATGGCCGAGGCGGCGCGTGAAATACATTGACGAGTTCCGCGACGGCGACCTCGCGCGCGGCCTCTCCGCCGCGATCAGGCAGGCCGCCGTGCCTGCGCGCAGCTACCACTTCATGGAGTTCTGCGGCGGCCACACGCACGCCATTTCGCGCTATGGCGTCGCCGACCTTCTGCCCGACAACGTGCGCATGATCCACGGCCCGGGCTGCCCGGTCTGCGTGCTGCCGGTCGGCCGCGTCGACATGGCGATCCGCCTCGCGCTCGACTGCGGCGTGACGCTGTGCACCTACGGCGATACCCTCCGGGTACCGGCCTCGGACAGTCTTTCGCTGATGAAGGCGAAGGCGCGCGGCGGCGACATCCGCATGGTCTATTCGAGCGCCGACGCGCTGAAGGTCGCGCAGGCCAACCCGGAGAAACAGGTCGTCTTCTTCGCCATCGGCTTCGAGACGACGACGCCGCCGACGGCCGTCGCCATCAAGCAGGCGCAGGCGCTCGGCCTGAAGAATTTCTCCGTGCTCTGCTGCCACGTGCTGACGCCGTCGGCGATCAGCACCATCCTCGAATCGCCGGAAGTGCGCCAGTGGGGCACCGTGCCGCTCGACGGCTTCATCGGCCCGGCGCACGTGTCGACGATCATCGGCAGCCAGCCCTACGAGTTCTTCGCCGAGGAATACAGGAAGCCGGTGGTGATCGCCGGCTTCGAGCCGCTCGACGTGATGCAGGCGATCCTGATGCTGGTGAAGCAGGTGAACGAAGGCCGCGCCGTCGTCGAGAACGAGTTCTCGCGGGCGGTCACGCGCGAGGGCAACGTCAAGGCGCAGAACCTCGTCGCCGAGGTCTTCGAGCTGCGCCGCCAGTTCGAGTGGCGCGGCCTCAACGTCGTGCCGTATTCCGGGCTGAAGATCCGCAAGGAATTCGCCGAGTTTGATGCCGAGCAGCGCTTCCCGGTTGCCTACGTCTCGGTCGCCGACAACCGCGCCTGCGAGTGCGGCGCGATCCTGCGCGGCGTGAAAAAGCCGCAGGACTGCAAGCTGTTCGGCACCGTGTGCACGCCGGAGAACCCGGTCGGCTCGTGCATGGTGTCGTCCGAGGGCGCCTGCGCGGCGCACTACACCTACGGTCGCTACAAGGATTTCCAATGAGTGAAGTGAAGCGCGGCTACGTCCGCCCGCTCGACATCAGGCACGGCCGCATCGACCTGTCGCACGGCTCCGGCGGCCGCGCGATGGCGCAGCTGATCGAGGAACTGTTCGCGGCGGCCTTCGACAACGAGTTCCTGCGCCAGGGCAACGACGGCGCGACGCTGCCGGTGCCGGCCGGCGGCCGGCTGGTGATGGCGGCCGACGCGCACGTCGTCTCGCCGCTGTTCTTTCCCGGCGGCGACATCGGCTGCCTCTCCGTGCATGGCACGATCAACGACGTCGCGGTGATGGGCGCCAAGCCGCTGTGGCTGTCGGCCTCGTTCATCCTCGAGGAGGGCTTTCCGCTCGCGGATCTCAAGCGCATCGTCGAGTCGATGGCGAGCGCGGCGAAGGACGCCGGCGTGCCGATCGTCACCGGCGACACCAAGGTCGTCGAGCAAGGGAAGGGCGACGGCGTGTTCATCACGACCACCGGCGTCGGCGTCGTTCCCGACGGACGCGAACTGTCCGGCGACCGGGCGCGGCCGGGCGACGCGATTCTCGTCTCCGGCACCCTCGGCGACCACGGCATGGCGATCATGGCCGAGCGCGAATCGCTCGGTTTCTCGGCGCCGATCGAGTCCGACACGGCGGCCTTGCACGGGCTGATCGAGGCGCTGCTGGCGAGCGGCGCCGACGTGCGCGTGCTGCGCGACCCGACGCGCGGCGGGCTGGCCACGACGCTGAACGAGATCGCCCGCCAGTCGAAGGTGGGCATGATGCTGCAGGAGAAGTCGCTGCCGGTGAATCCGGAAGTCGCGGCGGCCTGCGAGTTCCTCGGGCTCGACCCGCTCTATGTCGCCAACGAGGGCAAGCTGGTGGTGATCGTCGCGCCCGAGGATGCGGAGCAGGCGCTTGCCGCGCTGCGTGCGCATCCGCTCGGCGCGCGGGCGGCGGCGGTCGGCACGGTGCATGAAGACCCGCACCACTTCGTGCAGATGACCACCGCCTTCGGCGGCAAACGCATCGTCGACTGGCTGACGGGGGAACAGCTCCCCCGCATCTGCTGAGCGATCGGGATCAGCGGTAGTCCGAGATGACCACGGCCGCGACGTCTTCGACCTCGTCGAACACCATGCGGCGGGCTTCGTCGTGGTCGCGCGCGTTGTCGACCGAGAAGCACTGGGTACGGCCGTCGGCGAAGCGCACGGCGGCGATGAAGCGGAGGCGGCGGCTGGTGCGCCGTTTGGGTGCAGCGGCGGCGCTGCGTTTGGGCGAGGCTTGCGACATGGTTGGCTCCCTGGTGTCCGGTTCGCCTTCTGGGAGGCGTCGGGCGCATCGTGGCATAGCTGAAGTGTTTGAAAAATAAGACGAAAGTTATATGTGTATGCATCTGGCTTGGGTGGTGCGCGAAAAGGCTTGCGGCGACAGGGATCGCACTTTGCGCGTCGCAGTGAAAAAACCCTTGCGGCATGTCACGGGGTGAGGCGATGCGCATCCTGTTCCTGACCCATACCTTCAACAGCCTGACGCAGCGCCTGTACTGCGAACTCGTCGAACGCGGCCATCAGGTCTCGATCGAGTTCGACATCACCGATTCGGTCGCCGAGGAGGCCGTCGCGCTGTTCCGGCCCGACCTGATCGTCGCCCCCTACCTGCGCCGTGCGATCCCGGAATCGATCTGGCGGCAGCACACCTGCCTGATCGTGCATCCCGGCATCGTCGGCGACCGCGGCCCGTCGGCGCTCGACTGGGCGATCCAGGAGCAGTGGCCGGAATGGGGCGTCACCGTGCTGCAGGCCGAGGCCGAGATGGATGCCGGGCCGATCTGGGCGGAGGAGCGCTTCACGCTGCGCGTCGCGAAGAAGTCGAGCCTGTACCGCAACGAGGTCACCGAGGCGGCGACGCGCGGCGTGCTGAAGGCGGTCGAGCGCTTCGCCGCCGGCAACTTCGCGCCGACGCCGCTCGACTACGGCAACCCGGACGTGCGCGGCCGCCTGCGCCCGCTGATGACGCAGGCCGAGCGCGCGATCGACTGGTCGCGCGAGACGACGGCGACGGTGCTGGCGAAGATCAACGCCGCCGACGGCTTCCCCGGCGTCGCCGACCGCCTGTTCGGCCGGCCCTGCCATCTATTCGACGCCTGCGCCGAGAGCGTGCTCAAGGGCGCGCCCGGCGAACTGGTCGCGCGGCGCGAGACGGCGCTGTGCCGCGCCACCGTCGACGGCGCGGTGTGGCTCGGCCACGTCAAGCGTGCCGACAGTGCGCATCCGTTCAAGCTGCCGGCGACGCTGGCCTTCGCCGACGGAGCGCGGGCCTTGCCGGAGGCGGCGCTCGACGGCTGGTGGGCGCCGCAGCATGCGACCTGGCAGGACATCCGCTACGAGGAGGCGCAGCAGGTCGGCTTCCTGCATTTCGACTTCACCAACGGCGCGATGGGCACGCGGCAGTGCCGGCGCCTGCTCGCCGCCTACCGCTGGGCCTTGGGCCGTCCGACGAAGGTGATCGTGCTGATGGGCGGCCGCGACTTCTGGTCGAACGGCATCCACCTGAACCTGATCGAGGCGGCGGAAAGCCCCGCCGACGAATCGTGGGCCAACATCAACGCCATCGACGACCTGGCCGAGGCGATCATCACCACCGGCTCGCACCTCACCATCGCCGCGGTGCAGGGCAATGCCGGCGCCGGCGGCTGCTTCCTCGCGCGCGCCGCCGATTTCGTCTGGATGCGCGACGGCGCGCTGATGAACCCGCACTACAAGAACATGGGCAACCTGTTCGGCTCCGAATACTGGACCTACCTGCTGCCGCCGCGCGTCGGCATCGAGGGCGCGCGCGCGATCATGCAGCACCGCCTGCCGCTCACCGCGAAGGCCGGCGTCGCCAGCGGCTTCGTCGACGCCTGCCTGGCCTCGGACATCGCCGCCTTCCGCGTCGACGTCGCGCGCCGCGCGGCCGAACTGGCGGCGGCGCCGGACCTCCACGAACGGCTTGCCGCCAAGCGCGAGAAGCGCGCCGACGACGAGGCGGCGAAGCCGCTCGCCGCCTACCGCAACGAGGAGCTCGAGCATATGCGCCGCAACTTCTACGGCTTCGACCCGAGTTACCACGTCGCCCGCTTCCACTTCGTGCACAAGTCGCCGCAGTCGTGGACGCCGCGCCATCTGGCGAAGCACCGCGACCTCGGCTGGACCGTCCCGTGCGCAGAGGTGCCGGCATGAGCGCGCCGCTGCGTGCCGGCAACGGCAGGCTGCCGGCGGTCCTCGTCGTCGACGACGAGCTGCGCTCGCGCGAGGCGCTGCAGCGCACGCTGGAGGAGGACTTCGCGGTGTTCACCGCCGACGGCGCCGAGACGGCGCAGGCGGTGCTCGAACGCGAAGCCCCGTTGGGCGGCGTGCAGATCGTGCTCTGCGACCAGCGCATGCCGGGGACCACCGGCGTCGAGTTCCTGAAGGGCGTGCGCGAGCGCTGGCCGGATTCGGTGCGCATCATCCTCTCCGGCTACACCGAGGCCGAGGACATCATCGCCGGCATCAACGAGGCCGGCATCTACCAGTACCTGTTGAAGCCCTGGCAGCCCGAGCAGCTGCTGCTGACGCTGAAGAACGCCTGGAACATCTCGCGCCTGCAGCAGGAGAACCAGCGCCTGTCGCTCGAGCTGCGCGCCGCCGAACCGGTGCTGAAGAGGCGCGTCGAGATGAAGTACGAGCGGGTGAAGCGCGAGTTCGGCGTAGACGGCCTGGTGCGTGCGCCGCACAGCCCGCTCAACGCAGTCGTCGCGCTGATCGGGAAGGTCGCCCCGTTCGACCTGTCGGTGCTGATCAGCGGCGAGTCGGGCACCGGCAAGGAGATGGTCGCGCGCGCGATCCACTACGGCAGCCGCCGCGCCGGCCGGGCCTTCGTCGTCGAGAACTGCGGCGCGCTGCCCGACCAGCTGCTCGAGGCCGAACTGTTCGGCTACAAGCGCGGCGCCTTCACCGGCGCCTACGAAGACCGCATCGGGCTGTTCCAGCAGGCCGACGGCGGCACCATCTTCCTCGACGAGATCGGCGAGACCTCGCCCGCCTTCCAGGTCAAACTGCTGCGCGTGCTGCAGGAAGGCGAGTTCCGCCCGCTCGGCGGCGCGCGGCCGGTGTCGGTCGACGTGCGCGTGATCGCCGCCACCAACCGCGACCTCGAGGCCGAGGTGCGCGAAGGGCGCTTCCGCGAGGACCTCTACTACCGGCTGGCGACGGTGCCGCTGCACGTGCCGCCGCTGCGCGAGCGGACGATGGACATCCCGCTCTTGGCCGAGCGCCTGCTCGAGGCGTCGAAGCGGGCGCTGGGCAAGGACTGCGACGGCTTCACCGGCGAGGCGGCGGCCTGCATCGCCGCCTACCGCTGGCCGGGCAACGTGCGCGAACTGCAGAACGAGATCCTGCGCATGCTGGCGCTGACCGACGGGCCGCGCCTCGGCGCCGAGCTGCTCAGCCCGCGCGTGCTGCGGACGCCGGTCGGCGAGACGCAGGCGGCCGACCTGTCGCTGCTGGCGGGCCTCGACGGCGGGCTGAAGGAACGCATGGAGCAGCTGGAGGCGCAGGTGGTCAAGGAGGCGCTGATCCGCCACCGCTGGAACAAGTCGAAGGCGGCCGCCGAACTCGGGCTGTCGCGCGTCGGTTTGCGCAACAAGCTCGAGCGCTACGGGCTGGAGCGCAAATGAAGATCCTCTGGCTGCAGGCTTCCGGCTGCGGCGGCTGCACGCAGTCGCTGCTAGGCGCCGAGTCGCGGCGCGGCGTGCTGGCGCGGCTCGCCGGCGGCGGCGTCGAGCTCGTCTTCCACCCGGCGCTGGCGGAAGCCAGCGGCGACGAGGCGCTGGCGCTGCTCGCCGCCGCCGCCGACGGCACCCTCGCCTTCGACGCACTGTGCGTCGAGGGCGCGCTGCTGCGCGGGCCGAACGGCAGCGGCCGCTTCCACGTGCTGGCCGGCAGCGGCGTGCCGATGATCGACTGGGTGCGCCGGCTGGCCGCGCGCGCCCGCCATGTGCTGGCGATCGGCAGCTGCACCGCCTACGGCGGCATTGCCGCCTCCGGCGACAACCTGCTCGAAGCCTGCGGCCTGCAGTTCGACGGCGCCGAGCCGGGCGGCCTGCTCGGCGCCGATTTCCGCGCCGGCAGCGGGCTGCCGGTGGTCAACGTCGCCGGCTGCCCGATCCACGCCGACTGGGTCGTCGACACGCTGCTGGCGCTCGCCGCCGGCGCCTTCGCCGCCGGCGACCTCGACGCGCTGCAGCGGCCGCGCTTCTATTCCGAGCAACTGGTCCACCACGGCTGCCCGAAGAACGAGTTCTACGAATTCAAGGCCAGCGCGCAGAAGCCCTCCGACCTCGGCTGCCTGATGGAGAACCTCGGCTGCAAGGGCACGCAGGCGCACGCCGACTGCAACGTGCGGCCGTGGTACGGCGTCGGCTCGTGCCTGCGCGGCGGCTTCTCGTGCATCGCCTGCACCGAGCCCGGCTTCGAGGAACCGGGGCATCCGTTCATGGCGACGCCGAAGGTCGCCGGCATCCCGATCGGCCTGCCGCTGGACATGCCGAAGGCCTGGTTCGTCGCGCTCGCCGCGCTGTCCAAGTCGGCGACGCCGAAGCGCGTGCGCGAGTCGGCGACGCGCGACCATCCGCTGCCGCTGCCGTCGACCAAGAAGGGGCCGCGCCCGTGAGCCGGCTCGTGATCGGCCCGTTCAACCGCGTCGAGGGCGACCTCGAGGTGGCGCTCGACGTCGCCGACGGCCGCGTGCGCGGCGCCGAGGTCAGCGCCTCGCTGTACCGCGGCTTCGAGAACCTGCTCGTCGGCCGCGACCCGCTCGACGCGCTGGTGCTGGTGCCGCGCATCTGCGGCATCTGCTCGGTGTCGCAGTCGGCCGCCGCCGCCGCTGCGCTGGCCGCCGCCGCCGGCCTCGTCATGCCGGCCAACGGCCGCCTCGCGCAGAACCTGATCCACTGCTGCGAGAACCTCGCCGACCACCTGACGCACTTCTACTGCTTCTTCATGCCCGACTTCGCGCGCGACGGCTACGCCGGCGCGCCGTGGCACGCGGGCGTCGCCGAACGCTTCCGCGCGCAGCGCGGCAGCGCGCTCGCCGACTGGCTGCCGGCGCGCACCGACTTCCTGCGCGTGCTCGGCTACCTCGCCGGCAAATGGCCGCACACGCTGGCGCTGCAACCGGGCGGCACGACCCGGGCGATCACGCCGACCGAGAAGGTCCGGCTGGCCGAGGTGCTGCGCGAGTTCCGCGACTTCCTCGAGACGACGCTGTTCGCCGACGCGCTGGAAGCCTTCGCCGCGCTCGACTCGCCGGCGGCGCTGGCGGCCTGGGCCGAGGCGCGCGACGGCGACCTCGCCCGCTTCGTGCGCGTCGCCCTCGCGCTCGGGCTGGAGCGCGTCGGCCGCGCCGGCGACCGCTTCCTGTCCTTCGGCGCCTACGCCGCCGCCGGCGGCCCGCTCTTGCCGCGCGGTGTCTGGCAGGACGGCGCCGCGCTGGCGCTCGACCCCGCTGCCATCGTCGAGGACGTCAGCCATGCCTGGCTGGAGGACGGCGCCGCGCTGCCGCCGGCCGCCGGCGAGACGCGACCGCTCGCCGACCCCGACGCCAAGCCCGCCGCCTACTCGTGGTGCAAGGCGCCGCGCTACGCCGGCCGCGCGGTCGAGACCGGCGCGCTGGCGCGCCAGCTGCTCGCCGGCCAGCCGCTGGCCGCGAGCCTCGTCGCCGCGCACGGCGGCAGTGTGCTGGCGCGCGTCGTCGCGCGCATGAGCGAGGTGGCGCGGCTGCTGCCGCAGATGGAGCAGTGGCTGCGCGAGATCGCTCCCGGCGAGCCGTTCTGCGCCGAATGGACGGCGCCGCAGGACGCGCACGGGGTCGGCCTGGTCGAGGCGGCGCGCGGCGCGCTCGGCCACTGGCTGACGATCGAGCGCGGCCGCATCGCCGGTTACCAGATCGTCGCGCCGACCACCTGGAACTTCTCGCCGCGGGATGCCGCCGGCCAGCCCGGTGCGCTCGAGCAGGCGCTGGTCGGCCTGCCGGTCGGCGCCGGCGAGCGGAACCCGCCGATCGTCCAGCACGTCGTGCGCTCGTTCGATCCGTGCATGGTGTGCACGGTGCACTGAGCCCGGACGCGATGCGCCGCCGGACTTTCGTCGCCTTCGCCGCCGCCGCGCTGCTCGCCGGCTGCGGCCGCAAACCGAAGCTCGCCGCACTGCCCGCCGGCGCCACCGTGCTCGCCTTCGGCGACAGCGTCACCTACGGTACCGGCGCCGCGCCGGGCGAGGACTGGCCGACGCGGCTGGCGGCGCGCTCCGGCTGGCGCATCGTCAATGCCGGCGTCCCCGGCGACACCGCCGAGGCCGGCCGGCAGCGGATCGGGCCGCTGCTCGACGAACACCGGCCGGCGCTGGTGATCGTCGAGATCGGCGGCAACGACTTCCTCAGGCGCCGCCCGCAGGCGGCGGTCAAGGAAGACCTGCGCGCGATCGTCGCCGCTGCCCGCGCCGCCGGTGCGCAGGTGGTGCTGGTCGCCGTTCCCGAGCTGTCGCTGCTCGGCGCGGTGACGCGCAAGCCGTCGGATGCGCCGATCTACGCCGAGCTGGGCGACGAGGAGAAGCTACCGGTGGTCGCCGACGTCTTCGCCGACACGCTCGGCGATCCGGCGCTGCGCGCCGACGCGATCCATCCCAACGCGCACGGCTATGAACGCATGGCCGGCGAGCTGCACGCCGCGCTGCGCCGGCTCGGCCTGCTGCGCTGACGCCGCCCGGCGAACGAATCGCCGTTTCCCCGGTCTTTTTTCTGATTGCGCCGCCTGCCAGCCGGTGCGGCCGCCGCGTGCGAATCGCGCCGCCGCGGCCGATGGTTGTGCGGGGCGGGCGCAGGGAATCTTTTTCCGTCCGCCGCTGTCCGACTGCTTCATTCCGGATTGATATTCGCGGGTCATTGCCGGCGCCGGCGGTCCCGCCCGCACAGGAGGATTCCGATGCGAGATCCGCGTGCAGATCGAGACGCGTCGACGCTGTCGCCGGCAGGCGACAGTCGCCGGCCGGGCGCGCCGCAGCTCGGCGAGGATTCCTTTCGCCGGGTCGTCGAATGGGCGCCGAGCGCGATGGTGATGATCGACGGCGACGGCGTGATGGTGCTGGTCAACGCGCAGACCGAACGCATGTTCGACTACGGCCGCGAAGCACTGATCGGACAGCCGGTCGAGATGCTGGTCCCGGAACGCTTCCGCGGCAACCACCGGCTGTTCCGCGGCGGTTTCTTCGTCGATCCGCAGCCGCGGCCGATGGGCGCCGGCCGCGACCTGTTCGGCTGCCGCGCGGACGGCAGCGAATTCCCGGTCGAGATCGGCCTCAACCCGATCGACACCGAAGCCGGCGTCATGGTGCTGGCGTCGATCGTGGACATCACCGAGCGCCGCCGTTCGCAGCAGCGGCTCGAGGACGCGCTGCGCGAGAAGATGGTGCTGCTGAACGAGGTGCACCACCGCGTGAAGAACAACCTGCAGGTGATCACCAGCCTGCTCAACCTGCAGGCCGGCCATGCCAGCGATCCCCGCCTGCGCGCGATCCTCGCCGAGAGCTGCGGCCGCGTGAAGGCGATGGCGCTGACGCACCAGCTGCTCTATGAGCGCAAGGACTTCTCGCGCCTCGACCTCGGCGAATACCTGGAGCGCCTGGTACAGTCGATCCGCGCCACCTACCGCGCCGGCAGCAGTCGCATCGGTCTGCGCCTGGCCGCCCCCGAGGCCGGCATCCCGCTCGACCTCGAGCGCGCGATTCCCTGCGGCCTGCTGCTCAACGAGCTGGTGACGAACGCCTTCAAGCACGCCTTTCCCGGGGAACGTGCCGGCGAGATCGTGATCGAACTGGCAACGGACTGCGGCGAAATCATGCTCAGCGTTGCCGACGACGGCGTCGGCCTGCCGCCCGAGTCCGCCCTCGTCGAAAGCCCTTCCCTCGGCCTGCAGCTGGTACCGCTGTTCGTCGAACAGCTGCACGGCACGCTGACCGTCGAGCGCGGCGGCGGCGCGCGCTTCGTCGTGCGCTTTCCGCTGCACCCCGTCGAAAAGGAGAGCTTATGACCGCGCGCCTGCCGATCAATCTGATGCTCGTCGAGGACGAGCGCATCGTCGCCTTCGACCTGCAACGCCAGCTGCACGGCTTCGGCTACCGGGTCGGCGCCGTCGTCGCCAGCGGCGAGCAGGCCGTGCGCAAGGCGGCCGAGGAGAAGCCCGACCTGGTGCTGATGGACATCCACCTCGAGGGGCGCATGGACGGCATCGAGGCGGCCAGCGAGATCCGCGCGCGGCACCAGATTCCGGTCGTCTTCCTGACCGCCTACGCCGAGGACGACACGCTGCGCCGCGCCCTCGACAGCCGGCCGTTCGGCTACCTGGTGAAGCCCTGCGAAGGGCGCGAGCTGCATGCGACGATCCAGATGGCGCTGGCCCGGCGCGAGGACGAGGCGGCGGTCGAGCAGAGCGAGCAGCGCCTGAAGCTGGCGATCGACGCCGCCGAGCTCGGCGTCCTCGAATGGAGCCCGGAATCGCGACGGCTGAAGGGCGACGGGCATCTGCACGCGCTCTTCGGCACCCGGCCGCTGCCGCTCGACGAGCCGTGGGACGCCTTCATCGCCCGCGTCGCCGTTGCCGACCGGGCGCGCGTCGAAGCCGCGCTGGCGGCGACGCAGGCCGGCAGCGAGGCGGTCTGCGTCGAGTTCAGCACCGTCGACAACCACCTGCCGACGCGCTACATGGAGGCGCATGCCAAGGCCTATACTTCCGCCGGCGACGGCACGCGCGTCGTCGGCATCCTGCAGGACGTGACGCAGCGGCACCGCGACGAGGAACGCCTGCGCCAGTCGAGCGTCGTCTTCCATACCACCGCCGAGGCGATCGTCATCACCGACATGCGCCGGTGCGCGGTCGCGGTCAACAGCGCCTTCTCGCGCATCACCGGCTTCGCCGAGGAGGAGGCGATCGGCCGCGACCCCGACGCCCTGCTGCGCCTGATGCCCTGCCCCGAACGCGACGCCGCCTGCCTTGACGCCGACGGCGCCGGCTTCTGGAGCGGAGAAGTCGCTTGTCATCGCAAGGGCGGCGAGCCCTTCCCGGCGTGGCAGAACGTCAGCGTCGTGCGCAACGCCGCCGGCCGGGCGACGCACCTGGTCACGACCTTCTCCGACGTCAGCGCGATCTACGAGGCGCATCGCCAGCTGCGCCACCTCGCGCACCACGATCCGCTGACCGGCCTGCCCAACCGGACGCTGTTCGACGACCGGCTGGCGACCGCGATCGAGAACGCGCTGCGCCACGACGAGCGCTGCCTGTTGCTGTTCCTCGACCTCGACGGCTTCAAGGTGATCAACGACACGCTCGGCCACGCCGTCGGCGACGAGCTGCTGCGCGCCATCGGCGGCCGCCTGCGTTCGGTGATGCGCGCCAGCGACACGATCGCCCGCCTCGGCGGCGACGAGTTCGTCATCCTCGCCGGAAGCGTCCACCCGGACTACGCGGCGCAGCTCGCCGACAAGATCCTCGCCGTGCTGCGCGACCCGATCGAGGTCCGCGGCGAGACGCTGGCGGTCACCGGCAGCATCGGCATCGCGGTGTTCCCGGACAACGGCACCGACAGCCAGCAGCTGATGCGCGCCGCCGACATGGCGATGTACACCGCCAAGTCGGAGGGGCGCAACCGCTACCACTTCTACGCCGAAGACATGGCCGCGCGCGCCCGCGAACGGATGCGCATCGAGCAGGGATTGCGGCGGGCGATCGCCGCCGACGCGCTGGCCGTGCATTACCAGCCGCGCGTCGAACTTGCCGGCGGGCGCATCGCCGGCGTCGAGGCGCTGGTGCGCTGGCCGCACCCCGAGCGCGGCATGATCCTGCCCGGCAGCTTCATCGCCATCGCCGAGGAAAGCGGCATCATCGAGGCGCTCGGGCGCTGGGTGCTGCGCCGCGCATGCCGGGAAATGCTGCGCCTGCAGACGCCGCTGCGACTGGCCGTGAACGTCTCGGCGCGCCAGTTCCTGGCGGTGGATTTCGTCGACCACGTCGCGGCGACGCTTGCCGAAACCGGTTTCCTCGCGGACATGCTCGAGCTGGAGATCACCGAGAGCACGCTGCAGGCGACCGAGCGCAGCCTGGGCGTCATCGAGGATCTGGGGCGCCTCGGCGTCGCCGTCAGCATCGACGATTTCGGCACCGGCTACTCGTCGCTCGCGGTGCTGCGCGACCTGCCGATCCGGCGCATCAAAGTCGACCGTTCGTTCATCGTCGACCTCGCGCAAAGCGAGCAGCAGCGGGCGGTAGTCGAAGCGGTGGTGGCGCTCAGCCGGGCGCTGCGCATGTCGATCACGGTCGAAGGCATCGAGCGCGACGAGCAGGCGGCGATCCTCAAGCAGCTCGGCTGCGACGAAGGCCAGGGCTTCCTCTTTGCGCGCCCGATGCCCTTCGACGAACTGTCGCGGCGCATCGCCGATGGACAATGGCGGGGGTTGCCGGGCAAGATGCCGTCTTGATCCGCGGGCCGGTGCCGGCGCCGCGCTCCGGAACCCGACCATGGAACCTGTCCTCCTCCCGCGAGGCCGCCGCCCCGCCCGCCAACTCGCCGCCCCGACCGCCGGGAGCGGCGGCCCGCCCCATGTCCGCCGCCGACCGGCCCGCTAAGCCGCGCCGCCTGCGCGAGGGCAGCGAACTGCCGGAGCCGCCGGCGCTTCCCGAGGGCGTCGGCGAGACGGTATGGATCGACGTCATCCGCAAGATGGACGAGGTCTACAACGACCTGCTGCAGTACGAGGTCGCGCTCGAAGAGAAAAACGCCGCGCTCGAGGAATCGCACCAGTTCATCGAGAGCGTGCTGGCGTCGATGTCCGACATCCTCATCGTCTGCGACCGGCACGGCGCGATCGAGGAGGTGAACGCCTCGCTGCAGCGCTTCACCGGCCGGGACGAAGCGGCGCTGAAGGGCACCCCGGTGTTCGACCTGTTCGCCGACGAAGCGTCGCGCCAGGCGGTGTGCGAGTTCTTCACGCCGCGCCGCCGCGATCCCCGCCACGACGTCGAGCTGATGATCGCCGCCGCCGACGGCAGCGCGGTGCCGGTGTCGGTCAACTGTACGCCGCGCCTCTCCGGCGTCGGCAAGCTGGTCGGCATGGTCGTCACCGGCCGCCCGGTCGGCGAGCTGCGCCGCGCCTACCACGCGCTCAGGCAGACGCACGAGGAGCTGAAGCGCACGCAGCAGCAGCTGGTGCAGTCGGAGAAGATGGCCTCGCTCGGCCGCCTGGTCGCCGGCGTCGCGCACGAGCTGAACAACCCGATCAGCTTCGTGCTCGGCAACGTGATGGCGCTGCGCCGCTACGCCGGCCGCCTGCACACCTACATCGAGGCCGTGAACGGCTGCGACTGCGCGCACACGCCCGAACTCGAAGGCCTGCGCCGCGAGCTGCGCATCGATCGCATCCTCGAGGACATGGAGCCGCTGCTCGACGGCATGATCGAGGGCGCCGAGCGTACCCGCGACATCGTCGACGGGCTGAAGCGCTTCTCGGCGATCGACCGCCAGGCCGATGAGGCCTTCAACCTGACCGAGGTCGTCGAGCGCGCGGTACGCTGGGTGACGCGCGCGGCGCCGCCGAAGTTCGAGGTGGCGATGGAACTGCCGGCCGAGCTGCCGATGGTAGGCTCGTCCGGGCAGATGCAGCAGGTGCTGATGAACCTCGTGCAGAACGCCTGCGACGCGCTCGCCGGCACGCCGGCGCCGCAGTTGGAAGTGCGCGCCGCGCTCGGCGCCGGCGAGGTGATCGTGCTGACCGTCGCCGACAACGGCCCGGGCATTCCGCCCGAGCACCTGCCGCGGCTGTTCGACCCCTTCTTCACGACCAAGCCGGTCGGCCAGGGCACCGGGCTGGGCCTCTCCATCAGCTACGGCATCGTCGAGCGCCACGGCGGCCGGCTGGAGGCCGCCAACCGGCCGCAGGGCGGCGCGGTGTTCACGCTGCTGCTGCCGCTGGCGCCGTCGTGAACTGGAAAGCGGGAAGTGGAAAGCGGCTTTCCAGTTGTCCGCCGGCGGCGCGCTTGCGGGCGCCAAGTTGTTGATTCGTCAGTGTGGATGCGCTGGCACGAAGCTTGTTAGGGAGCAGCGAAAGGACTTCATCGGCCCATGGATACCCTGCCCAACGACTGGATGGCACTGGCCGCGCTGGTTTTCGCGCTCGGCATGAAGCACGGCTTCGACGCCGACCACCTGGCGACCATCGACGGCCTGACGCGCTGCAACGCCCGCGACAACCCGGCGCTGGCGCGCCGCTGCGGCGCGCTGTTCTCGCTCGGCCACGGCGCCGTCATCGTCGCCGTCGCGCTGCTGGTCAGCACCGTTGCCGGCGGCTGGCAGGTGCCGGACTGGGTCGATGCGCTCGGCGCCTGGATCTCGATCGCCTTCCTCGCCGCGCTCGGCTTCATCAACCTGCGGGCGGTGCTGCGCGCGGCGCCGGGCGAGCTGGTACGGCCGCTCGGCCTCAGGGGGCGGCTGTTCTCCCGCCTGCAGCGGACGACGCGGCCGCTGGCGGTGGCCGCGGTCGGCGCGCTGTTCGCGCTGTCGTTCGACACGATGAGCCAGGCGGCGCTGTTCGCGCTGACCGCGACCCGCTTCGGCGGCTGGCAGCACGCGCTGGCGCTGGCACTGCTGTTCGTGCTCGGCATGCTGGTCACCGACGGCATCAACGGCCTGTGGATCTCGCGCCTGATCCGCCGCGCCGACGCCGCGGCGCAGCTCGCCTCGCGCGTGATGGGCCTGGTCGTTGCCGGCGTCAGCCTGCTCGTCGCCGCCTTCGGCGCGCTCAAGTTCTTCTCGCCGGCGGTCGACGGCTGGAGCGACGGCAAGGAGCTCGCCTTCGGCGTGCTGCTGCTCGCCGTCGTCGCCGGCAGCTACCTGTTCGCCGTGCATCTGACGCGGCGGCCGCCGCTCGCGGCCTGAGCCCCTTCGCCGCGCCCGGCGCGCGGAGTAAGCTGGCGGCATGAAACTGCTCGCCTCGCTGGCGCGCATCGTCGCGCTCTCCCTCGTGCTCGTCATCGCCGGAGTCGCCATGTCGCAGGAAGGCCTGCTCTACTTCCCGGAAAAGGCGCCGCTCGCCGAACTCGCCCGTTTCGTTCCCGGCGCCCGGCCGTGGCCGTCGGCCGACGATTTCCGCGGCCTCGTCGTCGAGCCGGCGGCACGGCCGGCGCAGGGCACGCTGCTCGTCTTCCACGGCAACGCCGGCCACGCCGGGTACCGCGCGCCCTACGCCGAGGCGCTGGCGCCGCGCGGCTGGCGCGTGCTGCTCGCCGAGTATCCGGGCTACGGCCCGCGCGGCGGCGAGCTGGGCGAGGCGAGCCTGGTCGCCGATGCGGCGGCGACGATCGCCGCCGCGCGCCGTGAATTCGACGGGCCGCTCTACCTGCTCGGCGAATCGCTCGGCGCCGGGGTCGCCGCCGCTGCCAGCGACCGCGTCGGCCATGCCGGCATCGCCGGCCTGCTGCTGGTGACGCCGTGGGACACGCTGCTCAATGTCGCCGACTACCACTACCCGTGGCTGCCGCGCCGGCTGCTGGCGTGGTTGGTGCGCGACCGCTACGACAGCGTCGCGCACCTCGCCGGTTACCGTGGTCGCGTCGTCGTTGTCGTCGCCGAGCGCGACCGCATCGTGCCGGCGGAATTCGGCCGCGCGCTGTTCGCCGGCCTTGCCGCGGCGAAGGCGCTGCGCGTCGTCGCCGGCGCCGACCACAACGACTGGTTCGAACATGCCGACGACGCCTGGTGGCGAGAAACGATGCGTGCGCTGCAGCCGCCGGACGGGTCGGACCACTGACCCTGGCAATGTTCCAGTTGACTGACAAATCGCGGCGATCCGCCTGGCGCAAGCCTTTGCGGAACAAGGGCTTGCGCCGTTTCCGCTGGCGCAAATCCACAATTGGCTTTGCTCCCGAGCGGGAGTAAAGTGCACCTCTTTTTTCGCGGCCGGCCGGGGGCGTGCGCTCACCGTTTCCTGCCGCCAACATAACCAGAAGAGGCCACAATGGAGAAGGATCTGCGCGAAGCGGCGCTTGAATACCACCAGTTCCCGACGCCGGGCAAAATCTCGGTCCGCCCGACCAAGGGCCTGACCAACCAGCGCGACCTCGCGCTCGCCTATTCCCCCGGCGTCGCCTACGCCTGCGACGCGATCGTCGAGGACCCGCACAACGCCAGCCTGTACACCTCGCGCGCCAACCTGGTCGGCGTCGTCACCAACGGCACCGCCGTGCTCGGCCTCGGCAACATCGGCCCGCTGGCGTCGAAGCCGGTGATGGAGGGCAAGGGCTGCCTGTTCAAGAAATTCGCCGGCATCGACGTCTTCGACATCGAACTCGCCGAGAACGACCCGGACAAGCTGATCGACATCATCGCCTCGATGGAGCCGACGCTGGGCGGCATCAACCTCGAGGACATCAAGGCGCCGGAGTGCTTCTACATCGAGCGCAAGCTCAAGGAGCGGATGAACATCCCGGTCTTCCACGACGACCAGCACGGCACCGCGATCATCTCGGCGGCCGGCATGCTCAACGCGCTGAAGGTCATCGGCAAGAAGATCGACGAGGTCAAGGTCGTCTGCTCCGGCGCCGGCGCCGCCGCGATCTCCTGCCTCGACCTGTGGTGCGACCTCGGCATCCAGAAGAAGAACGTCACCGTCTGCGACTCGAAGGGCGTGATCTGGGTCGGCCGCGACGCCAAGCTCGACGAGACCAAGGCCCGCTACGCGCAGGACACCGCGGCGCGCACGCTGGCCGACGCGATCGTCGGCGCCGACATCTTCCTCGGCCTGTCCACCGCCGGCGTGCTCAAGCCGGAGATGGTGAAGACGATGGCGGAGAAGCCGATCATCTTCGCGCTCGCCAACCCGACGCCGGAGATCATGCCCGAGCTGGCGAAGGAAGCGCGCCCGGACGCGATCATCGCCACCGGCCGTTCGGACTACCCGAACCAGGTGAACAACGTGCTGTGCTTCCCCTTCATCTTCCGCGGCGCGCTCGACTGCGGCGCGACGCGCATCACCGAGGAGATGAAGCTGGCCTGCGTGCGCGCGATCGCGGCGATGGCGCAGGAGGAGGTCAGCGACGAGGTGGCGATGGCCTATCCCGGCCAGGAGCTCGCCTTCGGCCCCGAATACCTGATCCCGAAGCCCTTCGACCCGCGCCTGATCACCACCATCGCGCCGGCGGTGGCCAAGGCCGCCGCCGACTCCGGCGTCGCCACGCGGCCGATCGCCGACATGGCGGCGTACAAGGACAAGCTCAAGGAATTCATCTACCACACCGGCGTCGGCATGCGCGCGGTGTTCACCGCCGCCAAGCAGGGCAAGGCCGGCAAGGCCGCGCGCATCATCTACACCGACGGCGAGGACGAGCGCGTGCTGCGCGCAGTGCAGATCGTCATCGAGGAACGCCTGGCGAAGCCGATCCTGGTCGGCCGTCCGGACGTGATCGAGATGCGACTCGCCAAGATCGGCTCCAAGCTGCACATCGGCGAGCACTTCGAGGTGGTCAACCCGAACCGCGACGACCGCTACAAGGAATGCTGGACCGCCTACCACCAGCTGATGAAGCGGCACGGCATCACCATCGACCTGGCTAAGGCCCGCCTGCGCCAGGATACGACGATCATTGGCGCCGTGCTGCTCCGCCTCGGCTACGCCGACGGCATGATCTGCGGCGTCTCCGGCCGCTTCGCGCACCACCTGCGCCAGGTCGAGGAGATCATCGGCAAGGCGCCCGGCGTGAACACGCTGGCGGCGATGAACCACCTGCTGCTGCCGGGTCGCGCGCTGTTCCTGTGCGACACGCACGTGAACGAGAACCCGGACGCGGCGCAGATCGCCGAGATCGCCGAACTGGCGGCGCACACCGTGCGCCGCTTCGGCATCCAGCCGAAGGTCGCGCTGCTCTCGCACTCGAACTTCGGCACCTCGCAGTCGGCGTCGGCGCAAAAGATGGCCGAGGCCACCGCGCTGCTGCACGCGCGCGCGCCGGAGCTCGAGGCCGACGGCGAGATGCACGGCGACTCGGCGCTGTCCGAGGAGATCCGCCACCAGTCCGATCCGGATTCGCCGCTGAAGGGCGAGGCCAACGTGCTGGTGATGCCCAACCTCGACGCCGCCAACATCTCCTACAACCTGCTCAAGATGACCGGCGGCGAAGGCGTCACCATCGGCCCGATCCTGCTCGGCGCGGCGAAGCCGGCGCATGTGCTGACCTCGACCACGACCGTGCGCCGCCTGGTCAACATGACCGCGCTGACCGTGGTCAGCACCGGCATCTGAGCGCCGCCGCGGCTGCCCCGACAACGCCACCTGCGGGTGGCGTTTTTCTTGCTAGATTCACGGCATGAAACGGATCCTGTTGCTGTTCGCGCTGATCGGCCTCGCCGCCGGTGCGCCGGCGGAAACGCTGTCCGGCCGCGTCGATGCCGTCGTCGATGGCGACACGCTGCGCGTCGACGTTCCCGGCCACGGCCAGCTGCGGGTGCGGCTGGCCTGGGTCGCCGCGCCGGCGCGGCTGCAGGAGCACGGCGAGGCGGCGCGCTCCAGCCTCGGCGCGCTGGCCTACGGCCGTACGGTGCAGCTGGAGAATGCGCAGTTCAGCGGCGGCGAGTGGCGCGCCGTGGTGCGCGCGCCGGCGCCGGCCGCGCGCTGCGGCAACGCCGACTGCCCGCCGACGCTGGACCTCGGCCTCGCCCAGGTCGAACGCGGCATGGCCTGGCACGACCGGCGCAGTGCCGGCCAGCCGCAGCCGGCGCAGGCCGCCTACCAGCAGGCGGAGTTCGCGGCAAAAACCCGCCGCCTCGGCCTGTGGGCCGGCAAAAATCCGTTGCCGCCGTGGGAGTGGCGCGGGCCGCGCTGAGCGCCGGCGGCGCGCCGATTTGCTTTATTCCGGGATCGGGCGCATAGTGCGCGCCTGCGATCTTCAAGTAGTGTCGTTGCTGTCCGGTTCAATGCGCGCCTTCGCGCTGCATTTCTCCCTTCATCGCCCGCCGCCTTGACCTTCCTGCAACCCGGCCGCGCCGGGGCTGTCCGCATTCCCTTTTCCGCCCATCCCCGGAGGTTTGGTCATGGCCAAAGAAGAACTGATTGAAATGAACGGCGTCGTCGAGGAGATCCTGCCCGATTCGCGCTTCCGCGTCCTGCTCGACAACGGCCACGCGCTGGTCGCCTACACCGCCGGCAAGATGCGCAAGCACCACATCCGCATCCTCGCCGGCGACAAGGTGACGCTGGAACTGTCGCCCTACGACCTGAACAAGGGCCGCATCACCTTCCGCCACATCGAAGGCCGCGCGCCGATGGCGCCGCGCCGCCGCACGCACTGACGCTGCCGCCGGCGGCCTTTACGCCGCCGCTTCGTCGCAGCCGCAGCGGTTGATCTCGACCGACACGTGGACCAGTTCCGCGTGCCGCGCCAGTTCGCCGCGCACCGCCTCCGCCGACAGCGTCGCGTCGTGCGTGACCAGGCCGAGGATCACCGCGAAACTGCCCTTGCCGACGCGCCACACGTGCAGGTCGGCGATCCGCGTCGTCGCCGCCCATTGCGGGTGCGCCTCGATCACCTCGCGCACCTCGGCAACGACCGGGTGGTCCATCTCGCAGTCGAGCAGCACACGCCCCGCGTCGCGCGCCAGCGACCACGCCCAGACCGTGATCAACACGGCGCCGACGATGCCCATCAGCGGGTCCAGCCAGTCCCAGCCGAGCCACAGGCCGCCGGCCAGCGCGGCGATCGCCAGCAGCGAGGTCGCGGCGTCGGCGAGTACGTGCAGGTAGGCCGAGCGCAGGTTGAGGTCGTGGCCGTGGTCGTGCGGATGCGCATGCCCATGCTCGTGGTCGTGCCCGTGGTGATGGTGCGCGTTGCCGAGGATCAGCGCGCAGACGACGTTCACTGCCAGCCCGAGCGCGGCGACGACCATCGCCTCGGCGAAGCGGATCGGCTGCGGGTCGAGCAGGTGGCGCACCGATTCCCAGACCATCGCGCCGGCGACGCCGAGCAGGAACAGCGCGCTGGTGAAGCCGGCGAGGATCTCTATCTTCCAGGTGCCGAAGGCGAAGCGCGCGTCGTGCGCATAGCGCCGCGCCATCGCGTAGGCGAACGCCGACAGGCCGATGGCGAAGGCGTGCGTCGCCATGTGCCAGCCGTCGGCCAGCAGTGCCATCGAGTTGAAGACGAGGCCGGCGACGATCTCGCCGATCATCGCCGCGAAGGTGATCCACATCACCAGCCGCGCGCCGCGCTCGGCCGCCGGGTTGCCGGTGTCGAAGAGATGGGGGTGCCGCCAGGAGTCGATTTCGTGCATGCGCCCATTTTACGCGAGCGTTGCGGCCGGCCGGCGCAAGGCGGAGAGATGCGGGATAATTCCCGCTTCCGATCCCTGCGCCGTCGCCCGCCGCTGCCGTGAGAGTCACCCTCGTCCACCCTGCCGGCTTCAACTTCGTTCCCGGTCAGCCCGACTTCTCGGTGCTCGCCAACCGCATGGCGCCGATCGGCATCCTGCAGTTGGCGGCGTGGCTGGAGAAGCACGGCCATCCGACGGCGGTGCACGACTGCCTCGGTCCGTACGCGCCGCCGACGATTGCCGGGAACGCAGAGCGGGTACTGGCCACCGAGCCGGAGCTGGTCGGCTTCTCGGCGACCACCTCGGGTTTCCTGGACGCGCTGGAGATCGCCGCGCTGATCAAGGCGCGCCGGCCGGAGATCAAGATCGTCTTCGGCAACGTGCACGTCTCGTCGCTCGGCGCGCCGGTGCTCGCGGAATACCCGGAGATCGACTACCTGTGCATCGGCGAGGGCGAGGGGCTGCTGCTCGACCTGGCCGAGGGCAGGCCGCTCGCCGGGATCGGCAACCTCGTCTGGCGCGATGCCGAAAACGGCGGCCGCATCGTCACCAACCCGCGCCGCAACCGCATCCTCGACCTCGACGAGCTGCCCTTCCCCGCCTACGAGAAGCTGGCCGGCTTTCCGCAGGGCTACCACCTGCCGCTGTTCGCCTACGCGCAGCGCCACGGGGCGACGATGATCACCTCGCGCGGCTGCCCCTACACCTGCTCGTTCTGCGACCGCACGGTGTTCGAGCGGCTGTACAAGGTCAACTCGGCGCAGTACGTCTACGCGCACATGAAGCACCTGCGCGACCACTTCGGCGTGCGCCACATCAACTTCTACGACGACCTGTTCACCGCACAGAAGAAGCGCGTCTTCGAGCTGTGCGACCTGCTCATCGAGCAGCCGCTGGGCATGCAGTTCAACTGCGCGATCCGCACCGGCCACACCTCGGACGAGATGCTGGCGAAGCTGAAGCAGGCCGGCGCACTGATGGTGTCGATGGGCATCGAATCGGCCGACCCGGAGATGATGGCGCGGCACAAGGCCGGCGTGACGCTGGACGCAGTGAAGAAGACGGTCGAACAGATCCACGCCGCCGGCCTGCGCGCCAAGGGCCTGTTCATCTTCGGCATGCCCGGCGAGACGCCGGCGACGATCAAAAAGACCAGCGACTTCATCCTCTCGCTCGACCTCGACGAGATGAACATGACCAAGTTCAGCCCGCTGCACGGCGCGCCGATCTGGGACGAATGCATCAGCGGCCAGAGCGGCGATTTCGTCGAGGACTGGCGGCTGATGAACTGCCTCAACTTCGTCTTCAAGCCGCAGGGCTTCGAGTCGCGCGAGCAGATGGACGCGCTCTACAACTGGCATGTGCGCCGCTTCTACGACAGCCGGGGCTACCGCCGCCGCTTCGCCAAGCGCCTGTGGCAGCATCGCTGGAGCCTGTGGCATATCCTGAAGCATCTGCCGCAGACGATCGCCGCCGCGCGCTACTTCAGCGCCAACAAGGCGCAGCTGGAGCGGGCCAAGCGCGACTTCGCGCGCCACCCGCGGCAGCCGGTCGGCCTGCGGCCGGTGCTCAGCCCCGAGCTGCAGGCCGACGCGATCGCCGCGATGTCGCCGGTGAAGGTGTCACGGCGGCCGCAGGCGGCGGCCGCGCCATCGGCGGTATAATCCCCGGCCGGTTTTGCGGGGCGATTCCCGCAACAAAAACAACGAGTCGGCCCGTCGTTCGGGAACGGCCGGCGGCACAGGGGGAGAGGAAGTTCGAATGCAGGGCGATCGGCAGGCGGCCATGGACACAACTCGCGAAGATTTCGTCGGCAAGGTGCCGCTGTCGCTGGCGCCCTGCCCGCCGGCGCAGCTCGCCGCGCTCGGCGGCGAGCGTTCGCCGGGCCTGCTCGGCCTCGCCTGCATCGGCATCGGAGCGTCGGCGGCGCTGCCGCGCATCGCCGACCTGCCGCTGCAGCACGTCGCGGCGCCGCTGCTCGGCGGCACCGGTGCGCTCTACGGCGAGGCCTGGCGCAGCCGCTCGACCTGCATCGCCGGCGAGGGCCAGGGCATCCGCTTCCGCGCCGACGCCAACGTCCTCTACGGCGTCGTCGAGGTCGTCGAGGACAGCTTCGCCGCCGCGGCGGGCGCCTCGCCGCTGCAGCGCGCGACCGAGGACGCCTACCGGCGCATCTTCCGCCTGCTCGACGCCGAGGGCTTTCCCGAACTGTGGCGGGTGTGGAACTACCTCCCCGCGATCAACGCGGAAAGCCCGGAATACGGCGGGCTCGAACGCTACCGCCAGTTCAACGTCGGCCGCCAGGACGCCTTCCTCGGCGCCGGCCGTCTGACCGGCGGCGCGGTGCCGGCCGCCTGCGCGCTGGGCGTGGCCGGCGGGCCGCTGTCCATCGCCTTCCTCGCCGGCCGGCTGCCGGCGCAGCCACTGGAGAATCCGCGCCAGATCAGCGCCTGGAACTATCCGGCCGACTACGGCCCGCGCGCGCCGACCTTCGCCCGCGCGACGCTGGCGCAGCTGCCCGGGCAGGAGCTGCTGTTCGTCTCCGGCACCGCCAGCATCGTCGGCCATCGCACCGTGCATGCCGGCGACGTCGCCGGGCAGGCGCGCGAGTCGCTCGCCAACATCGCCGCCGTGCTCGCCGAGGCGAACAAGGCGAGCGGCGCCCGCTATACGCTCGATACGCTCGACTATCGCGTCTACGTCCGCCGCGCCGGCGACTTCGACGCCGTGCGCGCGGCGCTGCTGCCGCTGATCGACGAGCGCGCCGCCGTGGTCTACGTGCAGGCCGACATCTGCCGCGCCGACCTGCTGGTCGAGGTCGAGGCGAGCGCCTCGCGCGCGACCGGCCGCGCCTGAACCGCATGTCTGCCGCTGGTCGCCATCCGCTCGCTCGTCTCGCCTTCGCCGCCTACGAGGTGCTGGCGATGGGCCTCGGGCTGGGCATGCTGGCGGCGATCTGCCTCGCCTGGACGCCGCTCGCGCTGCCGCTCTACCTGCTGCTGCCGCGCACCTGGGGGCGCCGCGTCGGGCGGCTGGCGATCATGGCCAGCTTCCGCTTCTACCTGTGGTTCCTCACCGTCTTCTGCTACTGCCGCTTCGACCTCGACGAGATCGATGCGCTGCGCCGCGACGCGCCGCTGATCGTCGTCGCCAACCATCCCTCGCTGCTCGACGCGGTGATCCTGCTCTCGCGCTTCCCGAACATGGTCTGCGTGATGAAGGCGGCGCTCGCCGACAACCTGCTCTTCGGCGCCGGCGCGCGGCTGGCGCGCTACATCTGCAACGACGTGCCGCTACAGGTGATCCTGCGCGCGCGCGAGGAGCTGCGCGACGGCGGCCAGCTGCTGCTGTTCCCGGAAGGCACGCGCACCACGCGCTGGCCGGTGAACCCGCTGGTCGGCAGCGCCGGCCTGATCGCCGGCCGCAGCGGTGCGCCGGTGCAGGCGCTGCTGATCGAGTTCAGCACGCCCTACCTTGGCAAGGACTGGCCGCTGTTCCGCCGCCCGTCGCTGCCGCTGCGCGTGCGCGTGCGCGTCGGCCGCCGCTTTGCGCCGCCGAAGGACGTGCCGGTGTTCACGCGCGAGCTGGAGCAGTATTTCCGCGACGAACTCTCGGCCGCCAGCGTCCACGAAACGTCGGCCGAATGCGCCGCGCAGCCCGCGCCGGCGGCCGGCACGATTTCCTGAAGCCCGACCATGCCCGCCGCCTCGACCAGCCATCTCGTCCTGATCCCCAGCTACAACCCGGGAGCCAAGGTCTACGACACGGTGCGCGCCGCGCGCGCGCAGTGGGCGCCGGTGTGGGTGGTCGTCGACGGCAGCACCGACGGCAGCGCCGAGCGGCTGCAGGCGATGGCCGCCGCCGATCCCGGCCTGCACGTGATCGTGCTCCCCGAGAACCGCGGCAAGGGCGCCGCCGTGCTCGAAGGCGCCCGCGCCGCGGCGCGCGCCGGCTTCACGCACGTGCTGACGATGGACTCCGACGGCCAGCACCCGGCCGACCTGATTCCCGCCTTCATGGCCGCGTCGCAGGCGGCACCCGCGTGCATGGTGCTCGGCAAGCCGGTGTTCGCCGCCGATGCGCCGCGCCTGCGCGTCAACGGCCGCAAGGTGTCGAACGGCTGGGCCAACCTGGAGACGCTGTGGATGGGCATCGGCGACTCGCTGTACGGCTTCCGCGTCTATCCGATCGAACCGCTGTGCCGCGTGATGACCGGACAGAAGTGGATGCGCCGCTTCGACTTCGACCCCGAGGCCGTCGTCCGCCTGTGCTGGGACGGCGTGCAGCCGCTCAACCTCGACGCGCCGGTGCGCTACTTCCGCGCTGACGAGGGCGGCGTCTCGCACTTCAACTACCTGCGCGACAACACGCTGCTGACCTGGATGCACACGCGGCTGTTCCTCGGCTTCCTGTGGCGACTGCCGGGGCTGGTGTGGCGGCGGGCTGCGGGCAGGGCTGAGAGCGGAGAGTGAGCGTGGATGAGGCGATGAAACGGTTCCAGGACGATCTGCTGGAATCGGTGCGTCAGATGAAGGCCGGCAAGGCCGCGCGCGTGACGACGGTCGATGTGTCGGCGGCGGCCGAGGCACGCAACGGGGTCGGCGAAAACGCTGCTGCGGATAGCGATGCAGAACCCGGAGGCAGTGAAGGCGGCGGCGTAGAAAAGCTGAAGGCGGCCGGCGTCGCGAGGAGCAAATGACGCTGAGCCGTATGCGGACTTTGGAAAAGGAATCAGGCTAGTGCATTTGGCGTCATCTATTAAGCTCTTTCAGCCAGTATGTGCCGAATGTGAATGAGTCGTACGGATTCAACTCGTTCGCAAGAAGATACCCGCGCATTTCCGCGACACCGGTCGTGCATAAGCGGCTAAGAAACCGCCATGGATACACCAGTTCAACCGTTTTCAATATCAGTTCGGGGTCTTCGCCTACAGTCGAACTGCCGTGATAGTACGGTTCCTCTTCCTTGTCGCCGAAAGTCATTCCGTAGCCTGGCATCCGCAGTTCGTGCACCAAAGCATTGCGGTAGGTATAGAGGAGGTGCGAGTGCGTTAGTGCCATCACGTCGATTCCTTCAATTGGTATCTTTTGGTCTGAAGACGACGGCCATTCGCGCTTCACCGCTTCGAGTAGAGGGTCTTCCGATATATGCATAAGTGCTCCACTGTGCACGGGGAGTTGGCTGTATTTTTGCAGCGCCCATTTCCGCAAGCTATCGAGTGCCGGGTCAGGGTTCTTTCGTAGTAGTTGAACTAAATGGGGAAGGCTGACGCGGCTGCCATCAGACCACCTGCAGAATCGCTGAACGAAACCAACAAAGCGTTCCTTGTTCTTGCGCCGAGGCATGACTGTTCCTGAAAGTGTGTCGAGGACAGCCACAAACAGGAGTTTGCGATAGAGCTCGTCGTGAGAAGACTGGAGCGTTTCTATGTCTTTGACTTGTGAATCGAAGTAGTCACAGAATCGGGTGATGTCGGATTTTAGTTGGTCAGGTTTGGTCATGGCGTTGTCAAATTAAGGTCACGCAGACGGTTGCGGCGGTATGTCAGCTAATACCGTTGACAGAAAGATTGCGCCTTAAATCTGTCCGTCGTTATTCCGTACTCCCCCGATACTCCGCCGCCTTCCTCAACAGCCACTCGCGGAACGCCTGCAGCACCGCCGAGCCCTGCTTGCTCTCGGGATACACCAGGTAGTAGCCGTGCGCGCTCTGCAGCGCGCGTGCGCAGGGGATCACCAGTTCGCCGGCGGCGATTTCGTTGGAGACGAAGAAGCGCGGCACGAGCGCGACGCCGAGGCCGGCGCGGGCGGCTTCGACGAGCATCGAGAACAGTTCGTAGCGCGGCCCCTTCATCGCATTCACGTCGCGCAGCTGCGCGGCGTTGAACCACTGCCGCCAGGCTTCCGGCCGCGACGACTGCTGCAGCAGCGTGAAGCCGGCGAGTTCCCCGGCGTCGATCGCGGCGCGGCCGCCGAGCAGGCGCGGGCTGCAGATCGGGACCATCTCCTCGCCGAACAGGTATTCGGCGACGGCGCCCGGCCACACCGGCTCGCCGAAGTGGATCGCGGCGTCGAAGGGGGTGTCGGTGAACAGGAAGGGCTCGGCGCGCGTCGTCAGGTTGAGCGTGATGTCCGCACGCGCGGCGTTGAAGTCGGCCAGCCGCGGGATCAGCCAGCGCGTCGCGAAGGTCGGGATCACCGCCAGCTCGAGCACGCCGCCGGCGCCCTGGTGCGCCATCATCGCCAGCGTGTCGCGCTCCAGCCGCGCGAGATGTTCGCGCACCTGCTTGGCGTAGAGCTGGCCGGCGTCGGTCAGGCTCAGCCGCTTCTTGATGCGGTTGAACAGCAGCACGCCGAGCATGCCCTCGAGCGAGGCGATCTGCCGGCACACCGCGCTCTGCGTCAGCGCCAGCTCGTCGGCGGCGCGCGTGAAGCTCTGGTGGCGGGCGGCGGTCTCGAAAGCGACCAGGGTCTCGATCGCCGGGATCTTTCTGCGCACGACGTCTTCCTTTGCACATTGTTCTTAAAACGCACAACGTGCTGAGTTTATATCGTTTGCGGCGCTCCTCCCAAAATCGAACAATGCGCGCAGCCGATGACGCGGGCTGCAGACAGCGTCGCTTGAAAAAACGACACAGGAGACTTCGATGACCACCAGTTCCCAGGAATCACGGGCCATTGCCGGCGGCGACGCGCAGCGCGCGCTGTCGCCCGCGAGCACCGACCAAGCCGCCACCCGCCGCAACGCCGACGAGCACGAGGCGGAGGTCCGCAGCGTCGCCGTCCTCGGTTACAACTGATCATTCCCGGAATTCACCATGATCGACTCGAACACCATCCCCTCCTACCTGCACGCCGACCACCTCGGCCCGTGGGAAACCTACCTGACCCAGGTCGAGCGCGTCGCGCCGTACATCGAGACGCGGCTGCTGCCGTGGGTCGAGACGCTGCGCCGGCCGAAGCGCATCCTCGTCGTCGACATCCCGATCAAGCTGGAGAACGGCACGATCGCCCACTTCGAGGGCTACCGCGTGCAGCACAACCTGTCGCGCGGCCCGGGCAAGGGCGGCATCCGCTTCCATCCCGAGGTGACGCTGTCGGAGGTGATGGCGCTGTCGGCCTGGATGACGATCAAGAACGCGGTGGTGAACGTGCCCTACGGCGGCGCCAAGGGCGGCATCCGCGTCGACCCGAAGCAGCTCTCGCGCGACGAGCTGGAGCGGCTGACGCGCCGCTACACCAGCGAGATCAACGTCATCATCGGGCCGGACAAGGACATCCCGGCACCCGACGTGAACACCAACGAGCAGGTGATGGCCTGGCTGATGGACACCTACTCGATGAACCAGGGGCGCACCGTCACCGGCGTCGTCACCGGCAAGCCGATCTCGCTCGGCGGCAGCCTCGGCCGCCACGACGCGACCGGCCGCGGCGTCTTCGTCACCGCCTGCGAGGCGGCGAAGAAGCTGGGGCTGGCCATCGACGGCGCGCGCGTCGCGGTGCAGGGCTTCGGCAACGTCGGCGAGGCGGCGGCGCGCATCTTCCACGACCACGGCGCCAAGGTGGTCGCGGTGCAGGACGAGACCGGCACCGTGCACAACGCGAACGGCATCGACCCGCGCCAGCTGCTCGCCTATCGCCGCGAGGCCGGCACGCTCGCCGGCTACCCCGGCGCCGAGACGATCGCCGCCGGCGACTTCTGGGGCCTCGACTGCGACTTCCTGGTACCGGCCGCGCTCGAAGGCCAGATCAACGAGCGCAACGCCGGGCAGATCAAGGCGCGCGTCGTCGTCGAGGGCGCCAACGGCCCGACCACGCCGGGCGCCGATTCGATCCTGCACGAGCGCGGCATCGTCGTCGTTCCCGACGTGCTGGCCAACGCCGGCGGCGTCACCGTCAGCTACTTCGAATGGGTGCAGGACATGTCGGCCTATTTCTGGACCGAGGCCGAGATCGCCCAGCGCCTCGAGCGCATCATGTCGGAAGCCTTCTCCAGCGTGTGGGACGTGGCGCAGCAGAAATCGCTGTCGCTGCGCACCGCTGCCTTCGTCGTCGCCTGCCAGCGCGTGCTGGAGGCGCGTGCGCTGCGCGGTCTCTACCCCTGACCGCCGGCCAGCGGGGGCGGCCGCCAGAAGCGGCCGCCCGTCGCGCCCCGGGCGCCGTCGTCGCGTCCCGGGAGGAAGGACCGCCGCGGCCGCCCCGCCGCTGCGGGTGATCTATAGTCAGAACGTGCATTCCGGAGTGACCGTCAGTCCGGCACCGTGAGGGGAGGCGCGTTCATGCAGACGACATCGCCGATGGCCGACGGTCCGCGCTGGTGGTGGCCGCCGGCGCCGCACGACCTGGCCGCGCTGGCCTTCGGCGCCGCGGTGTACTGGCTGCCGCGACTGGACTACCTCGGCTACTGCGGGGCCGGCCAGTATGTCGCGGTCGCGCAGGTGCTCGTCATGCTGCTGCTGGGCGTGGTCGCCGGCCTGTTGCGGCTGCGCCGCCATTTTTGCGCCTTCGGCGGCGCGGGCTTCGGCCTCGCCTGGGGCGTCGACCTGCTGCTGAGCCTCGGCTTTCCCGGCATCTTCTTATGCTCGCACCAGCTGCTGCCGCTGGAAGCGGCGATCATCGCCGCCCAGGTGGCGCTTCCCACCTGGCTCGGTTCGGCCGCCGGCAGGGCGCTCGGCCGCCGGCTGCCGGCGCTGCGGGAGCCGGGCCGGCGCTGGCGGATCGCCTATGCGCCGCTCGCCGTCGCCGCGCTGCTGGTGATGGTTTCGCCGCACTTGCTGCCGCTGCAGCTCAAGGTCCAGGAACAGCGCGCGCTGGCGACGATCGCGACTCTGGCGCAGGCCCAGTTCGCGTATCGGGACAGCCATCCGGCGGAGGGGTTTGCCTGCTCGCTCGCGGCGCTGTCGGCGGATTTTGCGGGATCGGCCGCCTCCGCCGGCAACAAGCAGGGGTTCGTGTGGCGGGGCGGCTATCGCTATCGCCTGCACTGCCGCGGCGCCGCCGTGCCGCGCGCCGCCTTCACGCTCGAGGCCGTGCCGTACTGCCGTCCGACCTGCGGCACGATCGCGTACTGCGTCGACCAGCGCGGCGAAATCCGCGCGCTGCCGGTCGATTCGTCGCCGCGCGGCGACAGCGCCTGCGGGGCGGCAGGACGCCCGCTCGCACGCCCTGGCGCAGCTAAGCGCCGGCGGCGTCGAGCATCCGCTCGCACTCGGCCATGAAGAACTCGGCGAGTTCGGAGCGGTAGTTGGGGTCGAGCGCCTCGGTCAGCTCGTGCGCGGTGTGCAGCCCGGCCTCGCGCGACAGGCCGCCGGCGATGCTGCGCGCCAGCTCGTCGCTCAATGCGGACAGACGGCGGCGCTCGGCCAGCGGCAGGCTGCGCTGCGAACGCGCCAGCCAGTCGGCGGCGAGCGTCGCGCCCTGCGCCTCGGTCAGCCACTGGCCGTGTTCGTAGAAGGTGTTGAGGCGCTCGGCGACGAGCGCGAAGATCAGCGCGACGCGCGTGCCGCGCTCCGAGCTCGGCACGGCCGGCTTCAGATCATCGCCCCGTTGATCGAGATCACCTGCCCGGAGATGTAGGCGGCGGCGTCCGAGGCGAGGAAGGCGACGAGCGCCGCGACTTCCTCCGCGGTGCCGGCGCGCTGCATCGGCACCAGCTTCCTGATCGCGTCGGCATCGAAGGCGCCTTCGCTCATCTCGGTGGCGATGATGCCGGGCGCGACCGCATTGACCGTCACGCCGCGGCTGGCCAGTTCCAACGCCAGCGACTTGGTCGCCGCGTTCAGTGCGCCCTTCGCCGCCGCGTAGTTCACCTGGCCGCGGTTGCCGGCGATCGCCGCCACCGACGAGATGTTGACGATGCGCCCCCAGCGCGTGCGCAGCATCGGCAGCGTCAGCGGCTGCGTGACGTTGTAGAAGCCGTTCAGCGAGACGTCGAGCACGCGGTCCCACTGCTCGCCGGACATGCCGGGAAAGACCGCGTCGGCGTGGATGCCAGCGTTGTTCACGAGGATCTGGATCGGCCCCGCTTCGAGCGCGGCCGCGAGCGCCGTCGCCGTCGCTTCGCGGTCGGTGACGTCGAAGGCGAGCGCCGTCGCCTGGCCGCCGGCGGCGCGGATTTCTTCGGCGATGGCCTCGGCCTTTGCCAGCTGGCGGTTGGCATGCACCAGCACCTCGCAGCCGGCGGCGGCGAGCGCGCGGCAGATCGCCGCGCCGATGCCGCCGCTGCCGCCGGTGACCAGCGCGCGTCGGGGTTTCGCATTCGTCGCTGCCATCATCGTCCTTCCGCGTCGAGGATCACCGCCGCCCGTCCGGCGAGCAGCAGGCGGCCGTCGCCGCGCACGGCGAACTGGTAGAGCACGTTGTTGCCGTCGCCGGAGAGGCGCTCGGCGTCGATGTCGAGGTCGCCGGCGACGGCGTCGAGTCGCTCGGCGCAGAAGTCGACGCCGCGCACGCTGGCGAGGTAGCCCTGCCGCGGCTTGTCGCCGGTCGTTGCCAGCAGCGCACCGTGCACCGCCATCGCCTGCGCTGCGTATTCGATGCCGCAGGCGGCGCCGAGGCGGCCGTCGGCGAGCAGCGGGTTGCCGGCGTCGCGGTGGCTCGCCGCGCGGCAGCGGATCGTCTCCGGCGTCCAGTCGAGCACCGCGTCGAGCAGGCACATCGTGCCGGCGTGCGGGATGTGCGCGGCGATCCAGTCGCGGTCGAGTGCGACCGGTGCCTCGCTCACGGCAGCACCTCGACCACGAGGCGCAGCGGCGCGAGGTAGTCGATGCCCGTCTCGCCGGCCGCGCCGCGCGCGATGCGGGCGAGCAGCGGCAGCGCGCGCAGCGCCGGGATGTTGGTGCGCAGCGTCTCCAGCGCCGGGTCGGCGAGGGTGTCCGCGGGACCGTCGTCGGGGCGCAGGCTGAGGCCGGCGACGCTGCTGTCGCTGCGCGCCGGCGACAGCAGCAGCGCGACGCCGGCGGCGTCGCGCGTCGGCCGCATGGCGTGGATCGGCTCCGGATACTCGGCGTCGTAGGCGATCAGCAGCACCGGCGCGCGCGTCGTCGCCACCTGCGCCAGCGCTTCGACGAGGCCGGCGCCGAAGCTCCAGTCGTAGGCACACAGGACCTGGCACGGCGCCATCGCGCCGGTGGCGATGCCCCAGTAGCCGGCGGCGGTGTTATGCACCGAGTTGTGGAAGCGCGTCGGCGATACCGCGCGGTCGTCGGAGGCGAGCTGCTCGCACAGCGCGTGGCAGTTGTGGCCGTCGCCGCAGGACGATGAGAAGACGGTGGCCAGCGTCGCCGCGTCGGCACCGGCGTGGCTGACGGCTTCGATGCCGATGGCGAGCGCCAGCTTGACCAGCCGGCTGGCGCGCCGGCGCTCGGCCGGCGGCAGGATCGCCGGCGCCGGCAGCACGGTCGGCGCGGCGACATAGGTCGTTTCGCCGGCGAGCACCGCGCGCGCGCTCGGCCAGTCGGCGAGGCCCGGCGCCAGCACGCCGATGCCGTCGATCCAGGCAGCGAGTTTCGCGCTCATGACGCACGCCCCAGGATCAGGCTGCAGTTGCTGCCGCCGAAGCCGAACGAGTTGCTGAGCACGTACCTGAGCGGCGCGCGGCGATTGGCGAGCAGGTAGTCGAGGCCCAGCGCGGCGAGCGCCGGGTCGAGCGTGCGCGTCTGCGCGCTGCCCGGCAGCAGCCCGTGCCGCAGCGCTAGCGCGCCGATCACCGCTTCCACCGCGCCGGCGGCGCCCAGCGTGTGGCCGGTGGCGCCCTTGGTCGAGCTGCAGGGTACGCGGTCGCCGAACAGCGCGGCGACGGCCTTGCCTTCGGCGGCGTCGTTGGCCGGCGTCGCCGTGCCGTGCAGGTTGATGTAGCCGATGTCGCCGGCGGCGAGGCCGGCGTCGGCGAGCGCCGCTGCCATCGCCAGCCGTGCACCCAGCCCTTCCGGGTGCGGCGACGACATGTGGTAGGCGTCGCTCGATTCGCCGGCACCGAGCAGCAGCACCGCGTCGGCGGCGGGCGCGGCCGGCGCGCGTTCGAGCAGCGCGTAGGCGGCGCCCTCGCCGATCGAGATGCCGTCGCGCGCCGCGTCGTACGGGCGGCACGGCTGCGGCGAGGTCAGTTCGAGCGAGGCGAAGCCGTACAGCGTGGTCAGGCACAGCGAGTCGACGCCGCCGACCAGTGCCGCGTCGATCAGTCCGACCTCGATCATCCGCGCCGCCTGCGCGAAGACCTTGGCCGACGACGAGCAGGCGGTGGAGACGACCGCCGCCGGCCCTTCGAGACCGAAATACTCGCGCACGAAGCCGCCGACCGAGTAGGTGTTGTGCGTCGTCTCGTAGACGAAGTCCGGTGGCAGCGCGCCGGTCGCCGGGTCGCGCCGGCGGTAGGCGAGTTCGGTCTGCAGGATGCCGGCGGTGCTGGTGCCGAGGAAGCAGCCGACGCGGCGCTTGCCGTAGCGGTCGATCGCCGTGCGCACGGCGTCGGCGAAGCCGTCGGTCTCCAGCGCGAGCAGCGCCAGGCGGTTGTTGCGGCAGTCGTGGCGGGCCAGCGCGGCTGGCAGGTGGATGGCGTCGACGCCGTCGACCTCGCCGATCCAGGTGTCGAGGTCCACCGTCTCGAAATCGCAGCGCTTCAGCCCGTTCGCCTGCGCGTCGAGCGCCGCCAGCGTCGGCGCGAGGCCGCGGCCGAGGCAGGTGCTGGCGGTGAAATGGGTGAGCTGCAGCGGGATCACGATGCGGGGCGTAGGGAGTCTTCCGGGATGGCGAAGTCTACCAGAACGGGGGCATGCGGCCGCCGCCGGTTCAGGCCGCTGCGGCTTCCGGGCGCGCCGCACGCAGCGCGCGGGCGACCAGCAGGGTGTTGGCGAACGGCTTCCTGCCGCTCATCGGCGCCGAGTCGACGGCGAAGCCGATGTCGTCGAGCAGCGCCGTCCACTCGCCCAGGCTGCGCGTGTAGAGCTGCGGCAGGCGGTGGCCGCGGACGAAGGTGACCGCGTGGTCGACCCAGTTGCAGATGTGGAAGGGCAGGCCGGCGTCGGCGTCGCCGATGCGCGTGACGAAGACGCCGCCCGCCGGCAGCGCGGCATGCACGCGGCGCAGGATGTCCTCCTGCCGCGCGAAGTCGATGTACTGCAGCACGTCGAGGATGGTGACGACGTCGGCGCGGCCGAAGTCGGTTGCACAGATGTCGCCCTGCACGATGCGCACGGTCGCGTCGTCGGCGGCGAAGACGGCGCGCGCGCGGGCGATGTCCTTCGCCATCAGCTCGACGCCGCGCAGCCCGAGTACGCGCGGCGGCTCCGGCCAGTCCGCCGGCCAGTCGCCGTGCTCGAACAGGCGGCGCGCGGCGAGCAGCCAGGAGGCGAATACCGCCTGGCCGCAGCCGAGGTCGAGGAAGTGCCCGCGCGTCGGGAACACGCCGCGTCGCAGCAGCTCGCGGAAGAGGTTGTCGCCGGCGAGCTTGCCGCGGGCGAAGTGGTAGGCGAAACGGCCGCCGGCGCGGTAGCCGCGGGTGGCCTCGTCGAGCAGTCGGGAAAGGAAGGCTTGGCTCATGAGCGGGGTGGGATGACGGAAGCGAGGGTTACCGAACGCAGCTGCCGCTGCGCCAGCGTGTCGAGCAGCTTCGGCAGCGCGGCGAGGATCACCGGCCGGCCGTCGGTGGTGCGCGCGGCGTTGCCGTCGTGCAGCAGCAGCACGTCGCCGCCGGCGAGGTTGCGCGCGAGCGCGTCGTGCACGACGGCGGCGTCGCCGCGCCGCGTGTCGTAGGCGCGCCGCGTCCAGCTCGCCAGGTGCAGGTCGAGCGCGGCGAGGATCGGCTCCAGCAGCGGGCTGCGCAGGCCGGCAGTCGGCCGGAAGAAGGTCGGCGCGCGGCCGGTGAGGTCGGCCAGGCAATGCTGCGCGTCGACGATCTCGGCGCGCATGCGTCCGGGGCCGAGCGCGGCGAAGCGGCGCAGGTGGTGCATGCTGTGGTTCTCGACGGCGTGGCCGCGGGCGACGATCTCGCGCAGCAACGCCGGGTGCCGCTTCGCTTCGGCGCCGACGACGAAGAAGCTGGCGCGGGCGCCGGCGGCGTCGAGCAGGTCGAGCACCTGCGGCGTCACCGTCGGCTCGGGGCCGTCGTCGATGGTCAACGCGACCTCGCCGCGCGCTGCGGCGTCGTCCGGCAGCCGGCGCACGTTCGGGCCGAGCAGCGTGCTGCGCGGCAGCAGGCCGGCGACGGTGAGCAGCGCGTGGTCGGCAATGATCGCGGCCAGCGCCCATGGCCACAGCGCCGGCGCTACGGCGACGCCGGCTGCGGCGGCGACGTGCAGCGCGGCGCTGGCGGTGTAGGCGGGACTTGGTTGCCAGCGGCCCATCTCAGCGCTCGGCGATGGCCGGCCGCCCGGCGGCGAGGAAGTCGTTCCACGCGGCGGCCCACACCGGCCAGTCGTGGCCGCCGGGCCGCGTGCCGACGCACGCCTGCGGCAGCGCCGCGGCGAGCTGCGCGATGCCGTCGGCGAAGCGGTCGTCGCGGCCGTAGTCGATATGGACCGGCGGCTTCGCCGCGTCCGATTGCAGCCAGGCCCACAGCTCGAATTCCGGATCGGCGCGCTGCTCCGGCGTCGGCGTCCACGCGGCCAGCCCGCCGGCGGCGGCGATCGCGCCGGTGGTGATGCGGCTGCCGGGGTAGGGGGCGAACAGGCACAGGCCGTCGACCTCGTCGGCATGGCGCGCGGCATAGAGCAGCGCGAGAAAGCCGCCGAGCGAGATGCCGCCGAGCCAGACGCGGCGGTAGTCGCGCCGCGCCGGCCGGACGATCGCGTCGCGCACCGCCGGCAGCGCTGCGCCGCCGCTGATCTCGGCGAGGTCGAGGCCGGCGATGGCGAGGTCGAGCGCGGCGCCCTGCGCGTCGCGGGCGGCGACGAAGCCGGCATCGACGAAATGCTGCGGCGTCATGTAGGCGCCGGGGAGCAGCACCAGCAGCGTGTCGGCTGCCGCGGGCGCCGGATGGCGGACGACGTTCATGCGCGCCGCTCCCGCTGGCCGGCGAGGATCGCCGCCAGCAGCAGCGCGAGTACCGCGCCGGGGCCGACGGTGACGCCGATCGCGCGCAGCACCGGCACCTGCGAGAAGGCCAGCACGCCGAAGCCGATCATCGTCGTGCAGTTGGCCAGCGCCAGCGAGGCCAGCGTCTGCGGCGTGCCGGCCCGATCGCCGGCGCTGCCGCTGCGGTCGAAGAACAGCGCGTAGTTGGAGCCGACGGCGACGGCGAGCAGCAGGCCGACCAGGTGCAGCAGCGTCATCTTCTCGCCGGCCAGCGCCAGCCCGGCGACGACCAGCAGTACCGCCGTCACCAGCGGCAGCAGCACGCGCGCGAGCCGGGCCGGCGAGCGCAGCGCGAGCGCGAGCAGCAGGACGATCGCCGCGAAGCCGGCGAGCGAGAGCAGGATCGCCTCGTCGAGATAGGTCGCGTAGAGGCGGTTCGATTCGCCGAGCAGGTCGACGAACAGCGCCTCCGGCTGGCCGGCGGCGGCGAGCGCCTGGCGCACCGCGGCCGGGTCGATCGGCAGCAGCCGGCCGTCGGCGCCCTGCGGCGCGCGCAGCGGCAGGAGCGCGCTCCAGCCGGCGCTGCCCGGCAGCAGCAGCGCGTCGACGGCGAGCGCCAGCGTGCTGCCGGCGAAGGCCTCGGGGGTCAGCAGCGGCTGCGTGCGGGCGCGGGCGACGTCGTCGAGGAAGGGCTGCAGCTTGTCGGCGCGCAGCGGCAGCTCGCGCAGCGCCGCCGGCAGCCGCCGCGCCAGCTCGTCCGGCGCCGGCAACGCCTGCTGGCGCGCGCGCTGCGTCGCGGCGCTGGGCAGGAAGCGGGTCGGGCTGTCGAAGCCGGCGATCACACCGCGTTCGACCAGCGGCTGCAGCTCGCGGCCGATGCGTTCGGCGGCGGCGAGGCTGGCTTCGCGACTGCCGGCGTTCGCGACGACCAGGTAGCGCAGGTCGGGAGCGCCGAGCTCGGCGCGCAGCGACTGGTCGAGCTGCTGCGCGTCGGCCGGGATCGGGCTGAGGCCGCCGAGGCCGGGATTCCACAGCGTGTCGCGGTGCGCGAAGACGGTCGCCGCGGCGGCCAGTGCCAGCACCGGCACGATCCAGCGCAGCGCGGCGAGGCGCGCGACGCCGCCGGCCAGGCGCTCGCCGATGCCGGTGATGTCGCGGATGCGGAAGTCCTCCGGGCACAGCTGCGGCAGCACGAAGCGGGTGAAGGCGGCGGCGGCGACGAGGCCGGCGATCGAATAGAGGCCGAGCTGGGCGAGGCCGGGGAAGCCGGAGAAGAGCAGCGCCGCGAAGCCGCAGATCGAGGTCGTTACGCCGAGGCGGATGGTCGGCCAGAAGCGCTGCATCCAGCTGCCGGCATCGCTGTCGCCACCGTCGCGGGCACGCTGCGACTGCACGAAGTAGTAGATGCTGTAGTCGATCGCCTCGCCGATCAGCGTCGTGCCGAAGCCGATGGTGATGCCATGCACGGTGCCGAAGCCGAGACTGACCGCGGCGATGCCGGCGACGACGCCGCAGGCGACCGGCAGCAGGCCGAGCGCGAGCGCGGTGAAGGAGCGATAGACGAGCAGCAGTAGGCAGACGACGCCGAGGGTGCCGAGGATGGAGAGGCGCGTCACCTCGCTGCGGATGGTGTCGCGCGAGGAGGTGGCGAACACCGGGCTGCCGGAAAGCAGCACGCGCGCGTCGGCGACGCCGGCCTGCGCCGCGAGCGCGGCGAAGTCGGTGCGGATGCGGGCGAGCGCCGCTTCCTGCGCGTCGAGGTCGGCGCCGCTGGCGCGCACCTGCGCCATCAGGATCGCCCGCTGCCCGTCGCGCGAGGCCCAGGCGCCGTGCAGGCTGGGCGGGCTGCCGCTGCCGCCGTCGAGCGCGCCGACCAGCTCCATCAGCTCGCCGGTCGGGTCCTGCGGCAGCAGGCGCTTCAGCATCAGCCCGGCCGGCGACGCGAGCAGGTCGATGCTGTCGCCGATCGCCTGCGCGAGGCCGGCGACTGCGAAGCGCTCCGGCGTCACCGCCGGACTCAGCAGGTAGCGGTTGGCGAACAGCAGCTCGCGGTCGCGCGCGTGCGCGCCGGCCTCGCCGTTCCTGACCGCGCTGAAATCACCGCCGGCCCGCATGCGCTCGGCCAGCGCACGCGACAGCGCGGCCCGCGCCGGCGCGTCGCCGCCTTCGATGCCGATCAGCAGCATGCGCGAGAGCACGCCCGCCTTGAGCTGGTCGACCAGCAGCTGCTGCTGCGGCGACGGGTTCTTCGGCAGGAAGGCCGACATGTCGGCGGTGTAGTCGGCGCGCGCGATGACGACGAGGCCGGCGGCGAGCGCGAGCAACCAGACGGCGATGGCGCGGCGGGCAGCGTTCATTGGGCTTCGATCGGGGTGATGGTCATCACCGCGCGGTCGCCGTCGGCCTGCAGGTATTCGATGCTGTCGACCTGGTGGCGCGTGCCGCCGACGGTGATGCGGCTGACCAGTGCGGCGATGCGCTGGTCGCTCGGCAGGAGGCTCAGCGACCAGCGCTCGCGCGTCCCGGAGAGATGCAGCGCGTAGCTGCGCTCGAGCAGCGCGCGGTTGCCGGCGAGCGTGCCGCGGATGCTGTCGACGAAGACCTGCGCCTCCGGCTGGTCGGCGAGGCGCAGCACGAACTTCTGCTTGCCGCGCTCGAGCGTCAGCGTGTCGCGGTCGAGCACCAGCACTTCCGGCTTCGGCTGCAGCGTGCGCTTCTCCAGGCGGTCGGGCGCGGTGTAGGTCATCTCGCCGGAGGAGACGAGCGGCTTGTCCAGCAGCGCGATGTACTTCTTCTCGACGAAGCGGACGCGGCCGCCCTTGTGCTGCGCGAGGTCGTGCATCAGCGTGGCCAGGTCCCGGGCGGCGAGGGCCGGCGCCGCGAGGCCGAGGAGCACGGCGGAGAGCAGGGTGGAGCGGCAGAGGCGGAGAGCGTTCATCGTTTGTTCGGCGCCGGTGCGCCCTGCCAGAAGTCGAAGAAGTTGAACCAGTTGTACGGCGCCGTCCGGCACAGGTGTTCGAGGCGCTCGGCGTAGCGCCGCTGCGCGTCGGCGATCGCCGCGTCGCGGTCGTCGCGCGCGGTCTGCGAGAAGTCGGCGAGCGGCTCGAAGTGGATGCGGTAGCGGTTGCCGCCGAGGTAGAGCCCGGCCATCAGCAGCACCGGCCGGCGCAGCATCGCCGCCAGGCGGAAGGGGCCGACCGGGAACGGCGCCGGGTGGCCGAGGAACGGGCAGTCGCGCGCCGGGTCGCCGCCGAGGCCGCGGTCGGCGAGGACGCCGACGAGGTCGCCGGCGTCCAGCCGGTCGCGTGCCTGCAGCATCGACTCGATGTGCCCGAGCGGAATGATGTCCTGCGTCGCGGCGGGGTTGATCGCCGCCAGCGTGGCGTTGATCTTCTTCGCGTTCTCCTCGTACATCAGCATCGCGATGCGCAGCGTCGTGCGCTCGCGGCCGACCGCGCGGATCACCTCGAAGCTGCCGAGATGCGCGCCCATCAGCAGCACGCCGTGGCCGTCGGCGATCGCCGCGTCGATCGTCTCGCGGCCGACGATCTCGATGTCGAACAGGTCGAAGCGGTCGTTCAGCAGATAGACGCGGTCGTGGATCGTCGTCGCGAAGGCGAGGATGTGCCGGTAGCGCTCGGCCAGCGTCGGCGTGCGGCCGAGCACGCGTGCGAGATAGGCGGCCGACGCGCGCCGTGCGGCCGGCGCGAAGGCGAGGAAATAGGCGGCGATGCCGTGCAGCACGACGCGGCCGAGCCGGCGGCCGCCGGTGAGCGAGATCCATACCATCAGGCGCAGTACCGGCAAGCTGCTGCGCTCCTCGCGTTGCGCCCATTCGGCCGTTGCGGCCGCCCTGTCCTCGCTCATGCTGCCTCCGCGCGCAGCGTCAGCGTACCGCTGGCGACCGGGCGGTCGCCGCAGCGCACGGCGAACTGCACGCTGCCGCTGGCTGCAGCTTGCAGCGAGAACGCGAGTGTCTCGCCCGGTGCTACCGGGCTCAGGAACTTGGCGCTGGTCAGCCGCAGCGCCGCCGGGTCGAGCGCGAACTGCGCGGCGGCGAGCGCCAGCGCGCGGTCGAGGACGACGACCCCGGGCAGGATCGGCCGGCCCGGGAAATGGCCGGCGAAGGCCGGGTGGTCCGGCGGCACCGTCCACAGCGCTTCAGTCATCGCCGCGCCCTTCCCGGTGCAGCGCGAAGAGTGCCTGCAGCGCGTCGCGCGGCAGCTTGCCGGTGGCGTTGCGCGGCAGCCGGTCGAGCAGGACCAGCGGCCGCGGCAGGAAGATCGGGTCGATCCGCTGGCGCAGCGCGGCGAGCAGTTCGCGCCGGGTCAGCGTCGGCGCGACGACGAAGGCGGCCAGCCGCGTGACGCCGTCCGCCGCCTCCTCGTCGGGCAGGTAGAAGGCGCCGTCGGCGACGCCGGCGATCGCCGCGAGCTGGTGGTTGAGGTAGGCGAGCGAGCTGCGCTTGCCGGCGATGTTGATCAGGTCGGCGCTGCGCCCGTGCAGCAGGAAGTGCTCGCGGTCGAGCGGCTCGATTAAGTCGGCGAGCGCGACGCGGCCCTCGACGTGGCCGCCGCTGGCGTGGGCGAGGTCGCCGTCGAGGTCGAGCGCGACGCCGGGCAGCAGCCGCCAACGCGGTCCGTCGACGGTGCGCCGGCTGGCGATCTGGCCGGTCTCGGTGCAGCCGTAGATCTCGTTCAATGGCGCCGCGCAGCGCGCCTCGGCCGCGCGCGCCAGCGCTTCCGACAGCGGCGCGGTGGCCGATAGCAGCTGGTCGATGGGCGGCAGGTCGAGGCCGGCGTCGAGCAGCGCGCGCAGGTGGAAGGGCGTCGTCACCAGCAAGCGCGGCCGCGGTACCGCGGCCAGCGCGGCGGCGATGTCGGCCGGGTAGAACGGGCGTCCGCTCCAGGCCGCGCAGTTGCCGTGCAGCGCGAGCAGCACGGTCGATTCGAAGCCGTACATGTGCTGCGCGGGGACGGTGCCGACGATGGCGTGGCCCTGCCGGCCGAGGCCGAGACGCTCGGCTTCCGCCCGTGCGTTGCGCACCAGCGCGCCCCAGTGCTTGGCGTGCGGCACCGGCGCGCCGGTCGAGCCGGAGGTGAACACGTAGGCGGCGATGCGGTCGCCGGGGATCTGCGGCATCGCGAACGGCGCGTCGCTGGCGGCCGCTTCGTCCGGGTAGCGCAGGCAGGGCAGCCCGGCCGGGGCATCGGCGTCGTCGTGCAGGCAGGCGGTGTCGGGCGCGAAGGCGAGCAGCTGGCGCACCGTCTCCGGCGCCTGCGACGACGGCTGCAGGCTGATGCGGCCGGCGACGAGGCCGGCGGCCAGGCCGACCATGAAGCGGTAGCGGTCCTGGCAGAGGTTGAGCAGGTGGCCGCCGGCCGGCAGCAGCGCGGCGAGGCGGTGCACGTCGGCGAGGAAGCGGGCGACGCTGACCGGTCCGTCGCGGCGCCAGGCGATGGTCGCCGCAGGGTCGCCGTGGCCGGTCAGCGGATACAGGCGGGCGTCGTCCATGGCGGGGTCACGACGCCGAGGGCGTCTTGCCGCTGCGCATGGCCATCGACTTGCGGTAGGCGGCGACGCTCGCCAGGATGCCGAGCCGCTCGTCCGGCGGCAGCCGGAAGCGGCGGAAGAGGCCCTCGACGACGAACATCGCGCCGACCAGCGGCCAGGTCAGCAGGTTGGCGAAGGCCGACCAGACGGCCATCGGTGCGAAGCAGAAGAGCGCCACCGAGGTCGCCACGACGACGGCGAAGAAGGACGTCCAGGCGACCGTCACCTGCCGCGTGTAGCGCGCGAGGCGCGGGCTGACGCGCTCGTGCGCGAGGCTGGCGAAGTGCGTGCACAGCGGCTCGCGGCCGCGCAGCAGCGACTGGCCGAAGAACAGTCCGAGCGCGCTGTTGATGCCGACGTGCTGGGCGAAATAGACGGCGGCGACGTTCTCCTGCAGCGTCGGCCAGACGGCGGCGGCGACCATCGCCGCCGCCGCCGCGTAGAACCAGGGAATCAGCCCGCCGACGGCGCTGCGCAGCATGCCGAAGCCGATCACCGCCGGCGGCGCCACCGCGAGCAGCACCGCCCAGTGGGCGTTGTTCGGCAGCAGGCTGGTGTAGTGGGCGAGGACGGCATAGGCGACGACCAGGCCGCCGCCGAGCAGGACGACGAAGGGATGGCGCCGGCCGTCGTTCATTTCGTCCGCTGGGCGGCGACGTGCGCCGCGAGCGTGCGCAGCGAGGTGAAGATCTTCACGTTGTCCTCGTTGTCCGCCTTCAGCTGGAAGCCGTAGCGCTTGGAGACGACCAGCGCCACTTCGAGGATGTCGATCGAGTCGAGGCCGAGGCCGTCGCCGAACAGCGGTGCGTCCGCTTCGATCTCGTCCGGCGTCATCTCCAGGTTGAGCGCGGAGACGATGATCTCGGCGATTTCCTTCTGCAGCGCGTCGAAGTCGGGAGTCGGGGCTTGGGTCATGACGGGTGTTTCCAGGGAAAGAGGTCAGCGGCAGGCGCGCGGCGAACGGAATGCGAGCACCGCGTTGCTGCCGCCGAAGGCGAAGGAATTGGACAGTGCGGCGCGCGCGCCGGTGCCGGCGAGCGCCTCGCCGGCGAGGTGGCGGACACCCTGGCAGTCGGCGTCAATGGCGTCGAGGTGCGCGGTCGGCGGCAGCGTGTCGTATTGCAGCGCGAGCACGGTGACCAGCGCCTCGATCGCGCCGGCGGCGCCCATCAGGTGCCCGTGCGTCGATTTCGTCGCGCTCACCGGCAGCGTCGCCGCACGTTCGCCGAACAGCGTCTTCAGCGCCGCAATCTCGGTCGGGTCGCCCTCGCGCGTCGCCGTGCCGTGCGCGTTGATGTAGTCGATCTCGTCCGGGGCGAGGCCGGCGTCGGCGAGTGCCAGCCGCATCGCGCGCACCTGGCCGGCGGCGTCCGGCTTGACCAGGTGGCTGTGGTCGCAGGTCGCGCCGTAGCCGGCGAGCTCGCCGAGGATGGTCGCGCCGCGGGCGACGGCGTGCTCCCACTCCTCCAGCACCAGCGCCGCGGCGCCTTCGCCGAGCACCAGCCCGGCGCGGTCGGCGCTGAACGGGCGGCAGGCGCGATACGCCGTCTCGGCGTTGCCCGGCGCCAGCACGCGCAGGTTTTCCCAGGCGCGGACGACGCCGTAGGCGAGCGGCGCGTCGCAGCCGCCGGTCAGCATCAGCGTCGCCTCGCCGTCGCGGATGCGGCGGTAGCCCTCGCCGATCGCGGCGGCGGCCGAGGCGCAGGCGACGGTGTAGCTGAGGCAGGAATTGCCGAGCCCGAGCTGCATCGCGATGTGCGCCGAGGCGGCGTTGTTCATGCCGAGGACGACGGCCAGCGGCGACAGGCGCTCGCGGCCGTGCTGCCAGAGGTCGCGGTAGCCGCGCTCGTAGGCCAGCGTGCCGCCGAGCGCGGTGCCCCACGAGACGCCGAAGGCGTCGAAGTCGTACCGGCCGGCCTTGCTGTCGTCGCGGGCGAAGCCGGCGTGCGCCCAGGCCGTGAAGGCGGCGGCCATGCCCAGCTGGCTGAAGCGGTCCATGGTGCCGGCGAGCGGCTTGCCGAGCGCGGCGTCGGGGTCGAAGTCGGTGCAGCGCACGGCCGGCAGCGACAGCGCGCGCGGCTTGTCGTCGGTGGCGTAGTGGCGGACGCAGGACTCGCCGCGGACGATGCGCGCGAAGAAGTCGGCGGTGTCGCCGCCGAACGGGCTGACCAGACCGAGGCCGGTGATCGCGACGCGGCGCTTCACGACTCAGGCCGCCGCCGGGGCCTGCAGCTGCTCGACGATGGCGATCAGCTCGCCGACCGTCTTTGGCGTCGCGATGTCGTTGGACAGGCTGACGTTGAGCTTCTCCTCGAACTCGAAGAGCAGTTCGAGCAGCATCAGCGAGTCGATGCCGAGTTGCTCGAGCGTGGCGTCCGGGGTGATGCTGGCGTGTTCGAGGCCGAGGCGGTCCTTGAGGAAGTCGCGAATGACGGAAAGGGTGTCCATGGCGGTCGGTGTCCGAGGCGGCGGGCGGCGTTCGTCGCCGGCAGAATGAAACCCCCCATTTTAGCAGAGTGCGAGGTTTTGCAGGCGTCCGGCGGCGGTCAGCGGCGCTGCTGCTCCCGCTTGCGCGCGGCCGGCGCGATCAGCTGCGTCTCGATGATCTCGGCCGGCACCGGCTTCGCGAACAGGTAGCCCTGCAGCGCGTCGCAGCCGAGGCTGACCAGCACGTCGCGCTGGATGATCGTTTCCACGCCCTCGGCGATGACCTTCATGCGCAGGCTGTGGGCGAGCGCGATGATGCCGGTGACGATGGAGACGGTGTCGGCGTCGTCCGGGATGTCCTCGATGAACGAGCGGTCGATCTTCAGGTTGTCGGCGGGCAGGTGTTTCAGGTAGGCGAGCGAGGAGTAGCCGGTGCCGAAGTCGTCGATCGACAGACGGACGCCGAGGCTGCGCAGCTCGTCGAGGATGCCGATCGGCTCGCGGGCGCGCTCCATCAGCACGCTTTCGGTGATCTCGATGACCAGCGCCGCCGGCGGCAGGCCGCTGTCCTCGAGTGCGCTGAGCACGACCTCGCGCAGGTTCGGCTGCTCCATCTGCTTCGCCGACAGGTTTACCGCGACGTAGAAGTCGGCGAGGCCCGAGTCGAGCCAGGCTTTCGCCTGCATGCAGGCGCGTCGCAGCACGTGCTCGCCGAGCGGCAGGATGAGTCCTGTCTCCTCGGCCAGCGGGATGAACTCGGCGGGGGTGACGAGGCCGCGCTCGGGGTGCAGCCAGCGCACCAGCGCCTCGACGCCGGCGACCTTGCCGTTGATGGCGTCGATCACCGGCTGGTAGAAGACGCTGATCTCGTCGCGCTCCAGCCCGCGGCGCAGCGCGTTCTCGGTTTTCAGGCGGTCGGCCAGCACTGCTTCCATTTCCGCCTCGTAGTAGCAGAAGCCGCTGCCGTTCTGCTTGGCGCGGTACATCGCGGTGTCGGCGTGGCGCAGCAGGGTGCTGACGTCCGGGCCGTCGGCCGGATAGACCGAGATGCCGATGCTGGTGGTGACGACGATCTCGTGGCCGTTGATCACCAGCGGCGCCGAGATCGTGCGGCAGATGTTCTGCGCGACGCTGGCGGCGACGCCGGTGTTCGGCAGCTGGTCGAGGAGGACGGTGAATTCGTCGCCGCCGAGGCGGGCGACGCAGTCGTCGGCACGCACGCAGCCCTTCAGCCGCTGCGCCATCGTTACCAGCAGCTGGTCGCCGGCCTCGTGGCCGAGCGTGTCGTTGATGTACTTGAAGCGGTCGAGGTCGAGGAAGAGCACCGCCAGCTGGCTGCCGTCGGCGGCGGCACGCCCGATCGCCTGGCTCAGGTGGTCGACGAACAGCATGCGGTTGGGCAGACCGGTCAGCGAATCGTTGTAGGCGAGGTGGCGGACGTGGCGCTCGGCGCGGTTGGCGTCGATCACCCGGCGCACGCGCTGGTTGACCACCGACAGGTGGATCGGCTTCGGGATGAAGTCGCTGGCGCCGGCGTCGAAGGCACGCTCGATCGACTGCCTGTCCTCGAGCGCGGTGATCATCAGCACCGGGATGTCCTTCAGGCGCGGGTGCTGCTTCAGCGCCCGGCAGGCCGCGAAACCGTCCATCACCGGCATCATCGCGTCCATCAGGATCACGTCGGCGGCGGACGCTTCCAGCCAGCGCAGCGCCGCCGCGCCGTCGCCGGTCTCCTCGACGCGGAAGCCGGAGAGGCGCAGCGCGTGGCGCAGCGCCGAACGCGTGCTGCGGTCGTCGTCGACCACCAGCACCACCGCCGCGTCGTCATGCGGCGCCGGCAGCGTCGGCTGGTGCTGCTCGCCGAGCTCGGCCATCAGCACCGGTTCGGCCATCGCGAATTCGGTGCGCAGGCGCAACAGCAGCTCGCCGGTATCGGTCAGCGCGCCGGCCTCGGCGCGCAGTTCCAGCTCGCGGGCGACGTCGGCCATCGCCGAGACGCCGAGGTTGCCGGCAGCGCCCTTGATCACATGCGCCACCTGGCGCACCGTTGCCGCATTGCCGTTGCCGACGGCGCCGTCGAGCTGCACCAGGTAGCGCGGCACGTCCTCGAGGAAGGGGCGGATCGCCTCGCCGATCGAGTCGCCGAGGATGTCGCGCAGGCGGCCGAAGGCGGCCAAGTCGATCGGCGGTGCGGGTTCCTGCGCGACGGGCTTGTCGGCCGTGCCGGCGGCGGCCGGCAGCGGCGTCGGTCGCCAGTGCAGCCAGCGCTCCAGCTGCGCGGCCAGCGTGTCCAGCGTCAACGGCTTCGGCAGGTGGCCGTCCATGCCGGCGGCGAGGCAGCGCTCGACGTCGGCCGGTTGGGTGTTGGCGGTCATCGCGATGATCGGCACGTGCCGGCCACTGCCTTCCTCGAGCTGGCGGATGCGGGCGCAGGCCTCGAAGCCGTCCATTTCCGGCATCGAACAGTCCATCAGGATCAGGTCCCAGTCGCCGGCCTGCCAGGCGGCGACCGCTTCGCTGCCGTTCTCGGCGATGCCGCTCCAGCAGCCGAGGACGTTGAGCATGCCGACGGCCACGCGCTGGTTGGTGCGGTTGTCTTCGGCGATCAGGATGTGGCTGGTGCGCGGCGTCGACGCTGTCGCCGCCGGCGCCGGCAGCGGCAGCGTCGCGCCGACCGTGCACGGCAGCGTGAACCAGAAGTGGCTGCCCTGGTTCGGCGCGCTGACGACGCCGATCTCGCCGCCAAGCAGGCCGACGATCTGCTTGCTGATCGCCAGGCCGAGGCCGCTGCCGCCGTAGCGGCGGGTGGTCGAGGTGTCGGCCTGGGTGAAGGAATCGAAGATCGCCGCCTGGTGTTCGCTGGCGATGCCGATGCCGGTGTCGCGCACGCCGAAGCGCAGGCTGCGGCCGTTGTCGACGCGCTCGATGGTCAGCGTCACCGAGCCGCGCTCGGTGAACTTGATCGCGTTGCCGAGCAGGTTGGTCAGCACCTGGCGGATGCGCGCCGGGTCGCTGTGCAGCACCGGCGGCACGTCGGCGGCGACCAGCGCGCTGAGCTCGACGTTCTTGCCGGCGGCCTGCGGCTGGAAGGCGGCGGTGATGCTGTCGACCAGCGGACGGATCTCGAAGTCGCGGCCGTCGGCTTCCAGCCGGCCGGCCTCCAGGCGCGAGAAGTCGAGGATGTTGTTGATCAGTTCGAGCAGGTACTGCGAGGAGTCCCAGGCGAGGTCGAGCAGCTCGCGCTGCTCGACGCCCATCTTGCCGACCTTGAGCATGTCCAGCGTGCCGATCACGCCGTTCAGCGGCGTGCGGATCTCGTGGCTGACGGTCGCCGCGAAATCGGCCTTCAGCTGCGCGAAGCGCAGCGCGCTGTCGCGCGCCGCGCGCAGCTCCTGCTCGCGCTGCTCGAGCGCTTCCAGCATGCCGTTGAAGGCGTGCGCCATCTCGGCCACGTCGCGCGGGCCGGAGAGGTCGGCGCGCAGCCCGCTCTCGCCGCGTTCGGCGCGCGCCATCGTTTCCGACAGCGCCGCCAGCGGCCGCGTCAGGCGGCGGGCGAGCAGGCGCAGCGCGAACAGGAAGAGGACGGAGAAGGCCAGCCCGGCGGTGAAGTTGACGGCGAAGACCTCGTGCACCAGCCGGGTCAGCGTCGCCTTGCTCTGGTCGATGCGCACGAAGCCGAGCAGCACCCGCTTGCGCTCGGTGGTCTCGAACGGCGAGTCCTGCCCGGACACCGTCCATACCGGCGCGACGAAGCGCCAGCCGTCGGCGTCCTCGTGCTCGAGGTAGGCCTCGTCGGTGACCTGCATCGGGCGACGGCCACGCTCGTCGGCGCGCGCCGCCGGCGCGCCGCGTTCGAGCAGCAGCCGGCCGTCGGCGTGGAGGATCTCGATGCGCTCGACGTCGGGGAAGGTCGCCGTCGCGGCGAGCGCCTCGGCGACGTTCTCGGTCGAGCCGAAGATCAGCGCCAGCCGGCTCTGCGCCGCCAGGTTCTGTGCGATGCGCGTGCCCTCCTGCAGCTTGTCGGCGTGCAGCAGACGGCCGCCCTGCCAGGAGGTGGCCAGCGCCGCGAGCAGCGACGTGCAGAGCACGCCGGAGGCGGCGAGCACCGTCAGCTGGTGACGGAAGGGTGATTTCTTGAAGCGGAGAAGCTGGCGGCTGATCCAGTCCATGGCGCGTTATTGTTCCGGAAACAGCAGGTCGAAGCTGCGCTGCTGCAGGATGGGAAGGCTGAGGCCGAGGTGACTGGCGGTACGCGTGTTGAACGCGGTCAGCACGTCGCGCAACGGCTGCGTGCCGCGCGGTGCCGGCGCACCGGCGACGACGCCGAGGGCCGAGGCAGCGAGGGCGCGGCCGAGTTCGACGTTGTTCGGGTAGAGGGCGAACAGCGCGCCGCGGCGGACGTGCGCGACGTTGCTCGAGAAGACGACCAGCCCCTTGCTCCACGATTCCTGCAGGACCAGCGGCAGTACCGTCGATTCGTCGACGGTGGCGTTGTCCTGCGGCAGCCAGACGGCGTCGCGGCGCGGGTCGGCGGCGGCGAGGACGTTCTGGTAGAGGGCGACGGCGCGCTTCAGGTCGGCCGCCTCCTGCGCCACCAGTTCGATCCCCTGTGCGCGCGCGGCCTCGTGCGCGAGCCGGATCAACCACTCGTTCTGGCGCGGGTCGTAGACGACGAAGACGCGCTGCGTGCGTGGCGCGATCGTCTTCAGCCGCGCGAAGAGCAGCGCCGGGTCCGGCGCCAGGCTGAGCACCGTGCCGCCGCGCGTGTCGGCCTCCGACGCCGAGATGACGCCGCCGACGACGACGCCGATGCCTTTGTCGAGGCCGCTGGCCGCCTTCAATCCGTTGCGGCCGAGCGCGATCACCACCTGGATGTCCTGCCGGCGCAGTTCGCCGGCCAGCTCCTGCGCATTGAAGCTGCCGCCGACGGCGTAGCTGGCGACCTTGTTCCGGGTCCTGTCCTCGATGCCTTCGATGATCTTGGCGAAGACGCTGCGGTAGGGTTCGCCGATGTCGGGGTAGAGGACCGCGATCGGGCCGCCACCGCTGCCGGCAGCGGCGAGGCGGATCACTCCGCCCGAGCGGTCGGCGACCGCGAGCAGCTGCGCGCCCGAGCGCTCCCTGCCGCCGTCGGCCGGCGGCGGCAAGGCTTCCGTTTCCGGTTGCCGCGCCAGTCCGGCGATCTTCCGCGCGGCAGCCGCGGGTGACGCCAGCTCCGCCTCGGCACGGCTCGCCGTCGCCGGCGCAGCGCCGGCCGAATAGGCGGCGGCGAGCAGCAGCGGCAGCAGGGGGCGGAAGGACTTCGTCATAAGTCGATTATAGGGTGGTATGCCGTTTTGATGGCGGCGGATGACCCGTCGTCTCAGAAGCGGTAGCCGGCCTGCGCAAGGAAGGTGCGTCCGGGCAAGGGGAAGTCGTACGGAAGCGCGACGAACGGCATTCCCCAGGGGCTGGGCTCGCGTGCGTCGGCGTTGAACAGGTTGCGTACAGAGACGGCGATGTCCCACTTGTCGCGGCCGCGCAGGGTACGTACGGTCAGGTCGACGGTGGCGTAATCGTCGATCTCCGGGCGCGTGTCGCCGGCGGCGCGCTTGCGGTCGGCGACCCAGTTGACCTGGGCGTTGGCCTGCCAGCCGGGGGTGAAACGCCAGTCGGCGCGCAGGTAGACGCGGTGGCGCGGCGCGAGCCCGGCATCCTCGCCGGATGCTTCGTCTGTCGAGCGCTGCAGGCTGTAGTTGCCGGCCAGGCGGAGGTTCTTTGTGGCGTCCCAGGCGGCCTCGAACTCGAGGCCTCTGCCTTTCTGCTCGCCGGTGTTGTTGTACGTGGTGCCGACCAGCTGGATGATGTCGCGCATCTCGTAATGGAAGACATTGACGCTCAACTGCATGCGCTCGGTCGGCAGCCACGACACGGCCGCCTCCAGCGTCTTCATCCGTTCCGGTTTGAGATTCGGGTTGCCGATCTGCACCGGGTTGTTGATGTTGAATTTTTCGGTGAACGACGGTGCGCGGAAGGCGGTGCCGTAGAGCACCTTCGCCGTCAGGTTGTAGGCGGCCTCCCAGGCCAGCGCCAGGCGCGGGTTGGTGGTGCCGCCGAAATCGTCGTAGCGGTCGTGGCGCAGGCCGGCGGTCAGCGTCCAGTCCTTGGCGAAGCTCCACTCGTCCTGAACGAACGCGTAGCGGACAATGCGGCTGTGCGGGCGGAGGAAGGGAGCGGTGTCGGAGACGTCGGTGACGTCGGCGACGGAGCCGGTGCCGATCGGCGAGAAATCCGGATTGAAGTTCTTGCTTTCCCGCGTCTTGTAGATTTCCGCCTTTTCCGTGCCGGCGCCGAGCCGGATGCGGTGGTCGGCGATGCCGGTGTAGAAGGCCGAGGCGTTGAAACGGCCGTGCCGTTCCCACTTGTAGGGGTTGCCGATCATGCCGTCGGTGAAGACCGGGGACACCGGAGTGAATCTGAAGCCGGCGGGGAACAGCGTCAGGTCGGAGAATTCCTTGTAGTGCATGAAGCTGGCCTGCGCCGTGACCTCCCAGTGGCGCGCGAAGTCCTTGTTCAGGTAGGTCAGGTCGGAGGTGATCCGCTGGCTGTAGCTGCTTCCCGTCGGGTCGAGCGCCGAGGCGACGCCGGTGCCCGAACCGACGTTGTCGCGCTCCTTGTAGCCGACGCGGAAGCGCCACTTGTCGTAGGCGAGGTCGAGCTGGCCGTCGATTGCCTTGCGGCCGACATCGATCGGGCCGGGGGCGTGCGAGGCGCTGGTGCCTGCGGTTCTGTCCCATCCGCTCTGCGCGTCGGCGCGCACCGTCCGCCGCTGGCCGTCGGTGGTGCCGGCGCGGAAGTAGGCGGCGACTTCGAGTCCGCCCCGCTTGCCGCCGTGCAGCACCCAGGCGTCGCCGGTCTTGAAGTTGCCGGCGCGCACGCCGATCTCGGTTCCGCCGATGTCGGCGGCGGTCTTGGTGATGATGTTGATGACGCCGGCAAAGGCGTCGGCGCCGTACGCGGCCGACCCCGGTCCGCGGATCACCTCGATGCGCGCGATGTTGTCGACCGGCATGCCGCCCCAGACGTTGCCGCGATTGCCGGAGAAGACGCTGGAGAGCGGGATGCCGTTCTCCAGCATCAGCACCTGCGGATTGGCGTCGCGGTGCACGCCGCGGATCACGTAGATCGGCCCGTTGGTCTGCGTCGAGCGGGCGACGTGCAGGCCCGGAACCGTCTCCAGCACCTCGTCGAGGTCGCTGGCGCCGATGGCGGCGATGTCCTCGGCGGTGATCACCGTTGCCACCGCCGGCGCGCGGTGAACCGGCACGCGCGAGCCGGTGGCGATGGTGACGAAGGACTTGTCGCCGTAGGCCATCGCCAGATCCTCCTCTTCGGCGAGCTGCGCCATCGCATTGGGCGCCTGCAGCGCGAGCGCGGACGCCAGCGCCAGCGTGCGGTAGCCGATGTGCTTCATTTTCTCCCCCACTGTTGCTTGTATTGGTTGTTGCGCTTGCCGAAGAGTAATCCAAAAACGCCGCGGTGCATCATTTGTCATTTATCTGACCCAGGACCGCCGGGGAACGCCCGCGTAGTCGATGCCCGAGCATGGCAGCGGAAACAGCCCGCCCTCCATCTTCCCGGCGGCCTCGATGAAGCACGGCGGCATGCCGGCGAGGAAGGACGGGAACATGAACAGGTAGAACTCGCGCGGCGACATCCCGAGGTCGGCGCCGAAGGCGGAGACGACCGCGCCGTAGTTCATGCGCAGGTTGCGGCCGCTGGCGAGCAGGTGCTGCTCGACCGCGAAGGCGAGCGCGAGGTGTGGCCCGTCGGCGAGGCCGAGCGTGCCGGCGAGCGCCATGATCGGCGCGATGCGCTCGTCGGCGTTGACCAGCGGCCGGCCGTAGCCGGCGATCCGGCCGTAGGTCGCCATCTCCCGGCGCAGGCAGTCGGCCAGCTCGCCGCCGGCGTCGAGGGCGCGGCGGGTGGCGAGGAAGAAGCTGATCGCCTGGACTTCGTTGCCGCGACCATAGATGTGCGCCTCGGACACCGCCAGCGCCGCCGCCAGGCCGAGGTTGCCGGTGCTGCGCGCGCTGCCGGCGAGCGCCGCGATGCGGTTGTTCCAGATGCGGGCGTCGGGGTAGCTGGTGGTGGTCCACAGCGCGTGCATCAGGCGCAGTTGTTCGGCAGTGAAGCGGCGGCCGGTGATGCCGAAGACGTAGAGCTCGATCCAGTCCATGTCCTTCAGCTCGGCGTGCAGGTCGTGGCCGCGGAAGATCACGTGGCTGCCGGGGAAGAAGGCGCCCATCCGCGTCTTCAGCCGGCCGACGGCGGCCTGCAGCGATTGCGGGCCGTTCATCGCGCAGCCTCGCCGCCGGCGTCCGCCAGATCGGCGGCGAAGAACGGGAACTGCTTGTGGCCGTAGGCCTTCTGCTCGAGCGCGTGCGCCGCGGCGCCGGGCAGGCGCAGCAGCAAGTGGACCATCTCTCCCTGTTCCGGGCTGAAGCCGAGGTCGGCGAAGGCGGCGGCGGCGACGCCGGCGAGCGCCAGCGGCCGGCTGGCGGCGGCCTCCAGCGCCGCGCGCTGCTCCGCCAGCCAGCGCAGGCGCTCGCCGGCGGGATTGGCGGCCAGGCAGGCGAGCGTCTGGCGCACCGGCGTCGCCGTCCCGACGCCATGCGGGTCGAAGCCCGGCGGGTGTTCCGGCGTCGGCCAGATCGACGCGGTTTCGGCGGCCGGTGCGGAGAGCTGGGCGCGCCAGGCGGCGAGGTCGGTGCCGCAGGCGACCCAGGCCTGCATCGCGAGGAACACCTCGCGGCCGCCGGCCAGCTGCCCGGCGCCGACCGCCAGCGCGGCAATCAGGCAGGCGGCGGCAGTCGAGCCGCCGACGCCGCCGCACATCGCCGCGTGCACCGCGGCGTCGCGCGGGCCGGGGTTGGCCAGCGCCACCGCCAGCGTCTCCAGCAGCTCGGCGGCCGCCGGCGGCGGCGCCTCGCCGCGGAACAGCAGGTAGAGCATCTCGCTCCAGCGCGCGCGGCCGAGCATCTCGCCGTAGACGTCGTAGCCGTGGCAGTAGGCGGCGCGCGCGGCGAAGGGGTTGTCCGCCTCCGCCTCCTCGCGCCAGATGCGGGTACGGATCGCGGCCTGCGCTTCGTCGCTCATGGCGCAGTCCCCAGGGCCTTCATGCGCAGGTCGATCGGCGGCACCTCGTCGCCGTCGATGCGCACGTCGAGCAGCGTCGGGCCGCGGCGGGCGACGATCGCCGCCATGTCGAGGGCGTCGAAATCCTCCGGTGCGCGGATGATGTGGCCGGGAATCCCCATCGCCTCGGCCTGCAGCCGGAAGTCGACGGCCGGCAGCTGGAAGGCGATCGGCTCGGCGCCGGCGAGCCGCTGGCCGTGCTTGACCATGCCCAGCGCGCTGTCGTTGAGGACCACGAAGACGACGCCGAGGCCTTCGGCGGCGGCCACCGAAATCTCCTGGCCGTTCATCAGGTAGCTGCCGTCGCCGGTGATGCACACCACCGGGCAGTCCGGGTTGGCGCGGGCGGTGCCGATCGCGGCGCCGATCGCCCAGCCCATCGGCGCGAACTCCATCAGCACGCGCAGCCAGCCGGCGTCGCCGCGGCGGCGCCGCTCGGGATGGCAGGCGGCGGCATCGTGCCGGGGGCTTTCCCGGCGGTCGTGCGGCTGCAGGTAGTGGATCGCCCAGGCGGCGCTGTTGCCGGCATCGGCGAGGAAGCGCGTGCTCGGCGGGAAGCGCCGCGACAGCTCGCGCATCAGCCGCTGCGGCTTGATCGGCGTCGCCCCGGAAACGAACTTGGCCTCGTCGCGCAGCAGGGACGCCGGTTTCTCCGGTGCACTTCGCGCTGCCGGCGCCGTCGCCGCCAGCAGCCCGGCCAGCCGTTCGCACACCGCGCGGATGTTACCGCGGACGTGCAGCCGGGCCATCGGCGAGCGCAGCAGATGGTCCTCGGAGGCGTCGATGTGCACCAGCCGCCGGTTGAGCAGCGTCGGTGACCAGGCGCCGCTGGTCCATTCGCCGAGGCTGGTGCCGATCGCCAGGATCAGGTCGGGGTCGTCGCGCAGCAGCGCGTCGGCGCAGTCGTGGCCGGCGAAGCCGAAGACGCCGTGGTAGAGGGGATGGCGCACGTTGACCAGCCCCTTGCCATCGGGCGAGGTGACGAAGGGCGAGCCGGTCATTTCCGCCAGGCGGAGGATGGCGTCGGTCGCTTCGCCGCAGCTGTGGCCGCCGCCGACGAGGATGACCATCCGCCGCGCCTGCCGGATCTCGGCGAGCAGTGCCTGCACCTGGGTTTCGTCGAGCAGCGCGGCGCGCTGCAGCAGCGCGCCGAGGTTGGCGCTCGGCACGGTGTCGGCGAGCGGCGCGCGCAGGATGTCCACCGGGATCGACAGGTGGACCGGGCCGTGCGGCGCAGTGGCGGCGCGCATCAGCGCATTGAGCAGCTTGCGTTCGATCTGTGCCGCGTGCGAGACGAGGGTGTCGTAGCGCGTGCAGTGGCGGAACATGCCCAGCGTGTTCACGCCGGTGCAGGCCGACTCCTGCAGCGCCTTGTGGCCGAACGACGGCAGCGCCGGCTGGCCGGTGATCGCCAGCAGGGGGATGCCGTTGTCGTAGGCGCAGGCGATTCCGGTAAGCAGGTTGGTCGCGCCCGGGCCGGAGGTGGCGCAGCAGACGCCGATCTTGCCGCTTTCGCGGGCATAGCCGTCGGCCATGAAGGCGGCGCCGCTCTCATGCCGCGCCAGCACCGGCCGCGGCCCGCCGCGCCGGCTGCTGCGCGCCAGCGCGTTGTACAGCGGCTCGATGGCGCCGCCGGGAACGCCGAAGACGTACTCGATGCCGAGCCGTTCAAGGTAGGCGACGATGAGGTCGGCGACTTGCGGCGGCGCGACGGCGGCCGGCGCACCGATACCCGCGGCGGGAGGCGCACCGGCGAACGCGAGGTCGGACGTGGACATTGAGCGAACTCCCCGAAGTGGCGTGGGCGATACAGGGGTGAGTCACAATTCTGAACGGCGCTGGCGATGTTACTACCATCTGGCAAGCTTTCGGCGATCCGCTCCGGCAAATGTCGAAGAGATCGTAGTGGTCGTGCGAAAACTGTTGGGGGTGCTTGCGGGTGCGGGGGCGGAAACGAAAACGGCCTCCATCGCTGGAGGCCGCTGTCGGCAATCTGGTGGGTTGTGTAGGGATCGAACCTACGACCTACGGATTAAGAGTCCGCTGCTCTACCAACTGAGCTAACAACCCGCCGCGTTCGTGGTTCGGGGGAGTGGTAGGCCGTGCTGGATTCGAACCAGCGACCAACGGATTAAAAGTCCGCTGCTCTACCAACTGAGCTAACGACCCGTCGCCCGAAAAAACGCGAGCGCGGATTATAGGCGGGGCGCCAATTGGCTGTCAAATCGCCGCGCCGTCCTCCGCCTCAGCCGTCGTTCATCAGTTTCCAGTACTCGTACTTGAGCATCGCCGCGGCGCCGGCGACGATCGCGGCGGCGGTCAGCAGCGAGCCGAGTGCCAGCGTCGATACGCCGGTGATCCCCTGGCCGATCGTGCAGCCCATCGCGGTGACGCCGCCGAAGCCCATCAGCGCGCCGCCGGCGAGGTGGCGGACGAGGTCGGGAATGTCGCGGAAGCCTTCCCAGCGGAAGTTGCGCGTGGCGAGCGCCCACGCCGCCGAGCCGGCGACGACGCCGAGCGCCAGCGCGACGCCGAAGGACAACTTGCGGCCGCTGTCCGACCACAGCAGCAAGAGGTCCAGCGTATAGGCCTGCGGCGCGACGAAGGACAGCGACTCCATGCGCCCGCTGTTGGTGGCGACGAAGGCTTCCTGCAGCGTTTCCGGGTCCTCGGCGAGGTAGCCGAGATGGCCGCTGACGTACCAGCCGGCGACGACGATGGTGCCGACCGCGACGCCGCCGAGCACGTTGTCGAAGGTGAGGAAGTCGCGGCGCAGCAGGCAGAAGGCGAGCAGGCCGCCGCCGATCGCCAGCGCGCAGGCGGCGAGCGCGGTGCCCGGCGCGACGCCGGCGGCGGCGAGCAGCGCCGGCAGGTCCTGGCCGCCGGGAAGCGGCAGCGCGACCCGGTCGAGCGTGTTCACGCGCAGCACGCCGAGCACGCCGCGCAGCGTCATGTAGGCGGTGAGGCCGAGCACCAGCGAGACCACCAGCGACTTCAGGTTGCCGGCGCCGACGCGGGTCAGCGTGCGCGCGCCGCAGCCCGACGCCAGCACCATGCCGGCGCCGAAGAGCAGGCCGCCGACCAGGTGCGACAGCCAGGGCAGGCTCTGCCCGCGGTAGATCGTCTTGTTCAGGTCGATCAGCCCGGCGCCGTGCAGCGCGGCGCTGCCGAGGACGGCGACGGCGATCGCCAGCAGCCACATGCGCGCGCGGCTCCAGTCCTCCATGTTGATGACGTCGGCGACGGCGCCCATGGTGCAGAAGTGGGTCTTCTGGCTGAGCGCGCCGAAGGCGGCGCCGAGCGCGAAGGCGAGGACGAGGATGGCGGTGGCGCTCATCGGTAGCGGGTCGGGTCGGCGACGCCGGCGGCGGCGAAGCCCTCGCGGCGCAGCCGGCAGGAGTCGCAGACGCCGCAGGCGCGGCCGTCGTCGTCGGCCTGGTAGCAGGACACGGTGAGGCCGTAGTCGACGCCGAGCGCGGCGCCGCGGCGGATGATGTCGGCCTTCGGCAGGTCGATCAGCGGCGCGTGGATGGCGAGCCTCTGCCCTTCGACGCCGGCCTTGGTGGCGAGGTTGGCCATCGCCTCGAAGGCGGCGATGTATTCCGGGCGGCAGTCCGGGTAGCCGGAGTAGTCGACGGCATTGACGCCGACGAAGATGGCGCGGGCGCCGAGCACCTCGGCCCAGGCCAGCGCCAGCGACAGCATGATGGTGTTGCGCGCCGGCACGTAGGTGACCGGGATGCCCGGCTGCACGCCGGCGACCGGCACGTCGATCGCCGTGTCGGTCAGCGCCGAGCCACCGAACTGCGCGAGGTCGAGCTTCAGCACGCGGTGCTCGACGGCGCCCAGCGCCGCGGCGACGCGCGCGGCGGCGGCGAGCTCGGCGCGGTGGCGCTGGCCGTAGTCGAAGGACAGGCAGTGGCAGGCGAAGCCGGCGGCGCCGGCGATCGCCAGCGTCGTCGCCGAGTCGAGCCCGCCGGAGAGGAGAACGATGGCTTTCTGCGTCATGGGGTGGCGACTATACCTTGGTTTTCCCTTGGAGTGCGGCGCTATCTGCTTGTTCCTGCGCTACAATCCGCCCTTTGCGCGGCCGCCGCGCCGCACCCCACCGACCATGCTTCCCGGAGGATCTTCCCGATGCGACTGACCGCCCTCGCCGCTTCGCTGCTGCTCGCCACTTCCGCGCACGTCGCGCACGCCGCCGACAAGGTCAAGGTTGGCTTCCTGTCGACGCTGTCCGGGCCCGGCGCCGGCCTCGGCGTCGACATCCGCGACGGCTTCAACCTCGCGGTCAAGCAGCTCAACGGCAAGCTCGGCAACCTGCCGGCCGAGGTGCTGATCGCCGACGACCAGCAGAAGCCGGACGTGGCCAAGGCCGAGGCCGAGAAGTTCCTGAAGAAGGAGAAGGTCGACTTCATGACCGGCATCGTCTTCTCCAACCTGATGCTGGCGGTCGGCCCGCAGGTCTTCGACAGCAAGACCTTCTTCATCTCGGCCAACGCCGGCCCGTCGCAGCTCGCCGGCGAGCAGTGCAGCCCGTATTTCTTCAACGTCGCCTGGCAGAACGACAACCTGCACGAGGCGATGGGCAAGCACGTGCAGGACAAGGGTTTCCGCAACGTCGTCATCGTCACGCCGAACTACCCCGGCGGCAAGGACGCGGTCACCGGCTTCAAGCGCTACTACCAGGGCAAGGCCGAGGAGATCTACACCAAGCTCGGCCAGCTCGACTACGCCGCCGAGCTGGCGCAGATCCGCGCGCTGAAGCCGGATGCGCTGTTCTTCTTCCTGCCCGGTGGCATGGGCATCAACTTCGTCAAGCAGTTCGTCGGCGCCGGCCTGTCGAAGGACATCCAGCTCTTCGCCCCCGGCTTCTCCGCCGACGAGGACGTGATCAAGGCCGTCGGCGCGCCGATGCTCGGCATGTTCAACTCCTCGCACTGGGCGCACGATTTCGACAACGCCGAGAACAAGCGCTTCGTCGCCGCCTTCGAGAAGGAATACGGCCGCCTGCCGTCGCTCTATGCGTCGCAGGGCTACGACGCGGCGCTGCTGATCGACGCCGCGGTGCGCGACGTGAAGGGCAAGCTCGACGACAAGGCGGCGCTGCAGAAGGCGCTGGAGGCCAAGCGCTTCAAGTCGGTGCGCGGCGACTTCAGGTTCAACAGCAACCACTATCCGGTGCAGAACTACGTGCTGCGCGTGATCGGCAAGGATGCGCAGGGCCGCGTCACCAACAAGACGATGGGGACGATCTTCGCCAATCACGCCGATGCCTATGTGTCGCAGTGCAAGATGAAGTAAACGGAGCACGCTTGCGCTGGACTTCGTTGCGAGGTTGGCAGATTAGGGCCGGCGGCACCTTGCCGTACTCGAGTACTGTCCGCGGCGCCGCCGACCTTGCCGCCTCGCCAGCGCTTCGCCTTGTCGGCGGTGCGTGCTGAACGTCTGCTGAAATGACCCAACTGATCCTCGAACAGGCCCTCAACGGCCTCCAGTTCGGCCTCATGCTCTTCCTGCTGGCGGCCGGGCTGACGCTCGTCTTCGGCATCATGGACATGATCAACCTGGCGCACGGCTCGCTGTACATGGTCGGCGCCTACCTGGCGGCGGCCGCGGCCGCAGCCTCGGGCTCGTTCGTCGTCGGCGTGCTGGCGGCGGTGGCCGGCACCGCGGCGGTCGGCGCGCTGCTCGAAGTGACGGTGCTGCGCCGGCTCTACGCGCGCGACCATCTGGCGCAGGTGCTCGCCACCTTCGCGCTGATCCTGATCGCCAACGAGGCGGTGCGCTGGGTCTGGGGCGACCAGCCGGTGCTGCTCAACGCGCCGGAGGCGCTCGCCGGCCCGGTCGAGGTCGCTGGCTTCAGCTACCCGGCCTACCGCTTGCTGATCATCGCCGTCGGCGTCGCCGTCGCGCTGCTCCTCTACGTGGTCGTCGCGAAGACGCGCGTCGGCATGTGGGTGCGCGCCGGCGCGTCGAACCGCGAGATGACCGAGGCGCTGGGCGTGAACGTGAGGCGCCTGTTCACGCTCGTCTTCGCCGCCGGCGCCGGCCTCTGCGCGCTCGCCGGCGCGCTGCTCGGGCCGCTCTTGGCGGTGCAGGTGGGGATGGGCGAGAGCATCCTGATCCTCGCCTTCGTCGTCATCGTCATCGGCGGCATCGGCTCGATCCGCGGCGCGCTGGTCGGCAGCCTGCTGGTCGGCGTCGTCGACACGCTCGGCCGGGCGCTGCTGCCCTGGCTGCTGCGCGGCTTCCTGCCGGCGGAAACCGCGTCCACGCTCGGCCCGGCGCTGGCGGCGATCCTCATCTACCTGCTGATGGCGGCGATCCTGTTCTGGAAGCCGGCCGGGCTCTTCCCGGCGCGCGGCTGATGGCGGGCGGCGACATGAAATCGGCGCTGTACCGGCAGAGCGCGCGCCGCCGCGGGCTGGCGCTCGCCGCGCTGCTGGCGCTGGCGGCGCTGCCGCCGCTCCTGCAGGCGCTCGGCCAGGACTTCTACGTCAGCGTCGCGGCGCGCATCCTGATCTTCGCGCTGGCGGCGACCAGCCTCAACTTCATCGTCGGCTTCGGCGGCCTGGTCGCCTTCGGCCATGCCGCGTTCTTCGGCGCCGGCGCCTACGCGGTGGCGATCCTCGCCGAGCGCGGCGTCACCGCGGCCGTCGTCGCCTGGCCGGCGGCGGCCGCGCTGGCCGGCGTGCTGGCGTTGCTCATCGGCGCGATCAGCCTGCGCACGCGCGGCGTCTACTTCATCATGATCACGCTCGCCTTCGCGCAGATGATCTACTACCTGTTCATCTCGCTGAAGGCCTGGGGCGGCGACGACGGCCTGCCGCTGCCGGCGCGCTCGACCTTCGGGCCGCTCGACCTGAAGGACGACGCGGTCTTCTACTGGGTCGCGCTGGCCTGCCTCGCCGCCGCGCTGTTCGTGCTCGACCGCATCGCGCACGCGCGCTTCGGCCGCGTGCTGCAGGGCATCCGCGAGAACGAGTCGCGCATGGCGGCGCTCGGCTATCCGGTTGCCGCCTACCAGCTCGCCTGCTTCGTCATCGGCGGCACGCTGGCCGGGCTGGCCGGCGCGCTGATCGCCAACCACAGCCTGCTGGCCAGTCCGAACCTGCTGCACTGGACGCAGTCCGGCACGCTGCTGGTGATGGTCATCGTCGGCGGCGTCGGCACGCTCTACGGCGGCTTCGCCGGCGCACTGACGCTGCTGCTGCTCGAAGAGCTGCTGACCGGCGTCACCGTGCACTGGCATGCGGCGCTCGGCCTCTTGCTGCTGGTCGTCGTCTTCCGCGCGCCGCGCGGCGTCGCCGCCTGGCTGCACGGGCTGTTCGCGCGCGGAGCGGCGAAATGAGCAACGAAGCGAACGGCGGCCTGCTCGCAGTCGCCGGCGTCAGCCGCCATTTCGGCGGCGTGCACGCCCTCTCCGGCGTCTCGCTCGCCGTCGCCGAAGGCGAGGTGCATGCGCTGATCGGCCCCAACGGCGCCGGCAAGACGACGCTGATCCACCAGCTGTCCGGCGCGCAGACGCCGGACGCCGGGACGATCCGCTTCGCCGGCGAGGACGTCACGCGGCTGCCGATGCACGCCCGCGTCGCGCGCGGCATCGCCCGCTCCTGGCAGGTGACCAACGTCTTCGCGCGTCTCACGGCGCTCGACAACGTTGCGCTGGCGGTGCAGGGGCGGCAGCGCGACTGGGGCGGCAGCTTCCGCTTCTGGGCGCCGGTGGACAAGGAGCGGGCGATCGTCGACGAGGCGGCGACGTGGCTCGCCGAGGTCGGCCTTGCCGGTCGCGAATCGACCGTCGCCGGCAGCCTCGCGCATGGCGAGCAGCGCCAGCTCGAACTGGCGCTGGCGCTGGCGACGAAGCCGCGGCTGCTGCTGCTCGATGAGCCGATGGCCGGCATGGGTCCGGAGGAGTCGGAACGCGTCGTCGCGCTGATCGAGCACCTCGGGCGCAAGGTCACGCTGCTGCTGGTCGAGCATGACATGGATGCGGTCTTCCGGCTGGCCGACCGCATCTCGGTGCTGGTCGGCGGCCGGCTGATCTGCACCGGCCTGCCCGACGAGGTGCGCGCGCATCCGGAGGTGAGGAAGGCCTATCTCGGCGAGGAGATGGCATGAGCGCGCTGCTCGAAATCCGCGGCCTCGAAGTCGCCTATGGACAGAGCCAAGTGCTCTTCGGGATCGACCTGACGCTGGCCGAAGGGGAGGTGGCGACGCTGCTCGGGCGCAACGGCATGGGCAAGTCGACGACGCTGCGCGCGCTGTGCGGGCTGTCGCCGGCACCGGCCGGCATCCTCGCCGGCGCGATCCGCTTCGCCGGCGAGGAGATCGCCGGCCGCCCGCCGGACCGCATCGGCCGCGGCGGTATCGCGCTGGTGCCGGAGGGGCGGCAGATCTTCGCGAACCTTTCGGTGCGCGAGAACCTCGTCGCCTTCGCCGCGAACCGGCGGGGCGTCGCCGAGCCGTGGACGCTCGACCGCGTCTTCGAACTCTTCCCGCGGCTCGCCGAGCGCCAGCAGAACATGGGCAACCAGCTCTCCGGCGGCGAGCAGCAGATGCTGGCGATCGGCCGCGCCTTGATGACCAACCCGCGCCTGCTGATCCTCGACGAGGCGACCGAGGGACTGGCGCCGCTGGTGCGCGAGGAGATCTGGCAGTGCCTGGCGCGGCTGCGCGCGGCCGGGCAGACGACGCTGGTGGTGGACAAGTACGTCGAGCGGCTGATCGCGCTCGCCGATCGGCACACCATCGTCGAGCGCGGCCGCGTCGTCTGGCAGGGAAGTTCCGCGGAACTGGACGCCGACCACGGCGTCTGGCACCGCTACCTGGGGGTCTAGTTCCTAGTCCTCGCCGACCAGTGCCGCCAGCTCGCGTTCGAGCAGCGCGGTGTCGCCGAGGTTGAGCTCGACCAGCCGGCGCAGGTGGGTCGCGCTGTCGAGGTCGATGCTGTGGCAGGCCAGCCCGAGGAAGGGACCGTCGAGGTGGGCGACGGTGCCCTGCATGCGGATCAGCGCGTCGAGCTGGCCGAGGCGCACGTGCAGCACGCAGTTGTCGCCGATGCCGGGCTGCGGGCCGCTGCCCTTGTGCCGCAGCAGCGCACCGCGCAGCGACAGGTCGACGACGGCGACCTCGTCCTGGCCGCCGCCGCAGACGAGCTGCCCGGGGGCGTGGAAGGCGATGCGGGAAAACTGGCGGCGGTTGCTGGCGGTCATGGCGGCGCGCTCCTTCGCGGGAAGGACTACTTGCCGCGCATGTTACCCCAAAGCACCTTGTGCAGCTGCAGCTGGAAGCGCACCGGCAGCCGGTCGGCGAGGATCCAGTCGGCGAGCTCGCCCGGCGCGAGCTTCCCCTGCACCGGCGACAGCAGCACCGGGCAGCGGTCGGCGAGGCGGTGCTCGGCGATGATGCCGCGCGCCCATTCGTAGTCGGCGCGGTCGGCGACGACGATCTTCACCTCGTCGTGCGCGGTCAGGAGCGGCAGGTTGTCCCAGCGGTTCTTGTCGGCCTCGCCCGAGCCCGGGGCCTTGAGGTCCATGATGCGCGAGACGCGCGCATCGACACCGCCGATATCCAGCGCGCCGGAGGTTTCCAGCGAGACGTCGAAGCCGGCGTCGCACAGCGCGGCGAGTAGCGGCAGGCAGTTCTTCTGTGCCAGCGGCTCGCCGCCGGTGACGCAGACGGTGCGCGTGCCCTGGCGGCCCGCCTCGGCGACGACCTCGGCGATCGTCCGCGTCTCGCCGCCGGTGAATGCGTATTCGGTGTCGCACCAGGCGCAGCGCAGCGGGCAGCCGGTGAGGCGGATGAACACCGTCGGTAGCCCGACGCGCGAGCTTTCCCCCTGCAGCGAAAAGAAGATCTCGCTGACGCGCACGCTCGGCGGCGTCAGCGCGGTGACGGCCGGGAGCTTCACTTCTTCTTCAGGCGCTGGCTGGCGGTGGCGGCGGCCGGCGAGCCGGGGTACTTGGCGACCAGCATCTCCAGCGTCTGCTTCGCCGTCTTGGCGTCGCCGAGCTCCTGCTGGCAGGTCGACATGTTGAGCATCGCGTCGGCGGCCTTGGCGTGGCTGCCCCAGCGCGCGACGACGACCTTCTGCGCGTCGATCGCCTTCTTGCAGTCGCGCAGTCCGTAATGCGAATTGCCCAGCCAGTACTGCGCCGACGGCGCCAGGTCGCTGTCCGGGTGATCCTTGACGAAGGCGTCGAAGGCAGCGGCCGACTCCTTGTACTTGCCGGCCTTGAACAGGTTCAGCGCGGCCTCGTAGGCGCGGGCCTCTTCGGCCGGGTCGGCCTTCTTCGCCGCCGGCGGCGGGGCGGCCTCGTCGGCGGCGGCCGGGGCGGCGGCGCTGGTCTCGAACTTGCGCAGGCGGCCGTCGAGGTCGATGTAGAAGTCCTGCTGGCGCTTCTTCGCGGTGTCGAGCTCGTAGGTCAGCGTCTCGACCTGGCCGCGCAGGCGCGCGACCTCGCCCTTCAGCGCCTCGATCTGGTTGGCGAGGTCGAGCTGGGCCTTGCTCTGCGTGTCGAAGCGCTCGTTGCTGCGCGTGCGCAGCTCGGCGATCTGCCGCCGCGCCTCGTCGTCGTCGAACAGCGCCCAGGCCGGCGCCGCGGCGCCGGCGAGGACGCCGGCGGCCGCGACGGCGAGGACGATGCGGCGCGGCGACCTCACGATCAGAACTCGCCGGAGTAGAGCATGTCGCCGCGGCGGTTCTTCGCCCAGCAGGCTTCGCTCTGGTCGACGCAGGACGGCTTCTCTTCGCCGAGGCTGACCGACTCGACCTGGTCTTCGCGGGCGCCGAGCAGGACCAGCGCCTTCTTCACCGCGTCGGCGCGCTTCTGGCCGAGGGCGAGGTTGTACTCGCGGCTGCCGCGCTCGTCGGTGTTGCCCTGGATCAGCATCTTGAACTGGCGGTTGTTGACCAGGAACTTGGCATGGGCGGCGACCAGGTCCTTGTGCTCGGGCTTGATCTCGAACTTGTCGTAGTCGAAGTAGACGCTGCGCTTCGACAGGATGCTCTTCGGATCGGTCAGCTCGGGCGGCAGCTGGACGCCGCTGACGCCGCCGGCGGTCACGGTCTTGACGCCGTCACGGCCTTCGACCGGGGCGCCGCTCTGTTCGGCGCCGGTATCGGGGGTGGAGCTGCAGCCGGCGATGAGCACGGCGAGCAGGGCGGGGATAATCAGCTTTTTCATCGGTACTTCTCCTGCGCAAATATGCGGAATGGTTGAAAACGAAGGGGGAAACTATTTCTGGTACGGACCCCAGGCCGGCTCGCGCACGTCGCCGGCGGCGATCGACAGGCGCTGCTTGATGCGGCCGTCGACGGAGACCGCGGAGAGCACGCCGCGGCCGCCGATCTCGGTGGCGATCAGGATCATCCGGCCGTTCGGCGCGAAGCTCGGCGACTCGTCCTTGTGCGAGTCGGTGAGCACCTGCACCTGGCGGCTGGCGAGGTCCATCACCGCGAGGCGGAAGCCGCCGTTGCCGCGCGTGATGAAGGCCATCGAGCGGCCGTCGGGCGACAGGCGCGGGGTGACGTTGTAGCTGCCCTCGAAGGTGACGCGCTGGACCTCGCCGCCGCCGGCCGCGACGCGGTAGATCTGCGGGCTGCCGCCGCGGTCCGAGGTGAAATAGACATGCTGGCCGTCGCGCGAGAACTGCGGCTCGGTGTCGATCGCGCCGGACGAGGTCAGGCGCTGCACGCCGGAGCCGTCGGCATTGACCGTGAACAGTTGCGAGCCGCCGTCCTTGGTCAGCACCACGGCCAGCTTGCGGCCGTCCGGCGACCACGCCGGCGCCGAGTTGGAGCCCTTGAAGTTGGCGACGACGACGCGCTTGCCGGTGGCCAGCGAATGGACGTAGATCACCGGCTTCTTGTTCTCGAACGAGACGTAGGCCAGCCGGCCGCCGTCCGGCGACCAGGCCGGCGAGATGATCGGCTCCTTCGAGATCAGCGCCGCCTGCGCGTTCTGGCCGTCGGCGTCGGCGATCTGCAGCTCGAAGCGGCCGGGGCCGGCCTTCACCACGTAGGCGATGCGCGTCGAGAAGACGCCGGGCTCGCCGGTCAGCTTCTCGTAGATCACGTCGGCGATGCGGTGGCCGGCGGCGCGCAGCTGCGGCGCGCCGGTGACGAAGGCGGCGCCGGCGAGCTGCGCCTGCTTGTTGGTGTCGAACAGCCGGAAGCGCGATTCGTAGCGGCCATCGGCGGTGCCGCCGATGCTGCCGGCGGCGACCGCGTCGGCGCCGCGGCCGCGGGCGGCGGCGAAGTCGATCGTACTCGCTTCGGTCAGCGGCGACTGCGCCTGCTCGACCAGCTTGAACATCCCCGAGCGCTCGAGGTCGCCGCGGATCACCGAGGTCAGCGCGCGCGAGACGCCGGCCTCGCCGCCGAAGTCGGCGATGGTCACCGGGATGCGGTTGGCGCCGGCGCCGGTGACCTCGATCGAGAGCTGGGCCTGTGCGGCAAGGCTGAAGGCCGCCGCGCATGCGACGGCAAGCTGGCGGAAAGGACGGATCATCGCGGGTGTTTCTCCGGGAAAGGCGTGATTATACCGGTACTTACTCGTCGAACGGCCGGTAGCGGATCTCCAGCACACGCTGGAAAAGCTCCGGCTGGTCGGGTTTGGGCAGCGGCGAGGACTTGAGGATCGCGCGCTCGATCGCGGCGTCGAGGTTGGGGTTGCCGCTCGAGCGCTTCATGCGCACCGCGATGACCTCGCCCGACGGCAGCTGCGTGACCTCGAACAGCGCTTCCGGGTTGCCCTGGATCGCCGGCGGCAGCACGATGTTGCCGCGGATCTTGCCGCGGATCTTGCCGGCGTAGTCGGCCAGCCCGCGGCTCTTCGCGGCGGCCGCCTGCTCGGCGCGCGCCTCGGCCAGCGCCCGCGTCTCGGCTTCCGCGCGCGCGGCCTGCTGCTGCATGCGCTTCTGCTGCTCGAGCTGCTTCTGCTCGCGCTTCAGCTCCTCGTCGAACGAGGGGCGCGGCGGTTCCGGCTTCTTCGGTTCGACCTTCTTCGGCTCTTCCTTCTTCGGCGGCTCCGGCGGCTTCTTCTTTTTCTCCTCCTTCACCGCGATCTCGGGCTTCGGCTCCGGCTTCGGTTCGGGCTTGGGCTCGACCCTAGGTTCCGGTTTCGGCTCGGGCTTCGGCTCCGGCTTTTCCTCCGCTGGCGGAGGCGGCGCCGGGCGCGCGGCGGGAACGTTGTCCCACAGCTCGACCTCGACCGCGGCCGGCGTCCGGCTCTTCCACTGCACGCCGACGAACAGCGCGACGACGAGCGCCAGGTGGACGCCGGCGGCGAGCGCCAGCGACTTCCACTTTTCGCCGTCGTCCTGGGGGTAGGGGAGGATCATTGCTTGCGTACGGTCTCCAGCCCGACGCGCTTGATGTCGAGCTGCTTGATGCCGTCGAGCACGTCGAGCACGGCCTCGTACTTCGCGTTGCGGTCGCCGGCGACGAGCACTGCCAGTTCCGGGTTCTTCGCCTGCTCGGCGCGCAGGTAGCTGGCCAGCCCGGCGCGGTCGACGCCGTGGTCGTTGCCCTTCGCGTCCTTGACCGCGATGCCGCCGTCGGCCTTGACCAGCACGCGCGTCGGGTTGCTCGGCACCTGCGAGCTCTTGCCCGTGGACGGCAGGTCCACCGAGCCGGTCGTCATCATCGGCGCCGCCACCATGAAGATGACCAGCAGCACCAGCATGACGTCGATGTAGGGGACGACGTTGATCTCGTTTTTCAGGCGGCGCGGGCGCATGGCCTTATCTCATCTGCCGCTGCAGGATGTTCGAGAACTCCTCCTGGAAGGACTCGAAGCGGGTGGCGAGGCGGTCGATGTCGTGCGAGAAGCGGTTGTAGGCGAGCACCGCCGGGATCGCCGCGAACAGGCCGATGGCGGTGGCGACCAGCGCCTCGGCGATGCCCGGGGCGACCGAGGCGAGCGTCGCCTGGCCGACGTTGGCGAGCGCGCGGAAGGCGTGCATGATCCCCCACACCGTGCCGAACAGGCCGATGTACGGCGACACCGAGCCGACCGAGGCGAGGAAGGCGAGGTGCGCCTCGAGTTCGTCGAGCTCGCGCTGGTAGGTGGCGCGCATCGCGCGCCGCGAACCGTCGACGATGTCCTTCGCCTCCAGGTTCTTCTGCCCGCGCAGCTTGGTGAATTCGCGGAAGCCGGCCTCGAAGATGCGTTCCATGCTGCCGGCGTGGTGGCGGTCGTTCACCGCGCTGTTGAACAGCGAGTTGAGATCGCCGCCGGACCAGAAGTCGCGCTCGAACTGCTCGGCCTTGCGGCGCTGCAGCTTCACCGCGTAGTACTTGCGGAAGATGTAGTACCAGCTCATGAAGGAGACGCCGGCGAGCAGCGCCATCACCGCCTGGACGACGGCGCTGGCGTTGAGGATCAGGTGCAGGATCGACAGGTCTTGCGTGACGTTCATTGCAGGGTCTCCAGCTGGGCGCGCAGCCAGTCGGGAATCGGGGCGGACTTGAATTTGGCGAAATCGACGCAGACGATCTGCACCGTGGCGGTGGCGAGCTCGGTCCAGCTGCCGTCGGCTTCCTGGCGTCGGGCGTGCTGGCGGAAGACGATCTGGCTGCGGCCGAGCTTGTCGACCTCGAGCCCGATCTGCAGCAGGTCGTCGAGGCGGCCGGGGCGCAGGTAGTCGATGTTGATGTTGCGCACGACGAAGACGAGATTGTGCTCGTCGATCAGGTTCTGCTGGTTGTGCCCGAGCTGGCGCAGCCATTCGGTGCGGCAGCGCTCGAAGAGATCGAGGTATTTCGAGTGGTACACGACGCCGCCGGCGTCGGTTTCCGCGTAGTAGATGCGGACCGGAATCGTGAAGGCGTTCGGCTTCTGTTCGTGCTTCATCGGCGAATTTTAACTTACTGGGTGAGTGTTCGTTTGTAACAGTTTGTTATTTAAGCAAGTTCGCTGCTGCGGAAATCGCTCAGGCTTCCTCGTTGTAGCGGCGCAGCTTGCGCCACAGCGAGACGCGGTCGATGCCCAGCAGCTGCGCCGCGAGCGCGCGGTTGCCGCCGGTGTGCTCGAGCGCCTTGAGGATGTGCTCGCGCTCCAGTTCCTCCAGCGTCTTGATCGCCGGCGCCTCGCCGGCAGCGGGGGCGGCCGGGTTGCCGAGCGCCTCCGGCAGCAGGTCGGCGGTCAATGCCTGGCCGCCGGCGAGCGCGACGCCGCGCTCGATGATACTTTCCAGTTCGCGCAGGTTGCCCGGGAAGCCATAGGCGAGCAGGCGGTCGAAGGCTTCCGGCGCGATCTCGGAAACCGGCTTGCCCATGCGCTGCGCGGCGCGGGTGAGGAAGTGCATGGCCAGCTGCGGGATGTCGCCGCGCCGCTTGCGGAGCGGCGGCAGGTTGAGCGTGACCACCGCCAGGCGGAAGAAGAGGTCCTGGCGGAAGGCGCTTTCCTCGGCCAGCGCGGCAAGGTCCTGGGTGCTGGCGGCGACCGTGCGGACGTCCGCCGGGCGCGCCTGGCTCTCGCCCTGGCGCACGAACTCGCCGTCCTGCACCAGGCGCAAGAGGCGCGGCTGCAGCGCCGCCGGCACCGCCGCCACTTCGTCAAGGAACAGCGTGCCGGCGGCGGCGGCCTCGACCGCTCCGGGCGTGCCGTCCTGGCCGAACAGCTCGGCGGCGAGCGCATCCTCGCCGAGCGTGCCGCAGCTGACGGCGACGAAGGCGCCGCGGCGGCCGCTCTTCTCGTGCAGATGGCGGGCCAGTGCCTCGCGGCCGGTGCCCCGCTCGCCGACGATCAGCACGCCGCAGTCGGTGGCGGCGACGCCGTCGGCGGTGCCGAGCACGGCGAGCATGTCCGGGTTGCTGGAGATGATGCGCGGCGCCGTCGTCGCCTGGTCGAGCGCCGCCTTCAGCGACGCGTTCTCGCGCTTCAGCGCCGCCTTCTGCGTCGCCTCGCCGACGATCTTGCGGACGTCGGGCAGGCGGAACGGCTTCTCGACGTAGTAGAAGGCGCCGTTGGTCATCGCCTCGACCGCCGAGCTGGCGTTGGCGTGCGCGGTGATCATCACCACCTCGGTCTCCGGCCAGCGGCTCTTGGTCTGCCGCAGCAGCTCGAGGCCGTCGATGCCGGGCATGCGCAGGTCGGTCAGCACCAGCTGGTAGCGGGCCTCGGCCAGTAGCGCCAGCGCGGCGGCGCCGTCCGCCGCGCAATCGACCTGGTAGCCCTCGCGCTCCAGCACGTGCGACAGGTTGCGGCGGGCGATTTCCTCGTCGTCGACGACCAGGATGCGTCCTTTGTTCATGGCTGTGCCTCCTGAAGGGGCGCCCCGAGGGCGGCATGCGCCTCCCTTGGGGGGGTGAGGTCGGGAATTCGCGGCGCACCGCGCCGTGCCGACCGAACGGGCTGGCCGTCGCGGCAAGCCCTTCGCGAACATTGAGCGTGGGGGTACATCATTTCTCCGTTTTCTTGCGGTCCGGGATGTGCACGCTGAAGCGGCAGCCGCGGCCCGCGTCCGAATCGACGGAAACGCTGCCGCCGTGCTGGCCGACGATCTCGTGCACGATGAAGAGGCCGAGGCCGGTGCCCTTGCCTACCGGCTTGGTCGAGAAGAAGGGGTCGAAGATGCGCGGCAGGTTCTCCGGCGCGATGCCGGGGCCGTTGTCCTCGACCGTGATCAGCGTGCCGGCGCCGTCGGCACGCGTCTCGCGCCGCGCCGCGATGCGGATCAGCCCGCCGGCGCCGATGACGCCGGCGGCGTTCTGCAGCAGGTTGATCAATACCTGCTGGAAGCGCTGGCGGTCGACGTCGATGGAGAGACCGTCGGGGATGTCGATGGCGATCGTCGCGTCGGTCGGCGTCAGATTGCGGGTCAGCTGCAGCACCTCGTCGACCAGCGTGCGCACCGGCGTCTCGACGCGCTCGTACTGCCGCTCGCGGGCGAAGTCGAGCAGCGTGCCGACGATGCGCTGGGCGCGCAGGACCTCGCCGTCGATCTGCGCCAGCAGGTCGTGGCGGATGTCCGCGGGCAGGTCGTCGATCTCCTCGAGCAGGATCTGGCACGAGGTCGAGATGTTGGACAGCGGGTTGTTCAGCTCGTGGGCGACGCCGGAGAGCATGGTGCCGAGCGCGACCAGCCGGGACGAGCGGGTGATCGCCTTCTGCCGCTCGTCGAGTTCGGTCAACGTGCGGTTGATGGCGTCGGTCAGCGAGCCGACCTCGCGGTCCTCCGAGGTGTGGTCGAGGCGGCCGGCCTCGCCGGCGGCGACGCGGGTCAGGCTGGTCTCGATCGTGCGCAGCGGCTGCACGACGCTGCGCGTGACCAGCACGCCGGCGGCGACGGCGAGCGCGATCGCGGCGAGGATCGTCCATTGCAGGTTGCGGTGGTGCGCGGCGACGGCGTCGTCGAGCAGCTGGCGCGCCTCGGCGTCGAGCTTCTCGCCGAGCGACAGCATGCGCGAGCCGGTGATCAGCAACTCGTCGGTGACCGTCTCCGAGACGCGGCCGTGGCGGTCGGCGTTGGCCATCTCGATCAGCAGTTCGCGGTAGCGCTCCAGCGTTTCGCTGGCGCTGGCCTGGATCTCGGTGTCGGAGAGCTGCGGCGGCAGCTGCTTGATCAGCGCCAGCGCATTGTTGGCGCGTTCGATCGACTCGGCGAGGTCGCTGTTCTTGCGGTAGAGCAGGTAGTTCTTCTCCATCCGCCGCGAGTAGCGCACCTCGTCGTGCAGGTCGGCGACGTGCTGCTGTTCGTTGATCTTGGTTTCCAGCCGGCGGAAGTCGAGCAGCGAGCTGATCACCAGCGCGACGAAGAGCAGCCCGACCAGGCTGTAGCCGAACAGGATCTTGGCGTGCAGGGATTGCAGTTTGGGCATGGGGCGCTATTGTTTCACGCCGAAGTTGCGAAATGCAACAACGGCGCGCGCCGGGTCAGCGCTGCTGGCGGGCCAGCCGCAGGCGCCGGCGCAGCTCGCTGGCGGTGCGCAGCACCTGGTAATCCTGCAGCAGGCGTTCATCGCTCGGCCGGCGGCGGGCAGCGGCGACTTCCGCCAGCCGCCGCCGCGCGTTCAGCGAGACGGCCAGGCCGGCCACCGAACTCAAGGCCAGCGTGCCGATCAGCAGCGGCAGGATGGCGTTCACCGAGGCGTGCCACAGGTAGTAGATCGCGCTCAGCGAGAAGGCGAACAGCAGCATCCAGGTGACCACCGAGGTGGCGGCGTCGTTCGCCTGGCGGGTGAGGATCGAGTTGACCTGGATCACCGCGGCACCGATGCCGATCCCCGACGAGAAGATGATCAGCCCGAGCAGCAGCGCATCCTCGCTGTGCAGGATCCACAGATAGCCGGCGAACAGCTCGCTCATTGCCGGAAGCTCAGCGCTCGTCCCACAGCGCGTTCTGCGCGCCGTCGCGGCCCGGGCTGTCGAGGCCGAGGTGGCGGTAGATCGACGGCGTCGCGACGCGCCCACGCGGCGTGCGCTGCAGGTAGCCCTGCTGGATCAGGAAGGGTTCGAGCACGTCCTCGATCGTGTCGCGCGCCTCGCCGATCGCCGCGGCGAGGTTGTCGACGCCGACCGGGCCGCCGCCGAACTTGTCGATCACTGCCGAGAGCAGCTTGCGGTCCATCAGGTCGAGGCCGGCGGCGTCGACGTCGAGCATCGCCAGCGCGGCGTCGGCGATCGCCGCAGTGACCGTGCCGCCGCCCTTCACCTCGGCGTAGTCGCGCACGCGGCGCAGCAGGCGGTTGGCGATGCGCGGCGTGCCGCGCGAGCGGCGGGCGATTTCCAGCGCGCCGGCGTCCTCGGCGGCGACGTTGAGGAGCTGCGCCGAGCGGCGGACGATCCAGGCGAGCTCGTCCGCGCTGTAGAACTCGAGGCGGGCGACGATGCCGAAGCGGTCGCGCAGCGGGTTGGTCAGCATGCCGGCGCGGGTGGTCGCACCGACCAGCGTGAACGGCGGCAGGTCGAGCTTCACCGAGCGCGCCGCCGGGCCTTCGCCGATCATGATGTCGATCTGGAAGTCCTCCATCGCCGGATAGAGAATTTCCTCGACCACCGGCGACAGGCGGTGGATCTCGTCGATGAACAGCACGTCGTGCGGTTCGAGGTTGGTCAGGATCGCGGCGAGGTCGCCGGCGCGTTCGAGCACCGGCCCCGAGGTCTGGCGCAGGTTGACGCCCATCTCGGCGGCGACGATGTGCGCCAGCGTCGTCTTGCCCAGCCCCGGCGGGCCGAACAGCAGCACGTGGTCGAGCGATTCGCCGCGGTTCCTCGCCGCCTGGATGAAGATCTCCAGCTGCTCGCGGATCTTCGCCTGGCCGACGTAGTCGGCGAGTCGCTTCGGGCGCAGCGCGCGCTCGATCGCGTCCTCCTGCGGCGACGCGGCGGGGGTGACGATGCGCTCGGCGAATTTGTCGGTTTCGATCATGGGGCGATTCTATGACGGCTCGGAATAGTTGAGGTCGGCCGCCTTGTCGGCGATCCATTCGCGGATCAGCGTCTGGCCGAGCGCCAAGAGCGTCGGCCCGAGGAAGATGCCGATGAAGCCGAACACCAGCACGCCGCCGAAGACGCCGACGACGATCAGCAGCAGCGGCTGCGCGGCGGTGCGCGAGATCAGGATCGGCTTGATGAAGTTGTCGACGCTGGAGATGCCGAGCATGCCCCAGAGCAGCATGAACACCGCCCAGCCGGTCTGCCCCTGGCCGTAGAGCCAGAATGCGGCGCCGCCCCAGATCAGCGTCGGGCCGATCACCGGCACCATCGCGAAGATGAAGGTGGCGAAGGTGAGCATCATCACGCCGGGAACGCCGGCGATCAGGTAGCCGACCATGCCGACCAGGGCCTGCGCGGCGGCGGTGCCGATGATGCCGACCATGACGCCGGTGATCGTGCCGCGGGCGAGCTTCAGCATGCGCTCGCCGAGCGGGCCGCCGAGCTTCCTGGCGGCGGTCAGCAGCGCGTTGCCGTAGATGTGCGCGTCGCGGAAGATGAAGAACAGGAAGAAGATCACCAGCAGCAGCTGCAGCAGGCCCTGTGCCGAGATCTTCACTGCCGTCAGCGCCAGCTTGCGCGCCGGGTCGACGAACTGCCGCAGCAACGCGTTCAGCTCTTCGCGGCTGGCGGCGAGCGTGTGCCAGTACTCCTCGATGGCGCCGCCGATCAGCGGCAGGCGGACGAGCCAGGCCGGCGGCTCGGCCGGCAGGCCGTTCTCGATCAGCGGCCGCAGGTACTGCGTGACCATCTCGATGGCGCCGGTCAGGTTGCCGGAGAGCAGGCTCATCGGGATCGCCAGCAGCACCACCAGCAGCAGCGCCATGACCAGCGCCGCCAGCGTATGCCGCTGGCGAAACAGCAGGACCAAGCGGGTGTAGAGCGGCCAAGTCGTGACCGCGATGACGACCGCGAACAGCAGCGTGCCGACGAAGGGCAGCAGCACCGCGATGCAGCCGACGATCAGCGCGGCGACGATGGCGAACTGGGCGTATTGCGTGTGGCGGGGTTGCATCAGGCCTCCCGCCGGGCCGTCCCAAGGGCGGCCTGCGCCCCCTCGGGGGGGTGAGGTTGGGCATTCGCGGCGCGCCGCGCCGTGCCAACCGAACGGGCTTGCCCCGGGGGCAAGCCCTTCGCGAATTTCGAGCGTGGGGGTAGTTTCATTATCAGGCCTTGGACAGCGCCTTCAGCGCCAGGCGGATGCCGTCGGCGGTGCCGACCTCGGCCGGCAGGCCCTTCATCGCCGCCTGCGCCTCGCGCTCGTTGTAGCCGAGCGCCAAGAGCGCGTTCAGGATGTCGTGGCGCGAGTCGCCGGCGGCCGCCGCGGCGGCCGCGGCCGGCACCGCCTCGGCGAGCTTGCCCTTCAGTTCGAGCAGCAGGCGCTCGGCGGTCTTCTTGCCGATCCCCGGCACCTTCGTCAGCCGGCCGGCCTCCTGCGCGGCGACGGCCTGCGCGAGGTCGGCGACCGACAGGCCGGAAAGCACCGCGAGCGCGGTGCGCGCGCCGACGCCGGAAATCTTCAAGAGCTGGCGGAAGGCGAAGCGCTCGGCCTCGCTGCCGAAGCCGTAGAGGAAGTGGCCGTCCTCGCGCACCGCGTGGTGCGTCAGCAGCACCACCTTGTCGCCGGCGGCGGGCAGGTTGTAGAAGGTGCTCATCGGCACGTCGACCTCGTAGCCGACGCCATTGACGTCGACGAGGATCTGCGGGGGGGTCTTGGCGGCGAGGGTGCCGGTCAGGCGTCCGATCATTTCAGTTTGGCGAGTGAGGTCAGGCGGCCGCTCTTGCGGCGACCGGCAGAGGATAGCGCGCCCAGCCCCTGCCCGCCATGGGCATGGGCGATCGCGCAGGCGAGCGCGTCGGCGGCGTCGGGCGAGGGGTCGCCGGGCAGCGACAGCAGCCGGCGCACCATGTGCTGCACCTGCTCCTTGGTCGCGCGGCCGTGGCCGACCACCGCCTGCTTGATCTGCATCGTGCCGTATTCGGCGACCGGCAGGCCGCTGCCGACCAGCGCGCCGATCGCGGCGCCGCGCGCCTGGCCGAGCAGCAGCGTGGACCACGGGTTCTTGTTGAGGAATACCTCCTCGATCGCCGCCTGCCCCGGCGCGTAGGTGGCGACGATCTCGGCGATGCCGCGCGTGATGACGCCGAGCCGTTCCGGCAGCGGCATCTTCTCGTCGGTGCGGATGCAGCCGCTGGCGACGTAGGCGAGCTTGCTGCCCTGCGCGTCGACGACGCCGAAGCCGGTGATGCGCAGGCCGGGGTCGATGCCGAGCAGGCGCAGAGGGGCGGTCGGGGTGGAGGCGGGGGCAGGCATGGGCGGCATTCTACGGGGGCGCGGCGGGGCTGTCCCGTCGCCGGCGGCGCTTTTTCGGATTTGATGCGGATTAAAGTCCTTGCAATGTGTGGGGGTTAAGGTGCGCTGCACAAAAACCATTCGGGAGGGGCCATGTTCCTGTTCGATCTGCTGTTCGGAAAACGCGATGCGGCGCCTGCCGCCACGGTGGAGGCGCCGGCGGCGGCCGTGCGGGAGGAAAGTGCGGCGCCGGGAACCAGCATCCGCTTCCACCCCGAGCTGATCGGCAAGCTCACGGCCGACCACCAGCTGCTGCTGTCGCTCTTCGGCGAAACCAGTGCCGCCGCCGCGCGCGGCGACGTGGCGGCCGCGGCGGCGCGGCTGGAGGAATTCCGCGTTGCGCTGCAGAGCCACCTGCTGACCGAGAACATCCGCCTCTACGTCTACCTCGAGCACGCGCTGGCCGACGATGCGGCGAGTCACGCGCTGATCCACGACTTCCGCCACGAGATGGACGGTATCGGCCGGGTGGTGGTCGGCTTCCTCGGCAAGTATCGCGACCTTGCCGCGCACCCCGAGCGGGCCGCGGCGTTCGCCGAGGAACTGGCCGGCATCGGCAAGGTGCTGGTCGAGCGCGTCCGCCGCGAGGAGGAAACCCTCTACCCGCTCTACGCCGGATAGGCCGTTCAGGCCTTCCTTGCCAGCCAGACGCCGGCGACCGCCAGCGCCATGCCGGCGAGCGCGACACCGGACAGCGTCTCGCCGAACAGCGCCCAGGCGATCACCGCCGTCGTCGGCGGCGTCAGGTAGAACAGGCTGGCGACGTTCACCGCGCTGCCGGAGCGGATCAGCAGATTCAGGAGGCTGATCGCGCCGAGCGAGAGCACCAGCACCAGCCAGCCGAGCGCGAACACGAACGGCGGCGTCCACTCGATGCGGAACTCGCCGAACAGCGCGATCGCCAGCGCGGTCAGCGCCGCCGTCGGCAGGAACTGGATCACCGAGCCGGTCCTGAGGTCGAAGCTCGGGCAGAACTTCTTCTGGTAGAGCGTGCCGGCGGTGATCGCCAAGAGCGCGACCAGCGCCGGAACCAGCATCGCGCCGAGCGGCGCATCGGCGGCGATCCGGCCGGAGAGCACCAGGAAGACGCCGACGAGGCCGAGCGCCAGGCCGCCCCACTGCCGCGGCGTCACCTTCTCGCCGAGGAACATCCCGGCACCGAAAGCGGTCAGGAGCGGCTGCATGCCGACCACCAGCGCGGTGATGCCGGCCGGCAGGCCATGCTGGATCGCGACGAAGACGCCGCCGAGGTAGAAGGCGTGCACCAGCACGCCGGAGGCGCCGATGTGGAACCAGCGCCGCGCATCGCCCGGCCACGGTGCCCGCGTCGCCAGCGCCAGCGCGCCCATCAGCCCGATCACCAGCAGGTAGCGGACGAGCAGGAAGGACAGCGCATCGGCGTGCGGCAGCCCGTACTTGGCGCCGATGAAGCCGGTGCTCCACAGGAAGACGAAGAGGAAGGGGGCGAATTTCAGCAGCATGGCGGACGGTCAAAAAAGAAAAGCGGCGCCGGAGCGCCGCTTTTCCGGGAACGGGAGAATTTACTCCTCGATGACGACGCTGGTATAGACCTCCTGCACGTCGTCGAGCGCTTCCAGCGCATCGAGCAGCTTCTGCATCCTGACGCCGTCGTCGCCGGAAAGTTCGGTCTCGTTCTCGGCCTTCATCGTCACCTGGCCGAACTCCGGCGTGAAGCCGGCAGCTTCGAGCGCCTCCTTCACGGCGAGGAAGTCGCCGGGGGCGGTGATCACCTCGATCGAGCCGTCGTCGTTGGTCAGCACGTCCTCGGCGCCGGCCTCGATCGCCGCGTCCATCAGCGTCGCCTCGTCGGTGCCCGGGGCGAACAGCATCTGGCCGCAGTGCTTGAACTGGAAGGCGACGCAGCCGTCGGTGCCCATGTTGCCGCCGTACTTGTTGAAGGCGTGGCGGACGTCGGCGACGGTGCGCGTCTTGTTGTCGGTGAGGCAGTCGACCATCACCGCGGCGCCGCCGATGCCGTAGCCCTCGTAGCGGACCTCGACGTAATCGACGCCTTCCAACTCGCCAGTACCCTTCTTGATCGCGTTGTCGATCTTGTCCTTGGGCATGTTGACCGCCTTGCCCTTGTCGATCGCCAGGCGCAGGCGCGGATTGAACGCGGGGTCGCCGCCGCCCATCTTGGCGGCGACGGTGATTTCCTTGGCGATCTTGGAGAACGCGGCGCCGCGCTTCTCGTCCTGGCGTCCCTTGCGGTGCTGGATGTTGGCCCATTTGGAGTGACCGGCCATGATTCTTCCTTAATGCTGAAAACGAAAAACGCGGATTTTACTCCTCCGCGCCGGGGTTTGCCTGCCGGCATGCGCGGCGCATCGGCCGCGCCGGCTGTGATAGGCTCTGCGCCGAAATCGAACGCCCGTCCCCGAACATTCCCGATCCGGAGGTCCCCATGCTCCCCCCGCTCGTCGTCGCCCGCCACGCCGGTACCGATCTCGCGCTGCTGCCGGCGCTCGCCAACCGCCACGGCCTGATCACCGGCGCCACCGGCACCGGCAAGACGATCACGCTGCAGGTGCTCGCCGAACGCTTCTCTTCCATCGGCGTGCCGGTGTTCATGGCCGACGTGAAGGGCGACCTGTCCGGCATCGGCGCTGCCGGCAGCGAGTCGCCGAAGCTCGCCGAGCGGCTGAAGATGCTCGGCGTCGCCGACTGGGCGCCGGCGAAGTTTCCGGTGGCGTTCTGGGACGTCTATGGCGCGGCCGGCCACCCGGTGCGGGCGACGATCTCGGACATGGGGCCGATCCTGCTGGCGCGGCTCCTGAACCTCAACGACACGCAGGCCGGCGTGCTGCAGCTGGTGTTCAAGATCGCCGACGACCAGGGCCTCTTGCTGCTCGACCTGAAGGACCTGCGGGCGATGGTGCAGCACGTCGGCGAGAACGCGAAGACCTTCACCACCGAATACGGCAACGTCTCGGCGGCCTCGATCGGCGCCATCCAGCGCGCGCTGCTGACGCTCGGCGAGCAGGGCGGCGAGGCCTTCTTCGGCGAGCCGATGCTCGACATCAATGACCTGATGCAGACCGTCGACGGCAAGGGCGTCATCAACGTGCTCGCCGCCGACCGGCTGATGGCCAGCCCGCGCCTCTATTCGACCTTCCTGCTCTGGCTGCTGGCCGAGCTGTTCGAGCAGCTGCCGGAAGTCGGCGACGTGGAGAAGCCGAAGCTGGTCTTCTTCTTCGACGAGGCGCACCTCTTGTTCAACGAGGCGCCGCCGGCGCTGCTCGAGAAGATCGAGCAGGTGGTGCGGCTGATCCGTTCGAAGGGCGTCGGCGTCTATTTCGTCTCGCAGAACCCGCTCGACATCCCGGACAAGGTTCTCGGCCAGCTCGGCAACCGCGTCCAGCATGCGCTGCGCGCGTTCACGCCGCGCGACCAGAAGGCGGTGAAGACGGCCGCCGAGACGCTGCGCGCCAACCCGGCCTTCGACGCGGCGGCGGTCATCACCGAGCTCGGCGTCGGCGAGGCGCTGGTCTCCTGCCTCGACGAGAAGGGGCGACCGCAGGTCGTCGAGCGCGCCTTCATCCTGCCGCCGGCTTCGCGCATCGGGCCGCTGTCGGCCGACGAGCGACAGGCGGCGATCAAGGCCTCGCTGGTCTACGGCGTCTATGAAAAGGCCGAGGACCGCGAGTCGGCCTACGAGAAGCTGAAGGAGCGTACCGAGGCGGCGCAGGCGGCCGCGGCCGAGGAAGCTGCGCAAGCCGTTGCGCCGTCCGGCGGTGGCTTGCTCGACGGCCTCGGCAGCATCTTCGGCGGCGGCAAGCCGGCCGGCCGCTCGCCGGCGCGTGCTCGCGAGGGCGTCCTCGAAGCGGCGGCGAAGAGCGCCGCCCGTGCGATCGGCTCGCAGGTCGGCCGCGAGATCATCCGCGGTGTGCTCGGCTCGATCCTTGGCGGCGGCGGCCGCCGCCGCTGATCGCCGCGCGGATCAGGCCTTCTTCAGGAAGCAGGCCTTGAGCATGAAGCTGCCGCCGTCCATGCGGCAGTCGACCTCGTGGTCGCCCTCGCCGACGAGGCGGATGCTCTTCACCTTGGTGCCCTGCTTGAGCACGGTCGACGAGCCCTTCACCTTCAGGCCCTTGATCAGCACGACCGCGTCGCCGTCCTGCAGCACGGTGCCGTTGGCGTCGCGGACGACGCGCGCACCGTCATCCGCGGCGGCGGCTTCAGTTTGCGGCCACTCGAAGCCGCAATCGGCACAGACGTAGTTGGCGCCGTCGGGATAGGTGTTTCCCAGCGTGCATTGCGGGCAGGGCGGGGTGGCGGACATGGCGGTCTCCTCGGGTCGTCGGGGCGGCGCAGTATATCAGCCGGCGCGCGCGGTCCCGGCCGTCCAGTAGGCGGGGTCGGCGTAGATCCGGCGCAGGTGCTCGACGAAGAAGCGCACCTTGGCCGGGATGTGGCGCTGCTGCGGATAGACGGCGCGAATGTCGTAGTCGGGCAGCGCGTAGTCGTCGAGCACGGTCACCAGCTCGCCGCGCGCGAG